>CAUSDR010000228.1:0-9240 GCA_963530105.1 uncultured Janthinobacterium sp.
GGGATAGCCTCCACGGCTGTGATGGTCGCCTATAAGGACTTGCCCAGCACGGCCAGCACATCGGATACCTGCATATAGTCATTGGTGACGCGCACCAGCGTTTCCAAATAGCCCTCGCCCACCGCCTGATACTGCTGCAGGCCGGCCACGCCGAACTTGGCCATGTCGTCCCCCAGCTTAGAAAATGCCGTTTCCAGGGCTTTTTGCTGCTCCTCGCCAGTCAAATCCTTGAGACTGATCTTGCCCAGGTCAACCACGAACGTATTCAACTTGGCGTTAAATGCATCACCACCCAGGCCCAGCACGTCGGCCGCGCTACGGATGGTCTGCCCCATGCTGCTGATGATCATCGTGAACTGGTCGTTCATTTCATCCGACAGCGCTGCCGTTTTGGTGCTGTCCTTGTTGCTGTAGCTGATCCCGAACGCCTTTTTCTTCGTGTTGACGTCGGCATAGGCCTGGGCCGTAAAGCCCAACGCGTCAACATTCCCCAGCGACATCGCCTTGCCGGTGATGCCCTGGTCCTTGATAGATGTCGAGGTATTGAACAGTTTCGACACGACGCCACCGAGCACCGAACCGAGGACAGCCCCGACAGCCAAGCCCAGCGGACCACCAATGGCCGCCATGCCCATCCCCAGGTAAGTGCCGAGTGCTGCGCCGCCGACGCCACCAGCCAGCGTGCCGGCGGCCGTGCCCAGGCTGCCGCCCAGCGTGGCCGTGCCGGTTTGCACGCCCGCTGCGGCGCCGCCGCCAGCAGCAGTCACACCGGAGCGCGCCAACAGTCCGGCCAGGTTGCCGATGCCGGCCACCATCTGCTTGAGGGATGAATCCATCGAAATCGTGTGCGCCAGGCCCAGGCCGCTGTTTTTCTCCATGATGGCCAGCGAGTGGGCAATCGATTCCGATTTCGCGGACGAGTCTCCCAGCACCGTGCCAGTGCCCGTTGCTGCCTGGCGGTCCTTTACGGTAGTGTCCGATCCGCCACTAACGCCACCGATAGCGACGCCAAGGGCAGCCACAACAGCCGCCATGGCTGCCATGCGTCCGAACGCTGTGTATGGGTCACCCTCGCCTTGCGTCAGCACGGCATTAATCCCTTTCACTACCGTCAAAGCAACCTCGGCTGCATGCATCACCTGCGATGCTGCTGCCATGGCTTGGTACCCCCTCGATCCCTCGCTAAAGAACCCCTGTGCCGCCGTCGTCATGTCAGCATAGGATTTAATCTGTGCCGTTGCACCCGACAGCTGAGCGCGGTTGATGGCCGCGATCCTGTCAGGGTTGTCGTCGCTTAGCTTTCTCGCTTCGCGCAGTTCCTTTTGCGAGCGCAGTTGCCCGGCAACACCCTCGCTGTAGGCCTTGAACATCTGACCGATTGCTTTACCTCCATTGCCAAATGCGGTGGACAAGCTGTCGGCAATAGATTTGCCAGCACGGTCCCAGTCCTTGACGGCCTGGTTGGCGAGGTTTTCCATGTACTTAGCGTCGCTTTGGGCGTCCAGCCCTTGGGCCAGGCGCAAGCGCGCCGCGCGCTGGTCTTCCAGATACTTCAGGATTGCAGGTGCTTGCGCCAACTCCAGGTCCGTCGCACCAGCTGCGGCTTGGCCGGCCATGAACTGCTTCTGGTATGCGATGGCCAGGTCAAGCTGTGCCACCGCCTCGCGCTCGATGGAGCCACGCGAGACTTCGCGCCCGCGGTTTGCTTCTTCGATTTTTTGCGCTTCCTGGTTCAAGCCGGAAATATATTTGTTGATGGCTGCATCAGATGCCTCACCAATGGCCTCCTTGCGCAGCATTTCTTCTGCGTTGAGCAACTGGATTGCCTTATCCGATTGCGCCTCGGCAGCCGCGCGCTTGCCGATCAGGTCATTGATCTGCTTGGCATGTTTTGCAGCCTCAGCTTCCGTTGCACTGTGATGCGCGCGCAAAGCGGCAATCTGTACCGTGTAGCCGCCAATTTCCTCGGCGGCGGTAGCTTTTGCATAATCGCGCTTGTTTTTAAAATATTCCTCATCGCCCAAGCGACCGGCGTTGTGGAACATCTCGTTATATTTGGCCAGTTGGTCAATCATGGCCTTTTCGGCATTGACATCATCCTGGACGCGCGCCAAGCGATCCGCCATTTCGGTGTTCTCGACCTGATTGACCTTCGTTGCGGTGGGCTTTTGGGAGAATTCCTTGATGGTGGCAAGGCGGCGCGCCTCGATGGCTTCCGGCGTGATCATCGCTTGAATAAGCGGATCATTCGATTTCAAATCGATGAGCCCTTGCTCAGTCCTCCGGTTTTTCTCCAGTTCGACATTCAGCCGTCCAAGCGACTCTTCTTTGCGCTTATCGTCAGCGGCTTGCATACGTTGCATGTCATGCATCAGAGCTGATTTTTTCTGCTGCTCATCGCCCTGCGCAATAGCTTGCGCTTCGGCAATATTCAATTTTTCAACAGCTGCCGTTAATCCCAGGACAATTTTAGTGCGCGTCGCATCCATTTCTGGCGAGATGGTTCCCGGCGCCCGGCCAAGGCGAACATTGCTTTCTTCCAGTTGCTGGTCGAAGTGACTCAGGCGGAAACTGTAAGCGTCCACATCCTTGGCTAACGAACCTTTCTTGGCGAAGTCACCGATTGCGGACATAGCCTCACCAATAGCCTCGGTGACACCATGCCAAGCGGTTGCCACCGATCCGAGATTTTTTACCATCTTCTCAGCACCGTCTTTTGTTGCCTTTGCAAATTCTTCTGTTGCCAAAGCGGATGCCGCCTTTTGCTCCCCTTCTTTTTCCAAGGCGCGAATATGCGCAAATACTTCGATGGTCAAAAAGTGATAAGTGTCGTCAAGCTTCAGTGCAGCACGAGTAATTGCTTCCGTCGAGCGGGCACCATTGCCCGTCATTTGCACAGCCAGCGACTCAAATTCTGCAATGGTCTTTTTAATGGAACTGCTCCCGGCATGCTCAAGTGCAATGACGGCATCGGAGATGTAGGCAATCTGGTCTCCGGTAAATTTACCGGTACCAGCCAGTTCCGTGACGACCTTCTTTGCCTCACGAATACTCCCACCAGCCTCAGTTGCTGCATGCGCCATCTCGTTCAGTTTGTCGCTGGTGACGCCTGCATAGTTGTTTGTCGAGATTAGGGCATTGCTCATTTCGCGCTGCTCGCTGGCACCTTTGATCATCGCGTAGGCAACAGTGCCCAGTGCGCCAGCAAAGGCCAGCGCAGCCAGGCCGGCGGCGCTGAACAGCAGGCCCGCAGCGCCGGTCTGCTCACCTAGCACCATCATCGACCCGCCGAAACGCTGGAATTGCCCCTGGCTCAGCTCATGGGCGAGCACCAGCAGTTCGCGCTTAGCGCTCGCCGATTGAAAACTCAGCCCCTCCATGTGGCCGCCCGCCGACTTCGCGCCGGCGCCGGCCTCGGCCAGCTTATTGATCAGCGGTGAAGCGGCATCGGATACGCCCAACTGGGCTGCACGGTAGGTTTGTAGCTGCTGGGTCGTCATGCCTAGCGTGGCAACCTGGTCTTGCAGGCTTTTGATAAAGCGATCACCTGCCTGGGCGGCGCGGTCCTGCGCACCGGCAGCATCGCGAGCAGCCCGCTCTTCGCGGTGCATCGCATCGATGCTATTGCCCAGGGCTGCCGCCTTGGTCTGTGCTGCGCTGCCCAGGCCCAATTCGGCGGCGCGATAGCGCTCCAGTTCGCTGCGCGCCATGCCGAAAGTGGCGATCTCGCGCTGCAGCTCAAGCAACATTCGGTGGTTGGACTCTTCCAGACTGCGCGCAGCGTCGGCGGCCTGCCGCATGATGCGGGTCGTGTCGGCCATCGCACCGTTGTAGTCAGCCTGCTTCTTCCAGGTGCGTTCAGCTGCGTTACCGAGACTATCTATTCCAGCGGCGGCCGCCTCGCTACTACGCCAGACTCCCATCGACGAACCCATGAACCCGTCGAGCGTGTTGCTGCCGCCGAGGAAGACAGTGCGAATGCGGGTGGCGGTAGCGCCCATCGCGTCGATAGAAGCGGTTGCTGCATCCACCTTTTGCACCACGCGCGCGCCGGCCTCACCGACAGCATCGACGGCCGCCGCACCTTCTGCAGTTTTCCCCTTCGCGTCGGCGCTCGCCTTACCAAGCTTGTCAATGGCCGTCGTCGCGCTGTCAACCTTCTTCTCCACACTCTCACTAGCGGCACCGAGGCGGTCCATGGCCTGGGCGCCCTGCTCCAGCTGGCGCGTATCGATAGAAAGACCAAGCTCGGCGATATCAGGCATTTTTATTAGTCCTTCTTGTGTTGGTGATATATAAACAGTGCGTCAAGGCGATCGATCACGCCCTCTTCGAACGGATCGAAGCGGACGCCGTGGCGCGCCTGCCAGGCCAATATCTCGGCACTGGTCAGCGCATTCACGGCAATGCCGCACTGGCGCTTCTGGTTCAGCTGGGTGAACCAGGTCCAGATATAGGCCAGCTCTGGCGGCAGTTGAGGCACCGCTGGTGCATCGGGCGCGCGGTACAGCGGATTTTGCCGAGCCGTATCAATGTGATCGCCCTTGGCATTGCCATCGCCGGCTACTGACGCTCGATCAAACAGGTGATCGGCGTACAGCAGTAGGGCCTGGGTCAGACCTTCAAAAAATTGGCGTCGTTTTCCAGGGCGGCCGTGACGCGATCCTGCCAGGTAGGGTATTTTTCGAACGCCGTGGCGATCAGCGCCTTGTCGAACGGCACTGCCGCGCCGTTGCTGGTGAAGCCGTACCAGTCGACGGCCACGGCCAGCGCCAGGCGCTTCTGGTTGTCATCGATGACGTGCACCAGCTGATCCGCACCTTCGTCCGTCGAGGCATCGATGGCGGTCTTGCGCTTGGCCGACTTCTTGTAGCCTTCGGCGCGCACGGCGTGGCTTTCCTTGCGGTACTCGTCGGAGTTCTTGCCGACGATACGGATACCGGCCACAGGCTCGCCGTCGGCGTCGAAGATCACGGGCACGTCGAAGGTCACGCGCGCGGCTGGCGCGGACAGGTTGGCGATATCGAAGCCGACGACGGCCAGGGCTTGAGCGGCGTTCAGGGATGTTTGGGTGGTGTTCATGGGTAATACCTTTCGTGGGCGATAAACAATGTCCGTGCCGGCCGCCGCGCCCACGAAGGCGACAGCGACCAGCCGGTGCTGGGGTTGGCTTGCGCCAAAAAGAAAGCCCGGCGCGCGGCCGGGTCAGGAAAGAAGTGATGGTTGAATCTGTGTTGCGATCTGGTCGAGTACCTTTTTCAACGGTGACTTGACCTGCTTATGCTCGCTCAGGCCCTTGCCGCACATGCTGGCGAACTTGTCTTGTGCGTCGACGGCCGCCTTGGCCTTGAACCAGGCCGCCATCAGCGAGCGGCTGGGTGCGGATTGGCGGTCCACCTCATCCAACTGATCAAGTACCCAGGCGCGGAAAGCCTGGCCATTTGCAGTCCGGGAGAACATGCCGATCAGATGGGCGCCACGAAGGCTGAACAGACGAACTTCATTGACCAGATTCGCGTTTCCCAAACTGACGGTCTGGACAATCGAGGTCATCGATGTCGAGAATTCGCGCTCGTGGCGCTCGAAAATTCGTGACACCTGGTCACTCCGCTTGTAGCCCAGTGCGACTGCAATATCGGCGGCAGTCAGCCAAGTGCGGCCATCGAGCTCAACCAGAGCAAAATTGTGTTCGTTGAATTTCAGTTCTTGCATGGCAGAGCCTTTCATTAAAAGCCCGGCGTGTGGCCGGGCGAATTGGTTACAAACTGGTGTCTTGGATGGCCACGGTCGTGGCCTCGTGCTGCGCGTCGGCGCCCTGATAGCGCAGAATGTCGAAAGCGCACGTGACGATCTTGTTTTTCTCGCCATCATCGACCTTCGCCGAAGTGATCTTGATGCGGCCCATGGCGATCGTCATGACCTCGGCCAACGGTGCCGTGCTGGCCGCCATGGCATAGGCCAGCGACAGTTCGACTTCCTGCTTGAAATAGTCGATGTATGCCGAGTCCTGCATCAACACCGTGAACTGACCACTGCCCAGCACCTTGCCGCGCGAGGCGGCTGTGGCGAACTTGGAGCCAATCACGGGATCGATCTTGACCTGGCCGTCCAGCGACAGCGACATGCCGGTGCAGATTTGCGACGGAATGCCGGCAACCGAGAGCATCGCGGTGGCGCCGGAAAACTTGCCGGTGCCGGGCGTGGATGCTGGCGCGTTGAAGTAGGCCGCCGGCGTGGTCGCACCTTCCAGCTTGCCCATCAAGGTGAAGTCCATGCTCGTGATGCCGTTCGGCTGAACGGCGATATCGACCTTGCTCACCAGTTGGTCAATGAAGCAACGATTCACGGCGATGCCCGGATCCTGAACTTCCGCAGTGAACCAGTCCGTCGTGTGCCCGGTCAGCGGCGTGAAGGAGCGCTTGCCGGTTGCGGTCACGGTCACCGGATCGCCTTCTACCTTCACCGTCATGGCGCTGCCATCCATGAACTGCCCCGTCAGCTTCAGCGCCGTGGCCGAGGTGACGAAGAAGTTCTTGCCGTTGTTGGCGGCGCCGGTGGTCAGGAAGCCGCCGATGCGCACCACGGTACCGGCGCGGTGGCCGTCGGCCAGCCAGGAGCCAGCGCTGCGCGTCAGACCCGTTGCGCCCGATGCGATGGTATTTTGCGCCGCGGTGGTGCCGCCGGCCGTAAAGTCACGGCGCAGCAGCGCGGCCAGCAGCATGGCGTAGGTGCCGCAGCTCGCCTCCCCCTTGATTGCGCCGGAGGTGCGGAAGTTGCCCAGGCGCGTGTCGCTCTGCTGCTGGCTGGGATCAATCTCGTTGCTCGAGTACTTGTCGGCGTCCGTGTCGAACGTCGCTGTCACGCGCGGATAGAGGCGGCCGCTGGCGGCCAGGGCCTTGGCGCCTTCCGCTGTTTGCTTGCCGATTACGAGCAGGCTGTCGATGCCGTTTGCAGTGGTCATGGTGTGGATTGCCTTTCTTTGGTCGAAAAAAAAGACCGCCGAGGCGATCTGTGTGGGGTGATGCGGGTTACAGGTTGCAGAAGTACCGGATCTTCACCGGCACCATCCAGCGGTCGTCGTCGGCGCGGCCGTCGGCGATTTCCGGTGTGCGCTCGATCTGCACAGTCAAATCGCCCTTCGTGAAGCTTGCGCCGCGGCGGAACAGCTCCTTGATCATTTCAGCGCGCGCGCCGGCGGCGGCAGTGCCCTGCCCCGGCGGATACAGCAAGCTGACCTGGAAGATGCCGCGCTCCTGGCGCGAGCCGTCGCCCATGGAATGATTGGCCGGTTCCGCCGGCAGCAGGTAGGCTGCCTGGTATGGCCGGCCAGTGATCGGCGTGTACGGCACGTTCTGCCATGCGGTATCGATGACTGGGGCGAGGCTGGCCAGGGCCACCTCCAGCGCAGCGCGTATTGTTGATTGACTCATAATTTATAGCTCGAATAGCCTTGGGCGAACTCGCTGGCGGTGGTGCCGTCGCGCACGCCGTTCACCGCGTTATCCACAATGGTGCGGAATTCCACGACCGTCAGGGCAACGACGCCGACGGGCGCTTGGCGGGACCAGCCCTCCTCGATGCGCTTCGCATACGGCAAGTTGTTCACGAGGTAGATCACGTCACCCGCCTTCGCCGCGCTGATAACGCTGCCGTGGGCGGCAATCGTGGCGCTGCCGTCCTTGTCGATCAGGTCGCGCACGCCAGCGGACGGCGAGCCGATGGAAAGCTGCCAGTTGGCGCGGAAGCGCCCGCCTGTATAGCCAGGCGGTGGTTTGTGCTTCCAGAACTTGGCATCACCTACCGGCGAGCGCTGCACCAGCTTGTTGTCGATCTTCATGGTGATGGCGCGCACCACCAGATCCTGGTTGGCCTTCGTCTTGGCGATGAATTCGGCGATCTGCATGGAAAACGACATACTGGCCATCAAATCCCCCTGAGTTGCAGCGTGTGCAGCACGGCCACGTCAACCGGTGCTGTGATTTCGACCGCTTTGACCGTGTAGCTGGCGCCGCCGAACAGCACTAGGTCGTCCGTGGTCGGCGCAGGCATCGGCGCGCCGTTGCGCTGCAGTGGCGACAGCAGCAGTTGCTGGTCGCCCGAATGTATCAGCGTGCCGTCGATATTCTCGGCCTCGTAGTTGATCTTGACGCCCGTGCCTTCGTAGTCCGTGGTGATGATAGGCGCCGCGCCCAAGCCCGGGTCGTACTCGCCGGTCACGACTTGGCGCAGCACCGCGATGCCGCCCTTACGGCGCAGCGAATGGTCGGCGCGCGCGGCAGTTTTGGCGTAGTCGGTCATAAGCTATGGAACTTTCACGTAGTCATACGGCGGCGTCTCGGCGAAGCGCACCGCCTTGATCGTGGTCTTGCCGTCGATCAGCGCGCGCAGCACCCGGTGCCAGCCGTCCATGATGAAGCCTTGCTGGCACATGATGATCGGGAAACTGGTATCGACGTCCAGCGCACGCCGCACGTGATGCGCGATCCCGTAGGCCGAGCCGACCGGCGTCCACACCTCCGACCCGCTGTAGATCGCCGCCAGCGGCAAGTCGAACGCTTCGAGATCCTTGGCGCGCGCGATCAAGTTGGTCACAGTCCATACCTTCCCATCGGAACTGTATGTGTTATCTGCGACGAAACAGCCGTCGATCTTCACTGCCGGATAGGCGCTCATCCTCGTATCACCTTGATCGAATTGCCGCCGCCGGCCGAGCCGAAGTACGGTGCCAGGAGCGCGTCCACGGCTACGAAGCGCTCGCGCGCATCCGTGGTGTTCTGGAAGTACTCCGTTTCCAGCGGGCCGGTCTTGTCTTTCTTGATCGCGTTCGAGCCGGTATCGAGGTCAGGTAGCAGATCCTCGCCGCGCCCGGCGCGCACGGCCAGGTCGATGCAGGCATTGACCACTTCCGCCGGCACAATGGTGCTGGGTACGGCGAACCCGTCGACCGCCACGTTGTATCGCGGCCAGTCCAGCGCCTGGTGCTGATGCACCCGGCGGCCGGCCCAGCGCGTGCGGTAGGTTGCCATGAAGACCATGGCCTTGCGCAGCGCGATCTCCTTATCAGCTTCGGCCAGCGCCGCCCAGGCAGTCAGGCCCAGGCTGGCGCAGCGCGCATCAGCTGCGGCAACGCTGGCGTAGGATTCGGCGGTGGGCAGGCCGGCGCCGGCTTCGATAGTGATTGTCATGATCCAAATGCTCCTACTGCGCAAGATGTTGGGTCATACGCAAGACCGTCCTTGT
>CAUSDR010000229.1:0-9235 GCA_963530105.1 uncultured Janthinobacterium sp.
CAGGAACCGCGTGGTCTTGCTGGGCGACGCCGTGCATGCCTTCCTGCCGCACCTGGGGCAGGGCGCGGCGCAGGCCATCGAGGATGGCGTGGTGCTGGCCGAATGCCTGGCGTCCTCGCGCGATCCCGAAGTGGCGTTTGGCGAGTACGCCGAGCGCCGCCACGAGCGCTGCCGCCTGGTGATCCAGTGCTGCGTCGACATCGGCGAGTGGGAAAAGGGCCGCAAGCCCGGCTTCGACAATGTCGCCGCCACGCAAAAAGTCATTGAAACCATGGTTCAGCCCATCTGACCGGCTGCACGGCCGTTGCCTGCCCGCCGGCGCCGCCCGCGGGCAGCCACGCTTTTCATCGTACCGCGCTTGACCTATAACCCTCTCCACGGACGCAGACATGAAACACTCTCCCACAACGGCGCAGCATGCGCTGGCCGGCCTGGCGCTGGCCGCCTGTTTTGCCGGCATCGGCCACGCGGCGGAAAGCGCCGCCGCCCCGGCCGCTTCCGGCGGCTACCAGCGCCCCCCCAACTGGAACGACACCTATGTCGGCGCGCGTTACGCCGACGGCTTTTATTTTCCGGGCAATCCGCACCGGGTGGCGCAGAAAATCGCCACCCTGAACACCGCGGGCGGTTTCAAATATGGCGGCTACATCTTCAATGCCGATTACCTGGTGTCGGATAAAAATAACCTGGAAGCCAATGGCAGCGAAGGCGCCAGGGATATCTATACGGTCAGCCGCATCAGCTGGAGCGCCGGCAAGATACTCGGCCGCCCGATGGGCCTGGGCGTGATCCGCGACGTGGGCCTGATGACGGGCTATGAATTGAACGCCAAGAACGACCATTTCGGCTCCGCCGGGCGCATCTGGATGGTGGGCCCCAGCGTGGAATTTGCCTTGCCGCGCGGTTTCTGGAGCGTGACGGGCGGCTGGGCCAAGGAATCGAACCATAACGGCATCGCCTATGCCGATGTGGTGTTCAAGACGGCATGGCATGCCGAGAGCGCCTGGCTGGCGCCGCTGCGGCTGGGAGCCATGCCGGCGGTGTTCAAGGGCTTCGTCAGCGTCACGGGGCCGAAAGGGCGCGACGGTTTCCATGCCGAGACCCGCACCGAGACGCTGATGCGCGCCGCGCTGATGTTCGACGTGGGCGCTCTCGCCGGCCACCCGCGCACCTTTTATGCCGGTCCCGGCTACGAGTACTGGAACAATATGTACGGCGTGGCGCCGGCGACGGCGCCGGGCACCCGCCGTTCGGCCGTCACGCTCAACGGGGAAATCCACTTCTGACGGCCGGCGCCGGCGGCTTGCCGCGCCGCTGGCGCATCAGCCGACTTTTGCTCGGTGCGGCTGCTGGCGCGCCGTGATGCGGAACACGCTGGGCGTCTGGCCCACTTCCTTGCGGAAGAAGCGCGTGAAGTAGGCGGCGTCCGAAAAGCCCAGCAGGAAGGCGATCTGCTCCATCGACTGGTCGCCGAAGATCAGGTGGCGCCTCGCTTCCGTGATCAGGCGCGCATGGATCATCTTGGTGGGGCTTTGCCCCGTGGCCGAGGCGCAGGCGGCGCGCAGCTGCACCAGCGAGACGGCCATCTTCGAGGCGTAGTCCTGCAGCGGCAAGCCTTCGTGGTAATGCGCGTCGATAAGCTCGCGGAAACGGTCGGCCAGGCGGATTTCGCTGCGCGTCGTGCCTTCATTGTCGACCTGCTCCAGGTGCGTGCCGCGCACCAGCATCAGCAGCAGCGACGTCAGCAGCGCTTCCGTGCCGATCACGTGGCCGGTGGCGCGCAAGGCCACTTCCTGTTCCAGCCGTGAAATGAGGGTGAAGAATTCCGCCGCCGCCTCGTCCGCATACGACAGGGGAATGACGCGCGGCGCGGCCCACAGCTGGATGAATTCGTGCAGCTTGCTGTTGACCTGCGTCAAATAAGCCACTTCGATGGTGACTACCCAGCGGTCGACGTCGATCTCGTAATCGAGGCCGTGCACGCATTCGGTGGGCAGCAGCAGCGCGCAGGGGCCTTCGAAGGGCACGCTGCTGCCTTCCAGGTTCATCACGCCGCGCCCGTTGCGCACGAAAATCACCTGGCCATACTTGGGATGCGCATGCGGCTCCGTGCGCCAGCGGCCCCGTTCCGTGACGTGGCCGATATGCACGAACCAGCCCTCGCGTTTTTCCTGGCGCTCCACGTACAGCCGCACTTTCGGCACGGTGGTCAAGGTGACTCTGCCACCCGCATGATGTTGATTCTTTGCTATTGCATTGTGTGTCATCTGGTCTCCTGGGCAAGGCGCAGCGGGATCGTTGTGTCGCAGCCGGCCATGCTGGCGCCGGGCTGCGCGGGCCGATTTCTCGCGCTGGTCGGCGTCAATCATAGCCTTCGTGGCAGGCGAGGGCAAGCGCCGAACTGTATCTGTCGTGTATGCACAAAAGTGCCAGAAAAAGTCCCAGCGAATCTCAATTTTGTCTAGGGACGGGGGCGCGGCCATCTCCTATTCTTGATTCCTCAAGACAGGACGCCTGCCGGCTGAGGTATTCCAGGCCGCGGCGCACGACATTCACAGGAGAATCAAGTTGGCCAAGAAAGTCCCCCTCAAGATCGCCATTGCCGAGCATCCGCATACCTCGGCCATCCGCAACGGTTCCATCCCCATCGAGGGCGTGGACGCGGAATTCATCACCGTGCAGCCGCAGATCGGCGCTTTCCGCCGCATGGTGCGCGACGTCGAATTCGACGTCTGCGAACTGGCGCCCACCACCTACATCATCGCCCGCGCCTATGGCGCGCCCTTCGTCGCGCTGCCGATCTTCGTCGTGCGCCGCTTCCACCACGGCGGCCTGCTGGTGCGCCCGGACGCTGGCATCCGCCACCCGAAGGACCTGGAAGGCAAGCAGGTGGGCGTGCGCGCCTATTCCGTCACCACGGGCGTGTGGAACCGGCAAGTGCTGATCGACGAATTCGGCCTGGACGCCTCGAAGGTGACGTGGGTGGTCGATGACGAGGAACACGTGACGCAGCTGAAATTGCCGGGCAATGTCATCCACGCGGCGCCGGGCACCTCGCTGGCCGACATGATGGCCAGGGGCGAGCTGGTGGCCGGCCTGGAAGGGGCGGCGGGCATCGGCCGCACGGGCGCGCCGACGGGCGGCTGGAAGGAAGTCGAGGCCGACTACCCGGACCTGTTGCCGAACGCGGCCGAGATCGAGGCGGACTACTACCGGCGCACGGGCGTGTATCCCATGCACGGCACCATCGTCGTCAAGGACGCCATCCTGGCCGAGCATCCATGGATCGCCAAGTCGCTGTACGACGCCTTCGAGCGGGCGAAACAGGAATGGCTGGCGCGCCTGGACGCGGGCGAGGCCACCACGGCCAGCGACAAGAAATACCAGGCGCTGCGCCAAATCGTCGGCCACGACCCGCTGCCGTACGGCTTGCAGGAAAACATGAAAACCATCGTCACCCTGGAAGCGACGGCCTTCGAGCAGGGTCTGACGCCGCGCCGCATGTCGATCGGCGAGCTGTTTGTCGACCCGCTCGCCCCTTGAACCGCTGATCCGCTGAACCGAACCGAGAGAAGAACATGATTATTGATTGCCACGGCCATTTCACCACCGTCCCCGCCTCGTTCCGCAACTGGCGCGCGAAACAGGTGGAGTTTGCCAACGACCCCGTCAACGGCCCCTCGCGCGCCGAAGCCTTTGTGTCCGACGATGAAATCCGCGAAGCGGTGGGCAATGGCCAGCTGCGATTGCAGCAGGAGCGGGGCGGCGACCTGACCCTGTTTTCGCCCATCGCCGGCCTGATGAGCCATCACCTGGGCAACGAGCGCACCAGCCTGGAATGGGCGGAAATCTCGAACGACCTGGTGCACCGCGTGACGGAAATGTATCCGGATAATTTCGCCCCCGTCTGCCAGCTGCCGCAGTCGCCGCTGGCGCCGCCGAAAAACAGCATTCCCGAGCTGCGCCGCTGCATCGAGGAACTGGGCTTCGTCGGCTGCAACCTCAATCCCGACCCGACGGGCGGCTACTGGACGGGCACGCCCGTCACGGACCGCGAATGGTATCCGCTGTACGAGGCGCTGTGCGACCTCGACGTGCCGGCCATGATCCACGTGGCCGCTTCGTGCAACCCGTGCTTCCACGGCACGGGCGCGCATTACCTGAACGCGGACACGTCCGTGTTCATGCAGATACTGCAGTCGGACCTGTTCAAGGATTTCCCCAAGCTGCGCCTGATCATCCCGCATGGCGGCGGTGCCGTGCCTTACCACTGGGGCCGCTACCGGGGCATGTCGCTGGAGATGCAGCACCGTCCGCTGGAAGGCTTGCTGGACAACATCTTCTTCGACACTTGCGTGTACCACCAGCCGGGCGTGGAACTGCTGACCAAGGTGATTCCGGCTGACAACGTCCTGTTTGGCTCGGAAATGATCGGCGCCGTGCGCGGCAAGGACCCGGCCACCGGCCAGTACTTCGACGACACCAAGCGTTACGTGGACGGCATCGCCTCGCTCAGCGAGGAAGACCGCTACAAGATTTTCGAGGGCAATGCGCGCCGCGTCTTCCCCCGTCTCGATGCGCGCCTGAAGGCGCAAGGCAAATAAGGAGCCAGCATGACCATCATCGATATTCATCCGCACATCATTTCCGGCGACGAAGGCCGCTATCCGCCGGCACCCCTGTTCGGCAAGCGCTCGGACTGGTCGCAGGAGCGCCCCAGCACCGTCGAGGCGCTGATCGCCCAGATGGACGCGGCCGGCGTGGCCAAGGCGGCCGTCGTGCATTCGTCCACCACGTATGGCTTTGACAACAGTTATGTGGTGGAAGGCTGCGGCCAGTATCCGGGCCGCCTGGCGGCCGTCGGCTCCGTCGACGTGCTGCAGGAAGACGCGCCGCAGCGCATCCGCGAGTGGCAGGCGCGCGGCCTGGCCGGCCTGCGCCTGTTTACGGGCGGCAGCACCAAGGAATTCGACCCCAGCGAGCTGGACGATCCGCGCTCGTTTGCCGCGTGGGAGCTGTGCGCCGAACTGGGCCTGACCATGTGCATCCAGACGGGGCCCGTCGGCCTGCCGCAGGTGACGGCCCTGGCCAAGCGCTTTCCCTCTGTGCCCATCATCCTCGACCACCTGGGCCGCCCGGACGTGGCCGACGGCGCGCCATACGCCCGGGCGCACAGCCTGTTCGAGCTGGCCGCCTTGCCCAGCATTTACCTGAAGCTGACGCCGCGCATCTTCAACGACGTGAGCAAGGACAAGGCCAGCGCCGAGACCTTCTTCCCACGCGTGGTGGATGCCTTTGGCGCGTCGCGCATGGCCTGGGGCTCGAACTACCCCACCTCGCCGGGCAGCCTGGCCGCCATCCTGGCGACGGCGCAGGCGGGCCTGGCCTGCCTCGGCGACGCCGAGCGGGCCTGGATCTTCGGCAAGACGGCGCAGCAGCTGTACCCCAGCCTGGCCTGACGCCGGGGTGACGCCTCTTTAACTCCGGGCAAGCCGCCGCAGAGCGGCCCGGAAACTGCATACATTACCGAAAGAGAAAGATGGAGACAAGTAAGGCAAAAGGCGCAGGCGCCGTCAACCCCTGGGGCATCCTGCTGCTGCTGGCGCTGGGGCTGCTGATTTCCTTCGTGGACCGCACCAGCCTGTCGTCGGCGCTGGCCGACAAGAATTTTGTCGCGGAATTCGCCCTCACCAGTGTCGAGCGGGGCTGGCTCAATTCGTCCTTCTTCTGGTCCTACGGCCTGTGCCAGCTGGGCATGGGCTGGGTGGTCGACCGCTATGGCGTGAAATGGCCCTACACCGTGTGCTTCACCCTGTGGTGCCTGGCCTCGGCCGCCACCGGCATGGTGACGACCCTGGGCGCGCTCATCCTCATGCGCCTGCTGGTGGGCGCGGCCGAAGCCGTGGTGATCCCCGCCAGCTACCGCTGGATGGGCAACAATTTCCGCGAAAGCCAGAAAGGCCTGGCCGTCGGCATCTTCGCCATGGGTGGCAAATTCGGCCCGGCCATCGGCGCGCCCATCGCCGCCTGGATCATCGTCAACCATTCCTGGCAGCTGATGTTCGTCGCCACGGGCCTGGTGGGCTTGCTGTGGCTGGGGCCGTGGCTGCTGATGGTGAAGAACGATTTTCCCTCGAAGGAGGAACTGGTCACGCGCCGGCACACGGCCGCTTCCGTCACTTTCGGCAGCCTGCTGGCCAGCCCCGTGGTGTGGGGCGGCATGATCAATAACTTTTGCTACGGCTATTTCACCTTCTATTGCATGACCTGGATGCCGGCCTACCTGGTCGAGCAGCGCGGCCTGTCGCTGGAAAAGTCCGGCCTGTACACCTTCTTCAGCTTTGCCGGCATCGCCATCGTCGCCACCATCGCCGGCTGGGCGGCCGACCGCCTGATCGCGCGGGGCAGGGATGCGGTGCGGGTGCGCAAGAGCTTTGTCGTGGCCGGCTTCATCGGCGGCACCACGGTGCTGCTGGGGGCTTATGCGCCGACCTTGCAGATGGCGCTGTTCTGGAACGTGCTGTCGCTGTCGCTGCTGGGCCTGGTCACGGCCAACAACACCACCCTGTGCAAGCTGACCCTGATCCCCAAGCCGGCCATCGGCCTGAACACGGGCTTGCAGCAGGTGGCCACCAGCCTGGCCGGCGGCATCTCGGCCAGCCTGTCGGGCTGGCTGCTGCATGTCAGCGGCAGCTACACGGCGCCCATGCTGGCGATCTTCGTCTTCCTGCTGATCGGCGCCGGCAGTTCCGTCATCTTGCTGCAGCGCAAATGGGCGCCCAGGGTGGGCGAACCGGCGGCGCAGGAGCCGCCGGTAGCGCTGGAGACCCAGCAATCGTCTGCGCCGCTGCATGACGCGCTGGGCAAGGTCTGACGCGGCTGTCCCCCTTCACACATCACAACACCTATACGAGGAACACGATGGCAAAAATTGTATTCGGCATGGCGGTACCGCATAGCGGCATGCTGGGCCAGAAACCGGAAGACTGGCTGACGAATGGCGAGCGCGACCGCAATAACCCGGAACTGTGGTTCCGCAACCGCACCTGGACCTATCCGGAACTGGAAGCGCACCGCGAAGCGGCGTTCGAGCCCTTCCTGACGCTGGAAGAGCGCAGCGAGCGGGCGGCGCGCTGCCGCACGGCGCTCGACACCATGGCGGCGGCCTACCGCGAGGCGAAGATCGACGTGGCCATCATCCTGGGCAAGGACCAAAAGGAAATCTTTACGCAGTTTTCGCCCTCGATCGCCATCTATACGGGCGCCGAGGTGCACAACGGCCCGCCGCAGCGCGCCGTGTATGCGCCGGACCACCACGTGACGCACCCCTGTCACCCGGAACTGGCCGCCTATCTGGTCGACGCCTTCCAGCAAGAGGGCTTCGACCTGACCGACCTGTTCGCCTGGCCGGACAACGTGTGGATGAAGCCCCTGCCCGAGTATCCGGTGGCGCCGCACGCCTACAGCTTCGTCTACCACCAGATCATGCAGGACGAGGTGCCGCCGCACGTGCCCGTCATCATGAACTGCTTCTATCCGCCCACGCAGCCGTCGATGGCGCGCTGCATCGAATTTGGCCGCGTGCTGCGCGACGCCATCAACGCCTGGCCGGCCGACGTGCGGGTCGGCATCTTCGCCTCGGGCGGCCTGTCGCACTTCGTCAACGACGAGGAATTCGACCACAAGGTGATGCGGATGCTGGGCGACTACGACTACGACGGCCTGGCCGCCATCCCCGACGGCTATTACCAGTCGGGCACTTCCGAAATCAAGCTGTATGTCAGCGTCATGAAAGCCATGCAGGACACGGGCGCCGAGATGACCCTGGTCGACTACGTGCCGTGCTGGCGCACGCCGGCCGGCACGGGCGAGGGCATGGGCTTCATGTACTGGGACAGCAAGCAGTAATCATCCACTTCAGACCACGAGGAACAACATGAGCAACAACCGCCTGAACGGCATCATCCGCGCCTGGGAACAGGGCAAGCCGGCCTTTACCGCCTTTTCCAAGATCGACCGCCAGTCGGCCATCGACATGAGCGAAGCGCCGTATGACGGCATCGTCTTCGAAATGGAGCACAACCCCTACGATGTGGCCGCGCTGGGCGATGCGCTGCAGTACATGCTCAACCGCAAGCAGATCGCGGCGGCCGGCTCCGTGGCGCCGGTCGTCACGCCGCTGGCGCGCATACCCGCCAACGGCGTCGAGATGAACCAGTCCTTCGCCAAGCAGGTGCTGGACCGCGGCGTGTATGGCGTCATCACGCCGCACGTGGCCACCGTCGAGCAAGCCTGGAACGCCGTCGCCTCGTGCCGCTATGCGCGGCCGAAGAACGCGCCGCTGTACGAACCGCGCGGCGTGCGCGGCGACGGCCCGGCCAATGCGGCCCGCTACTGGGGCTTGAGCCAGCAGGAATACTATGCCAAGGCCGACGTCTGGCCGCTGGCGCCGCACGGCGAACTGCTTGCCGGGCTGATGATCGAAAGCACGCAAGCCATCGCCAACCTGGACGACATCCTGGCCAACGTGCCGGGCGTGGGTTTCGTGCTGATCGGCGAGGGCGACCTGTCGCAGGAACTGGGCCTGGCGCGCCAGTACGAACATCCGGAAGTGCTGGCGGCCATGGCGCAGATCGTCGCCACCTGCCACAAGCACCAGGTCAAGGTGGGCAATCCTCACGTCACGGGCAGCAATTACGAGCGCCTGCTGAAGGAAGGCTACGGCTTCCTGATGTCGGCGCCGCAGCGCAGCTACGGCGTCATCGGCAAGGCGCGCGAGATGGCGGGGTACTGACATGAACGGCGCTGAAAGCCTGGTGCAAACCCTCACGGAGCAGGGGGTCGATATCTGTTTCGCCAATCCGGGCACTTCCGAGATGCATTTCTTGAAGGCGCTGGAAAACCCCCGCATGCGCAGCGTGCTGTGCCTGTTCGAGGGCGTCTGCACGGGCGCCGCCGATGGCTACTACCGCATGAAGGACACGCCCGCGTCGACCCTGCTGCACCTGGGGCCGGGCCTGGCGAACGGCCTGGCCAATATCCACAACGCCAAGCGGGCCTCGTCGGGCATGCTCAACATCGTCGGCGAGCATTCGGCGGCCCACCTGCAATACGATCCGCCGTTGATGTCCGACATCGAGGGCCTGGCGCGCCCCCTCAGCCACTGGGTGCGCCGCGTGGAATCGGCCGGCAGCGTGGCCTGGGACGTGGCCAGCGCCGTGGCGAAGGCCAGCGC
>CAUSDR010000230.1:0-9165 GCA_963530105.1 uncultured Janthinobacterium sp.
CGATCGACACCTGGCGCAGTACGGGGTCGTCGCTGCGCAGGCTCTTCACGTTGGTGAACGGGCCGTAGGCGTAGGCGATGGTCAGCTGCTGCGGCGTGCCGTCGGCGGCCGCGCCCAGCGCCGCCAGGGTGGCCGCATCCAGGCGCACGGCGAGGCCATCGGCCTGCACTTGCGCGGCGATGGCGGGGCGCACGTCGGCCAGGCGGGCTTCGGCGCCGCGGAACAGCAGGCCGGCCGCCAGCAGCGAGACGACGATGCCGCCCGTGCCCAGCATCAGCAGGAACTTGCGGCCCTTGCGGTCGACCAGCAGCACGGCCACCACCGTCAGCACGGCGTTGAGCACTTTCAGCAGCACGTCGGCCATGTTGGCCGAGGCGCCCGACAGGCCGGCCTGGTTGAGGATATTGACGACATAGGCGAGGATGGAATTGATGCCCGTCGCCTGCGTGCAGGCGAGGATCAGGCAAGCGAGCAGGAAGGGCAGCACGTAGCGGCGGCTCAGCAGCGGGTCCTTGGTCCTGGCCTGGCCGCTGGCCTTGGCCGCGTTCTCCGGCGTATCGAGCATGTCGCGCAGTTCCAGGTCGGCGGCGGCGGGCAGGCGCGTGCGCAGCAGCGACTGGCGCGCCTGTTCGACGCGGCCGCGGCGCGCCAGCCAGCGCGGCGACTCGGCCAGCAGCAGGGCGCCGACGGTAAATACCAGGCCCGGCGTCAGGCAGACCCAGAAGATGCTGCGCCAGGCGTGGTCCTTGGCGCTAAAAATGGCGGCGATGCGGCCCGCTTCCGGCAAGGCTTGCGCCGCCTGCGTGGCCGTTTCCACCGTCTGCGCCTGCACCAGGCCGATCAGGGCGGCGGCCACCAGGCCGATGGTCAGCAGCAGCTGGAACAGGGCCGCGCCCCGTCCGCGCTGCTGCGCCGGCAGGCATTCGGCCAGGTACAGGGGCACGACGACGCCGATCAAGCCGCCGCTGATGCCTTGCAGCAGGCGTCCCAGCAGCAGCGGCGTGTAGCCGTCGGCCAGGGCGATCAGCGGAATGCTGGCGCTGAACAGGGCGCCGGCCAGGAACATCACCCAGCGTCGGCCCAGGATATCGGCCAGGGCGCCGGCGAACAGCGACGACAGGACCGAGCCGAGAAGCACGGCGGCGACGATAAAGCTCAGCTGCTGGGCCGTCAGTTTCCAGGCCACGGAGGCCGTCGATTCCAGGTAGGGCAGGGCGCCGGCGATGATGCCGATGTCTATGCCGTACAGCAATCCCCCCATGCCGGCGATAAATAGCAGGTAGCGCATGGCCCACACGGGGGCCTTGTGTGACGTGTCGTGCATGAAAACTCCGGAGCTGGGGGTTGAAGAGGTCTAGCGGGTGGAAAGATCGATGGCCGCGCCTTCGACGAAGACGGACACGGGCTGTAACTGGGAATCGAGGACGACGATGTCGGCCCAGGCGCCGGGCGCCAGGCGGCCCCGTTCGGATTCGCCCAGGTAGTCGGCCGGGTACAGCGAGAGGCGGTTCGAGGCGTCGGCCAGGTCCAGGCCCAGCTCGACGAAATTGCGCAGGGCCTGGTCCATGGTCAGCACGCTGCCGGCCAGCGAACCCGTGGCCAGGCGCACGCAGCCCAGGCATTTGTAGACGCGCTGCGTGCCCAGGCCGTATTCGCCGTCCGGCATGCCGGTGGCCGAGGTGGCGTCCGTCACGCCATACAGGCGGGGGATGGCGCGCAGGGCCGCGCGCAGGGCGCCCTTGGCCACGTGCTGCAGGTCGGGGATGATTTCCGCGTATTCGGCATGCGCCAGCGCCGCGCCCACCATGCCCGGATCGTAGTGCGTCATGCCCGTCATGCCGTTGTACAGGTGCGTAAAACCGGAGACGCCGGCCTTCAGGGCCGCCACGCCTTCGTCGAACGTGCCGGCGCTGTGGCCGATCTGCACGCGGATGCCCATCGCCGCCAGCTGTGGGATCAGTTCCAGGTGGCCGGGGATTTCCGGCGCCATGGTCAGCACCCTGATGGGCGCGATGGCGTGGAAGCGCTGCACCAGCGCCAGGCTGGCCTGCACCACGTCTGGCGGCTGCGCGCCCAGGCGGTGCAGATTTAAAAACGGGCCTTCCAGGTGCACGCCCAGCATGCGCGCGCCGTTGGCGGGGCGCTCGGCGATGACGCCGGCCAGGCCTTGCAGGGCGCGCAGGATGGATGGCTCCTTGGCCGTCAGGGTGGTGCCCAGCAGGGCAGTGGTGCCATGGCGCGCATGCACCTGCGCCACGGTGGCGCCGGCGTTGCCGCCTTCCATGATGTCGACGCCGGCCGCGCCGTGCACGTGCAGGTCGATGAAGCCGGGCAAGATGGTCAGCGCGCTGTCGGCGGCAGGGTCTTCCTGTATCTGGACGATGCGCTGGTCAAAGGTGATGGTGCCCGTGATCCAGCCAGATGGGGTAAGGATTCTGCCGCTCAGCATGTATTATTCCGCTATAAAAAGTTCGATGCCCAGCTTGTGCAGACCTTCGCGGTACTCCTGGCTGATGCTGGCATCGGTGATGACGGTATCGACGCGGTCCAGCTGCACGATGCGGTGCAGGCTGACGCGGCCGAACTTCGAGGCGTCCGTGAGGACGATGATTTTTTTTGCCCGTTCCACCATCTTGTGGTTCAGGCTTGCTTCCGCTTCGTGGTGGGTGGTCACGCCGAACTGCAGGTCGAAGCCGTCCACGCCCAGAAACAGCTTGTCGAAGCTGTAGGCTTGCAGGCAGGTCTCGGCCTGGCTGCCCTGGATCGACAGCGACTGCTTGCGCAGCAGGCCGCCCGTGAGGATCAGGTCCACGCCGGGCGCGTCGGCCAGTTCCCACGCGATATTGAGGCCATTCGTGGCCACCGTCACGCCGGTGGCGTCGCGCAAATGGCGCGCCAGCGAAATGGTGGTGGTGCCCGAGTCGATGATGATGTTGTCGCCCGGTTCCACCAGCCGCGCCGCATAGGCGCCGATGCGCTCCTTCTGCTCGTGGTTGATGGCGTCCTTCTGGCGGATGGTGTGCTCGGGCGGCGGCGTGCGCGTCAGGGTCGCGCCGCCGTGGCTGCGCGTGGCCATGCCTTGCGCTTCCAGCGCATTGAGGTCGCTGCGGATGGTGACCGCGGACACGCCGAGTTTTTCCACCAGATCGGTCACTTGCACCGAGCCCTGCTGGGCAAGCATTTGGAGGATGGTTTCACGGCGTTGGCTGGTATTTCGCATGGTGGCGGGCTCGGTAAAAAGTGAAAATACCGAGCTTAACAGATTGCCGCTTCGGCAATGAGGGGTAGCGCCGCATTGCGGTTGCAGGCACGCGCATATTGCGCCAGCAAGCTGCCGATCTTGTGCTCGATCAAGGCCGGCGCGTCGGCTTTCAGGCTGCCCTGCACCACGGCCAGGTACTGCTCCGGCAAATGCTGGCTCAGGAGCGGCAGCGGAATCGCCACGGTCGCCAGGTTGGCCAGCAGCTTGCCGACGGCGGCCGCCACTTCCGGCTCGCCCCAGTAATAGCGGCAACGGTCGCTCAAGCCGTAGCGGCGCATCAGGCGCTGCTCTTCCGGCGTGCCCAGGTAATGCTTGATCCAGTTCTTCGGCTTGGCCACCATGACGTCGTCGAGCACCTGCATCAGCTGCGAGGTGGCGGGCGCCGGCAGCAGTTCTTCCTCGATCTGGCACAGGGCGAACAGCGCTTCGCGCAGGGCGAAGGTGGCGGCCGGGCCCACTTTCAGGATGGCGAAATGGTCGCGCACCATGGCGTGCAGGGCCGATTCGCGCTGGTAGTCGGTGGAGTGGGCTTCGAACACGAGGCCGGGCTGCTCGGCGACAAAGGCCGACAGCTGGGCGGCGGCATCGGCATCGTAATGCTGGATGCTGTTCTGGTCGAAATCGACGCCCGGCTGCACCACCATGGCGATCACGCGGCGCCAGGCGCCGTGCAGCGCATTGTCGAAGAAGGCGCGGCGGTGCACGTCGAGGGTGCGGCGCGCCGCCTGCGGGCTGGTGACGGCGCCGGCCTGCGCCAGCGACGCTTCGCCACCGGGAATCGGCACTTCCGTGCCGATCACGTAGACGGGCGGCGCGAAGCCGGCGGCGGCTGCCGCTTCCTCGGCGACGATGCACAGGCGCGCCGAGCGGGCGGCCACGGTGTCATCGTCCAGCTGCTGCGGATCGTCGGCGCAGCGCATGCTGCAATCGAGGTGGATCTTGTGGAAACCGGCCGACGCGTACGCGGCGATCAGGGCCTCGGCGTGGTCCATGGCGGTGGCTGCGTCCAGATGCTGCCAGGCGTTCGGACCCAGGTGGTCGCCGCCCAGCACCAGGCGGCTGGCGGGGAAACCCTGTTCCCTGGCCATCGCCAGCATGCTGTCGCGGAAGACGGCAGGCGTCATGCCCGTGTAGCCGCCGAACTGGTCGACCTGGTTCGAGGTGGCCTCGACCAGCAGCACCGTGTCGTAGTCGAGCGCCACGCGCATGGCGGCGCGCAGCACGCTGGGGTGGCTGCAGCAGACGGCGTACAGGCCCACGGGCTCGCCGCGGCGGTGCGCCTTGATCACTTGCCCGATGGGCGACAGCGTAAAAGTCGGGGTTTCCACTTGGTTCATCGTTCTCAAGCCTTTGTATGTTGTCGTATCAAAAGGGCCGCGCCGCGCGCGCCGCCGGCGTCGCCAAAGCGGGGCGGCAGGATGGGCGGGACGTGCACGCCGGGGAACAGATGGCGCTTCACGGCGGCGGGCAGCTTGTCGTACAAATGCGGCAGCTTGGACAGGCCGCCGCCCAGCACGATGGCGTGCGGGTCGTAGGCCAGCACCAGGCCGGCCAGCGCGTGGCCCAGCAGATCTAGGTGCACGGCCACCGTGCGTTCGGCCACGGCGTCGCCCATGTTGGCGCGCGCCACGATGGCCAGGGGTTCGGCGCCGTCGCCGCCGAAATGCGCGTGCAGCTTGCGCATGGCGGGACCGGAGACGTAGCGTTCCAGGCAGCCGGCCTTGCCGCACGGGCAGGCGTACTCCATCAAGCCATGCTGCGCCAGCAGGGTGGCGGGCAGGCTCCAGTGGCCCCATTCGCCGGCCACGCCGTTGAAGCCGCGCAGCAGCTGGCCGCCCACGCAGTAGCCGCCGCCGGCGCCCGTGCCGAGGATGGCGCCAAACATGCTGGACACGTGGTCGGCGGCGCCGCCTTGCGCTTCGGACAGGGCGAAGCACTGGCAGTCGTTGCCGATGGCGACCGGGCGCTGCAAGGCTTGCTGCAAGGTCTGCGCCACCAGGCGGCCGTTCAGGGCCGGCACGTTGGAACTGAGCTGGCGGCCGCTGGCGCTGTCGATCACGCCGGGCAGGCCGATGCCGACGGGCGCATTCACGCCCAGGGCCGCATCGCCGCGCGCCACCAGGCCGACGATGGCCTGCACGAAGGCGTTGAAATCGTCGCCCGGCGTGGCGACTCTTTCGCGGAAGACTTCCTCCAGCGCGCCATCGCGGTCGGCAAACGCCACCAGCTCCATCTTGCTGCCGCCGATGTCGATGCCGTGAAAGCCTGCTACTTGCTTAGAATTGGTCATGGCCATAGATGGTGACGCCCTGCACGACACGGTTGACGATGCCGCCGGCGAATGGATTGTCGGGGCGCAGTTGCAGCAGCGCGGACTGGTGCAGCGCGTACTGCTGCGCCATCAGCAGCCACAGCGGGGCCAGCCAGGCGTCGGGCCAGGCCGGCGCGTCGGCCGCCAGGTCGCCGCCGATGCCCACCGTCAGGCAGCGCTGCGCCACGCTGTCGCGCTGCAGTTCTTTCAGCAGGTCGTCTTCATACTGGCGCGCCAGCGGCTTGCTGCTGCGCAGCAGGATCACCAGCGATTCCGTGGTGACGGCCGATTTCGGGCCGTGGCGGAAGCCCAGCGGCGTATTCGCCATGGCCATCACGCGCCCGCCCGTCAATTCCAGAATTTTCAGGGCCGCTTCCTTGGCCAGCGCTTCCAGCGGGCCGCTGCCCAGGTAGACGACGCGCTGCACGGCTTGCGAACCGAGGTCCGCCACGGGCGCCGACCAGTCGCGCAAGGCTTGTTCACCCAGCTGCGCCAGCGTGTCCAGGCGCGACAAATCCGTGTCCTTGCCCAGTACCGACAGGGCCGCCAGCAGCATGCTGCTAAAGCTGCTGGTCATGGCGAAGCCGCGGTCGCAGCTGCCGGCCGGCATCAGCAGGTTATAAGTGTTGGCGTCGTTCGCGCCCTGGCGCGCCAGCTTGCCGTCCGCGTTGCAGGTGATGTTCAGGAAGCGCGCGCCGGGCACGACCTGGCGCAGCAGTTCCACGGCGGCCAGGCTTTCCGGGCTGTCGCCGCTGCGGGCAAACGACACCAGCAAGGTAGGGGCGTCCGCTTCCAGGTACAGCTCGTGGTGCGTCAGCAAGGTAGTGGTGGCGATGGCGCGGATCTGCGCGGGCCAGGCCGCATTCAGGGTGTCGACGACGATCTCGCCCACATAGGCGGAGCTGCCGGCGCCCGTCAGGATGACCCGCTGACGGGGATCGGACAGCGCGCCGCCCAGAAACGCGGCCAGGCTGGCCTGTTCGTCGCGCAGGATGGTGGCCAGCGCGCGCCAGATGGCGGGCTGGTGGGCGATTTCCTCGGCCGTATGCAGGCCGCCGATGTCGCGCCAGGTTTGAGTGTCGCGCTGAAGAAGGGTAGTCATGTGAGGTCAGTAAAGTGTTTGTTGTGAGAAAGCATAAATACTAATTTTCGAAAAGTCAAATACGAAAGTAAAACGAAAGTAAATAGTTGAGTGTCTTGCGAAAAAATGTCGTTTTACAGCCTCCGCGGCGACATGGTCACGTGCTGCAGTGCCGCATGAGGCGTGGTGTTGCCGCGTCTTGTCGTTGAAATGCCACGATAACGAAAGTAAGTTTTGTGACATTTTGGTGAAACGTAAGATAAATGCGCCAGTTTTGGGCATTTTATTAATAAATTGCTGCTTTAACTTTCTTTTGGTTGACGATATTTATTTTTCTTCTTAAAGTATTTCCATCACTTTGATTTTCTGAAAGCCGCCAGATGAAACCTCTCCCGCTTCCCCGCCGCGCCCTTGCCGCCTGTGTCCTGGCCGCCCTGGCGACCCTGGCCGCACCCGGCCTGCAGGCCGCGCCGATTGGCAACCTGACGAGCCTGAGCGCCGTGCACCCCGCCGACGCGGCCAGGGGCGAGGCACTGGGCTGGGACGTGCGCAGCGACACGGGCATGCAGCTGCGTATCAGCCTGCCGCAGGTGGACGTGCTGCGCATCCAGGCGGGCGGCAAGGGCGGCTTGACGGGGCCTGGCGACAAGGCCGCGCCCATCGTCGTCGGCCAGCCGGCCGCGCAGGTGGCATACCAGATCGATGAGCAGCCCGGCCATATTTTGATTAGCACGGCGGCCTTGAGCCTGCGCATCGACCGCAAGCCCTTGCGCTTCACCCTGCTGCGCGCCGGCGACGCCGTGCCGCTGTGGCGCGAGGTGCAGCCGCTGTCGCTCGACGACAAGCAGGGCGTGCAAGTGCTGTCGAGCCTGCCGGGCGAGCGGTACTTTGGCGGCGGCCAGCAAAACGGGCGCTTCGAATTCAAGGGCAGGCAGGTGCCCGTGTCGTATTCGGGCGGCTGGGAAGAGGGCGACCGGCCGAATCCCGCGCCATTCCTGATGAGTTCACGCGGCTGGGGCATGCTGCGCAACACCTGGTCCGACGGCAATTACGATTTGCGCGACCAGGAGCAGATCTCGCTGCAGCACGCGGAAGGGCGCTTCGATGCGTATTTCTTTGTCGGCAAGGACCTGCGCGACGTCGTTGCCCGCTACACGGACTTGACGGGCCGCGCGCGCATGCTGCCGCGCTGGGCGCTGGAATACGGCGACGCCGATTGCTACAACGATGGCGACAACGTGAAAAAGCCCGGTTCCGTGCCGAAAGGCTGGACCGACGGCCCCACGGGCAAGACGCCGGACGTGGTGGAAACCGTGGCGCGCCAGTACCGCGAACACGACATGCCGGGCGGCTGGATCCTGCCCAACGACGGCTACGGCTGCGGCTACACGAACTTGCCGGAAACGGTAAAGGGCCTGGCCGGCTACGGTTTCCGCACGGGCCTGTGGACGGAAAACGGCGTCGACAAGATCGCCTGGGAAGTGGGCCAGGCGGGCAGCCGCGTGCAAAAGCTGGACGTGGCGTGGACGGGCAAGGGCTACCAGTTCGCCATGGATGCCAACAAGTCGGCCTACGACGGCATCCTGAACAATTCCGACAGCCGCCCCTTCCTGTGGACGGTGATGGGCTGGGCCGGCATCCAGCGCTACGCCGTGGCGTGGACGGGCGACCAGAGCGCCAGCTGGGACTACATCCGCTGGCACATCCCGACCCTGATCGGCTCCGGCCTTTCCGGCCAGGCGTATGCGTCCGGCGACGTCGACGCCATCTTCGGCGGCAGCCCGGAAACCTATCTGCGCGACTTGCAGTGGAAAAGTTTTACGCCCGTGCTGATGGGCATGTCCGGCTGGGCCGCTGCCGAGCGCAAGCACCCGTGGTGGTTCGAGCAGCCGTACCGCGACATCAACCGCCGCTATCTGAAACTCAAGATGCGCCTCACGCCATATATGTATACGCTGGTGCGCGAAGCGGAGCAGTCGGGCGCGCCGCTGGTGCGCGGCCTGATGTGGGACTACCCGCACGACCCGGCCGCCTACACGGAAGCCTATAAATACCAGTTCCTCCTGGGGCGCGACGTGCTGGTGGCGCCCGTCTACCGCAGTCAGGCCGTCAGCGGCGGCTGGCGCAAGGGCATCCACCTGCCGCAGGGCACGTGGTACGACTACTGGGATGGCCGCCAGGCCACGGCGGAGGCGAAAGGGCGCGACCTCGACCTGCAGGTCACGCTGGACAAGCTTCCGGTTTTTGTCCGTGCCGGTGCCATCCTGCCCATGTACCCGGAAATGCTGTACGACGGCCAGAAGCCGAAGGATCAGCTGACCCTGGATATCTATCCGCACGGCGATTCCGAGTACACCCTGTATGAGGACGATGGCAACACGCGCCAGTACCAGGGCGGCGCCTTCAGCCAGCAGCTTATCCGCATGCGCCAGTCGGGGGCCGACGTGCAGGTGGACATCGGCGCCGTCGATGGCCGGTATGCGGGCCAGGAAGCGCGGCGCGGCTATGCGC
>CAUSDR010000231.1:0-9114 GCA_963530105.1 uncultured Janthinobacterium sp.
GCGTGCCCCTGCACATCGACTACGTCCAGGTGGGCGCCGACGTGGAGCAAGTGGACGGCGTGCTGTCCGTGCACGACCTGCACGTGTGGGACATGTCGCCAGGCCAGCCGGCCCTGATCGGCCACGTGGAAATCGAACACCTCGACCACTGGCCGAAGGTATTGCGCGCGATCAAGAAGATGTTATTAGCCAAGCATGGCATCGACCACATCACCCTGCAGCCGGAGACGGCGGCGATGGCGGGATTACATGCGGGCGACAAGACGCATTAAAACCGGGGTCTGACCCGGCGGGTCAGACCCCAAGATACGCTAACTTCGGCGTGCCTCCAGCACGCCACTCACATACTTGATCACATTCAGCGCTTTTAATAACTGCGCCGTCGAGCTGATCCCGGCCGTAGATTGAACCCGGCAAAATAATGGGGTCGTACCCTGAGGGTACGACCCCGGCCTGCGCTCCTGGGGTCAAGAGAATTAACTGCGTCTTGCCTCTAAGACGCCACTCACATCCTTGATCACATTCAGCGCTTTTAATAACTGCGCCGTCGAGCTGATTTCGGCCGTAAACGTCATGCGGGCCTGGCCCTTGGCGCTTTGGGTGTTGACGCCGATGACGTTGATCTTTTCGCGCGAAAAGATTTCGGAGATGTCGCGCAGCAAGCCCTGACGGTCGCCGGCCAGGATGAAGATATCCACCGGATACACGGTATCGTGGCCGCCCGTGCTGCCCCACTCCGTGAAGATCACGCGTTCGGGCGCCTTGGCGCGCATTTCCTCGAAATTCTTGCACGTGGCGCGGTGGATGGAGACGCCCTTGCCGCGCGTCACGAAACCCACGATGCTGTCCGGCGGCGCCGGCTTGCAGCACTTGGCCAGCACGGTCATGAGGCCTTCCGTGCCCACCACCAGCACGCCGGACTTGGCGCCCTGCTCCACGCTGGAAGCGCGGCTTTTGCCCACCAGCACGGCATCTTCCGGCACCACCACTTCGCCATTGTCGTGCAGCGCCTGCTCCACGTGGCGCAGGCTGAATTCATCCTTGCCCACCGACAGGAACAGTTCATCGACCTTTGCAAAGCCCAGCTTTTGCGCCAGCGCTTCCAGGTTGACGGCCGTCTTGCCTTCGCGCTGCAGGGATTTTTCCACCAGCGCGCGGCCGTGGGCCAGGGTTTCCTGCATGTCGATGGCGTGGAACCAGGCGCGGATCTTCGAGCGCGTGCGCGTGCTGACGGCATAGCCGGCGCTGAGCCAGTCGCGCGACGGCCCGGCCGTGCCCGGCGCGCCCTTGGCCGTGATGATTTCGCACGTCTGGCCATTCTTCAATTGCGTATTCAGCGGCACCATGATGCCGTCGACCTTGGCGCCGCGGCAGCGGTGGCCCACGTCCGTATGCAGGTGGTAGGCAAAATCGACGGGCGTGGCGCCCACAGGCAATTCCAGCACGCGCGCCTGCGGCGTCATGACGAAGATGCGGTCGTCCAGGGTGGCGGACTTGAGCTTTTCCACCCATTCGCGCTGGATTTCTTCCTGGCCCACGACGGCGTCGGCCACTTCCGTTTTCCACGCCAGCAACTGGCGCAGCCAGGCGATTTTTTCATCGTACTTCTGGCCGGCAAAGTTCGAACCGCCCTCTTCCTTGTAGCGCCAGTGCGCGGCCACGCCGTATTCGGCAAAGCTGTGCATTTCATTGGTGCGGATTTGCACTTCCAGCGGCCGGCCATCCTCGGCCGTCACCACCGTGTGCAGCGACTGGTAGCCATTGGGCTTCGGCCGCGAAATGTAATCGTCGAATTCTTTCGGGATGGGGGTCCAGATATTGTGGACGACGCCCAGCACCGTGTAGCACGTCTTGACGTCGGCAACGATGACGCGGAAGGCGCGCACGTCGTACAGGGCCGTGAAGTCCAGTTCCTTGCCGCGCATCTTGTTCCAGATGCTGTAGATATGTTTCGGGCGGCCAAACACTTCCGCCTGGATGCCGGCCGAGGCCAGCTCCGTCTGCAGGCGCAAGATGGCCGAGGCAACAAAACCCTCGCGCATCATGCGCTTTTCTTCCAGCATCTTGGCGATGCGTTTATAGGCTTCCGGCTCGATGAAGCGGAACGACAGGTCTTCCAGTTCCCACTTCAGCTGCCAGATGCCGAGGCGGTTGGCCAGCGGCGCGTACAGATCCAGCGTTTCCTTGCCGTACTCGCGCGTCATTTCGTTGAACAGTTTCAGTTCGGCAAAATAACGCAGGGTCGTCACGCAGGCGGCCAGGCGCACCAGCACGACACGCATGTCGGAAGCCATCGCCAGCAGCATCTTGCGCAGGGTTTCCACCTGGGCCACGGCTTGCTGCGCCGCATTCTTGCCACGGCCGGCGTTGCCGCCGTGCTGCGCCTGGGTCAGCGCGCGCAAGCGGATCAGCTGGCGCACGCCGGTGGCCAGGTCGCACACCTGCTTGCCGAAGCGCGGCTCGATATCGGCCGCGGTGTCCGGCTCAAGCAGGGTCAGCTCGAACATCAGGCCGGCGATGCGCGTTTCCGCATCGCTGCGCAGGAATGCCAGGGTGGTGGCCACGCCGATGGCGAAGTCCAGCGCGGAACGGCCGGCAAAGGTCAGCTTGTCGCCATATGCTTCGGTGGCGTACGCGAGCGCGTCCAGCACGCGCGCGCTGTCCGGCGCACTCAGCCCCTCTACCAATTGTTCCGATGTGGCGCTATTCGGGGCCGAGATGGAAACCATGTAATACCTTCAACTTAATAGATCAACAACTTAACTTAACGCTCTGCAGCGATGATGACGATTTCCACCAGGCAGGCCGGATTGGCCAGCTTCGCTTCCACCGTGGCGCGCGGCGGCGTGTGGCCGGAAGCGACCCAGTCGTCCCACACTTCGTTCATGCCGGGAAAATCCTTCATGTCGGCGATATAGATCTGGCACGACAGGATGCAAGTCTTGTCGCTGCCCGCTTCCATCAGCAAACGGTCGACGTGGCCCAGCACTTCGCGCGTCTGGCCGACGATGCCCTGCGTGGTGTCTTCCGCGATCTGGCCAGCCAGATAGATGGTGTTGTTGTGTATGGCTACTTCGGAGAGGCGTTTGCCTACGTGCAGTCGTGTGATTTCCATGCTTTTACTTTCGGTTGTTTCAAAATCTGTACAGCGTTATCTCTGATTACTTGCCCAGCAAAAACTTGCGCGCGATGGCGATCTGGTCGTCGTGGATGAAGGTGGGCGCATGGCCCACGCCGGCGATCTCCACCAGCTGCGCCTTCGGGCCACGCCCCAGCATGCTTTGCGCCGTCGCGTGCGACAGCAGGTCCGATTCCGCGCCGCGCACCAGCAAGGTGGGACAGCGCACGGCATCATACGCGGCCCACAGCATGGCTTCGTCACTGGCCGCCGATTCCGGCGTGGCCGAGCGGAACGGCAGGGCCAGTCCCATATCATAGTGGCGGCGCCAATGACCATCCTTATCCTGACGCAAGACATCCATCGCCAGTTTATGCCATTCGGCATCCGTGTGCGGGCCGAAGCTGGCGGAGACGTCGCGGACAAAACGCGCGCCCTGCTCGAACGTCTCGAAACGCAAGTCCTGGCCGATGTAGTCGCCGATGCGCTGCAGGGCGTCCGGCGCCAGGGTCGGGCCGATATCGTTGAGCACCAGCTTGCTGATCGGGCTGTCCGGCAGCGATGCCAGGCCCAGGCCGATCAAGCCGCCCATCGACGTGCCGAACCAGTCCACCGTCTGGCGCTCGCCATTGGCCAGCACGCGCGCCAGCAGGGTCACCATGTCGCTCACATATTGCGGCACGCGGTAGAACTGCGGATTGGCCAGCCAGCCCGAACGGCCGCGTCCCACGACGTCGGGACAGACGACGCGGTAATCGCTGGCCATGGCGCGCGCCAGGTTGTCGAAGTCGTCGGCCACGCGCGTCACGCCATGGGCGCAGACGAGCACGTTCGGATTGTCGGGCGCGCCCCACTCCTTGTACGACATGCGGTGCAGGCCGGCTGGAGAGATGCACTGGACGGACTTGATGCTCGCTTCGATCATGCGATTCCTTTAATACCGGAGAAAACCTGCTGCGCCGGTTTTCTCAGGCGTCGTTATTTGGTAGTAAAAAACAAAGAAACCGGCAATTTGCCGGCCGCCCCGCGCCTGACTCTTCGGCAGTGTAGCGCAGCGCGGGCAATGCTCCAAGCGCACGGCTGAAATGCTGCGCCGCAGCACGCCCGCCATGGCGCAATACCCGATATAGCGAAAAAGCATATCTGCGGTTATCCACAATTGAGCCTGCCTGGCAATGGGCGGATGATCGCAGCATCAACCCGCAAGAGGAGACCACTCGTGAAAAAACCATTCTATAAAATCCTGTACGTCCAGGTGCTGTTCGCCATCGTGGCGGGCGTGCTGCTGGGGGTGTTCTACCCATCGAACGCCGTCGACATGAAACCGCTGGGCGACGGCTTCATCAAACTGATCAAGATGATCATCGCCCCGGTCATCTTCTGTACCGTGGTCTCCGGCATCGCCGGCATGCAGGACGTGAAGAAAATCGGCCGCGTGGGCGGCAAGGCCCTGCTGTACTTCGAAGTGGTCTCCACCTTCGCGCTGGCCATTGGCTTGCTGGTTGCTAACATCCTGAAACCGGGCGCCGGCTTCAACGCCGATCCGGCCCACCTGGACGCCAAGTCGATCGCGCAATACACGCACGCCGAAGGCATGAGCACCATCGACTTCCTGATGAACATCATCCCGAAGACTTTCGTTGACGCCTTCGCCAAGGGCGACATCCTGCAAGTGCTGCTGATCGCCATCCTGTTCGGCTTCTCGCTGTCCCTGCTGGGCGAGCGCGGCCGTCCGGTCACCAAGCTGATCGACGAACTGTCGCACGCCATCTTCGGCATGGTCAACATCATCATGAAAGTCGCTCCGGTCGGCGCATTCGGCGCGATGGCCTTCACCATCGGCAAATACGGCCTGGCATCGCTGATCCCGCTGGCGAAACTGATGGGTTCCTTCTACCTGACCTGCTTCCTGTTCGTCTTCGTCGTGCTGGGCGCCATCGCCCGCTACACGGGCTTCTCCATCGGCCGCTTCCTGCTTTACATCAAGGAAGAGCTGCTGATCGTGCTGGGCACGAGCTCGTCGGAATCGGCCCTGCCGGCCCTGATGAAAAAACTCGAGCGCCTGGGCTGCTCGAAACCGGTCGTCGGCCTGGTCGTGCCGACCGGCTACTCGTTCAACCTGGACGGCACCAACATCTACATGACCATGGCCGCCCTGTTCGTGGCGCAAGCCACCAACACGGACTTGACGATCTGGCAAGAGCTGACCATCCTGGGCGTGGCGATGCTGACCTCGAAAGGCGCCTCCGGCATCACGGGTGCCGGCTTCATCACCCTGGCCGCCACCCTGGCCGTGGTGCCGACGATCCCCGTGGCCGGCATGGCGCTGATCCTGGGCATCGACCGCTTCATGAGCGAATGCCGCGCGCTGACCAATTTCGTCGGCAACGGCGTGGCCACCATCGTCGTGTCGAAATGGGAAAAAGAGCTGGACATGGACAAGCTGCACAGCGAGCTGGCCCATCCTACCCACCCGACCGACGATGCCTATGTCGCGCCGAGCGTGAATATCGTGAAATAAGCTGTCAAGCATGTCGTGAAGCAGGCGCCGCTGTCCGGCGCCGCGCCTTCCTGAAAGCCCCGCGGAGCGATCTGCGGGGCTTTTTTCATGCCCGCGAGATTGATCTCATCATCAACAAGGAGTAAATCATGCATCAATATTCAAGCAGATGATCAATGAATGAAAAACTATTACAGTACGCTCACCTGTTCGCCATCGGCTTCCCGCATAATGACATTGCGTTAATGCAAGCCTGACACCGAACCATCCTCACTTTGAATGGAGTACGTCATGTCCCTCTCGCCCGCCTTCTACGCCACCTGGAGCCCACGCCTGCTGGGCGTGCTGCGCATCATCCTCGGCTTCCTCTTCCTGCAGCACGGCACGGCCAAGCTGTTCGGCGTACCGCACGTGGCCATGTTCGACGGCCTGCAACTGTTTTCCGTGATGGGCGCGGCCGGCGTCATCGAACTGGTGGGCGGCAGCTTGCTGCTGGTCGGCCTGTTCACGCGCCCCGTCGCCTTCATCCTGTCGGGCCAGATGGCGGCCGCCTACTTCATGGCGCATGCGCCGGCCGGCTTCCTGCCGATCCTGAATGGCGGCGAAATGGCCGTGATGTATTGCTTCACCTTCCTGTATTTCGCGGCGGCGGGCGGCGGCGCCTACAGCCTCGACGCAGCGCGCGGCAAGGGTGGCGCGGCATAATCAGACCTGCAGCGATGAAAAAGCCCCGGCAAGCAGACACTTGCCGGGGCTTTCACACCTTACCGGCGCCTAGAAACGGCTGCTCAGCTGCACATACACGGTGCGCGGCTGGGCCACGTATTTGCCCATGTTGTTGTCGTCAAACGAGCGCGTGTAATAACGGTGGTCGAACAGGTTTTTCATGCCGAGGCTGAGGCGAAAGGCGGCCGGGCCGCCAGCGAGGTCGACGCTGCCACGCGCGGCCCATACGCCGTAGCCGGGGATGCGGCCATTGTTGCCGGCCGCATTTTCCGCCACGGTATTGGCGCTATCGGCAAATTGCCCGCCTTCGAACATGCCGTCCACGCTGGCGCTCCACTTGCCGGCCTGGTAGCCGACGCCGGCCGTGCCCTTGTGGCGTGGCGAAAACGGCACCTGCTTGCCGAAGTTCGCGCCCTCTTCCTTGATTTCCGCATCGACCAGCGCGTAGCTGGCATACACATTGACGCCGCGCAAAGCTGGCACTGCCGCCCCCAGTTCATACTGCACGCTGCTCTCGATGCCGCGATGGCGCGTCTTGCCGCGCGCATACACGCTATTCGTTTGCTGGTTGCTTTCGTACTGATTGCTGAAACGGATCAGGAACACGTTCGCATCGAGGCGCAAGCCGCCCTGCTGGTAGCGCGTGCCCAGTTCCCACGAGCGGGCCTTTTCCGGCTCGGCGCCGCCGCTGACGACGGCATTGGCCATCTTGCTGTACTGCACCGTGCCAAATGAGCTGTCGCCGCTGGCGTACACATTCCAGGCGTCATCGACGTGGTAAATGGCGTTCAGGGCGGGCAGCAGCACGTTGTAGTTGCCGCCGTCGCGCTTGCCGGTCAGGTTGTTGTCCTGGTAAGACTTGATGCGTTCATTGCGCAAGCCGGGCGTGATGGTCCAGCTGCCGATGTCGATGCGGTCGTCGATGAACAGCGCATGGGCGCGCGTGCTGCCCGACGTGTCGCGGTCGACGGGGCTGCTTTCCGTCGGCAGGATGCCGCTCGACTTCAGGCGCCAGTAGCGCAATTCGTGGCTGGACTCGTCGATGAAACGGTGGCCCACGCCGATTTCATGGCGCGTCTGGCCCAGGCGAAACGCCTGCGCGTAGCGCGTTTCCACGCCGCGCACCGTGTAGTTGCGCGGCGACAGGGTCAAATTCTTGCCCTGGTCCAGGTAGCCGCTGCGCAAGGTGTCCGTGTAGAAAGCTTGCACGCTGAGCTGGTGCTGGCGGTCGGGCTTGTATTCATACGCCAGGCTGGCCAGGTTGCGGCGGCCCCAGAAGTTATCGTAGGGCCGCGTCGACTGGTACGGGTCGCGCGCAAACGCGGCCGTCGTCAAGCCGCCCGGCATGTCGGCCTTGCCTTCGTAGTGTTGCAGCATGGCCGTCAGCGTGCTGGCGCCATCGATGCGGTAGCGCCCTTTCAGGATCACATCGTCGATGGTCGTCGCGCTGTGCTCGCGCCAGTCGCTGCCGCGCACGCCGCTGTACAGGATGGCGCCGCCCAGGCCGTTATCCAGGGTGCCGCCCAGCAGCACGCTCGTATGCGTCTTGATGCTGTCGCTGGACGACGACGGGCTTTGCTCGCCCTGCACGCTCGCTTCGCCCGTGGCTTTTTCCGGAATCGCCCGCGTGACGAAGTTGACGATGCCGCCCACGTTTTGCGGGCCGTAGCGCACGGCGCCGCCGCCGCGCACGACGTCGACGGCGTCCATATTGCCCATGGAAATGGGCGCGAACGACAGCTGCGGCTGGCCATACGGCGCGAACGGCACGGGGATGCCATCCATCAATACCGTGGAGCGGGCCGCCAGGCGCGGGTTCAGGCCGCGCACGCCGAAGTTCAAGGCCATGTCGTGGCTGCCCGTGCCATTGTTGGTGGGCGCCAGCACGCCGGGAATGCGGTTGAGCACGTCACGCGCATCGGTGGCGCCCAGGCGCACGATCTCGTCGCGCCCCACCACATTGCGCGCGCCGCCATGCTCGAACACGGATTGCGCATCCGGATGGGCCAGCCAGTTGCCCACCACGGTAATGACGGACATGGCTTGCTCCTGCGCCAGCGGCGCGACGGCCGCGACGCGCAGCAAATAGCTGCCCGGCGCGCGCGCCACGGCTTCCAGGCCGCTGCCGGCCAGCAGGCGCTGCAAGGCTTGCGCGGGCGTAAAGCTGCCGCTCAGGGCGGGCGCGAGCTTGCCATCGGTCAAGCTGGCGTTGACGGACAGGGCGATGCCCGCCTGGCCTGCAAAGCGGCTCAGGGATGTGCTCAGGGCGCCGGCCGGCACGTCGTACTGGCGCACGGCTTCCACGGCCTGCGGCGGGGCGGGCTGGGCGACGGCCACGGCGGGCAGCGCCAGCAGGGCAAGGTGGATGGCCAGGGCCAGTTGACGGTGGCGCGGCTGCAAGCGGGAATGGACAGACATGGGATTCCTTTTCAAAGTGAGATCGGCTTTCTCTTGTCTGCCAAGCGAGACGCGAAAAGCGGAACTCTTTTTGAAATTATTTTTTCATGGCTGGGCGGGACGCGCGGACACCGCAACCCACCACGGCATGCGCTGGCGCACTTGCACGGGCAGGCTCGCTTCCAGCATGGCGAAGATGGCCGCCTGGTCGTCGAGCGGATAGGCGCCTACCAGGCGCAGCTGCGCCACGTCGGGCGCGCAGCCCAGGTAGCCATGGCGGTAGCGGCCCAGTTCTTGCAGGAAATCATCGAGGCGCATGTTATCGGCCAGCAACATCTTGCGCGTCCAGGCGGGCGCCGCCGCGCTGGCAGGC
>CAUSDR010000232.1:0-8902 GCA_963530105.1 uncultured Janthinobacterium sp.
CCCGGGGCCGACGCGGGCGCCGCAGCCGGCACGCCGTCGGCGCCGCCTATGCCGGGCCGAAAGGCCAGCATGCGCAGCAGGGTCATGGTGAAGCCCGCGTATTCGTCGGGCGCCAGGCCCAGTTCATTGCGGCCATGCACGGCGATCTGGTAAAACAGTTGCACTTCTTCCGCGTCAAACGCGCCAGCCAGGCGCACGATGTCCGCGTACTCGGGCAAATCCTGCGGCAAGGCGGCGGGCACGGTTTGCGCCAGCGCAATGCGGTGCAATAAAGTGCCCAAGTCTTGCAGCGCGCCGTTGTAGGACAGGCTGCGCGAGGCCATCTCGTCGGCCACGGCCAGCAAGTCGGCGCCATCCTGCTGCGCCAGCGCGTCGAGCAGGCGCACAAGATACGACTGGTCGAGCGCGCCCAGCATGCCTTGCACGGCATCGAGCGTCACTTCGCCAGCCGCATAGGCGATGGCCTGGTCCGTCAGCGACAGCGCGTCGCGCATGGAACCGTGGGCGCCCTGGGCCAGCAGGCGCAAGGCCGGCTGTTCGAAGGCGATGCCTTCCTGTCCCAGGATATTGTCCAGGTGGCTGATGATGTGGCCGGGCGGCATCTGCTTGAGGTTGAACTGCAGGCAGCGCGACAGCACCGTGACGGGTATCTTTTGCGGGTCCGTCGTGGCCAGGATGAACTTGACGTGCTCGGGCGGCTCTTCCAGCGTCTTCAGCATGGAATTGAAGGCGTGGTTCGTCAGCATGTGCACCTCATCGATCATATAGACCTTGAAGCGCGCATTGCTTGGCGCATACACGGCTTGCTCGAGCAGCTGCGCCATTTCATCGACGCCGCGGTTCGACGCCGCATCCATCTCTATATAGTCGACGAAGCGACCCGCGTCGATCGCCGTGCACGCTTCGCACACGCCGCAAGGCTGGGCCGTGATGCTGCCCGTGCCATCGGGGCCGATGCAGTTGAGCGACTTGGCCAGGATGCGCGACAGGGTCGTCTTGCCGACGCCGCGCGTGCCCGTGAACAGGTAGGCGTGATGCAATCGGCCACTGTGCAGCGCATGCGTGAGCGCGCGCACGACGTGCTCCTGGCCGACGAGCGTCTCGAAATTCTTGGGGCGGTATTTACGGGCGAGGACTTGATAGGACATGCTGAGATTTTACCATGCGATTTTGCGGGTGATCCTGCGCGGCGGGCGCAAGCCTCATGGCCGGGCCATGCAATTATGGCAGACGCGGCAAAGCAGCAATTGTATAACATGCCCCGCAGGAAATATGGAAAACACGGCAAGCCCGGCAATGCTGCGGGCCGGCGCGAAAAGGCGGCCATAAAACAAAAAAGCTGCCCATGGCAGCTTGAATGTCGATCTGTTAAAACTATCCCGAAGGAGGCGAGCCTGATCTGCGGCACTCATGGTTAATAGCCGTGGCTGCTTCGTTCCCGACCTGACCAGGTTAGCCATGCCACGATGCGCAGGGGCCCGCCGGGGACAATTATAACCGGTCTGCGCAAAATTGGGGAAGCAAGCTGAAATCCGGGGTCAGACTCCCGGTCAAGTTGGCAATGAGCTTTGCGTCAGCAGTGTTGAGGGTCTGACCCCAGGCGCAGGTCGGCTTAGGCCGCAGGCCGCAAGCCGGCACTGCTGAGTATGCCCACCATGAGCATGCAAGCGCCGCAACGTCGGGTTACGCGCAAGCGCCAACCCGACCTACGTAGTACCTACAAGCCCAGTTCCTGCCAGATGCCATCGACCTTCGCCTTCACTTCCGGCGTCATGGCGATCACCGTGCCCCACTCGCGCGTCGTTTCGCCCGGCCATTTATTTGTCGCGTCGATGCCCATTTTGCTGCCCAGGCCGCTGATCGGCGAGGCGAAGTCCAGGTAATCGATCGGCGTATTGTCGACCAGCGTGGTGTCGCGGATGGGGTCGACCCGCGTGGTGATGGCCCAGATGACTTCCTTCCAGTCGCGGATATCCACGTCTTCGTCGACGACGACGATGAACTTGGTATACATGAACTGGCGCAAGAAGCTCCACACGCCGAACATCACGCGCTTGGCGTGGCCCGCGTACTGCTTCTTGATCTGCACCACGGCCATGCGGTAGCTGCAGCCTTCGGGCGGCAGATAAAAGTCCGTGATTTCGCTGAACTGCTTTTGCAGCAGCGGCACGAACACTTCGTTCAGCGCCAGACCCAGCACGGCCGGTTCGTCCGGCGGCTTGCCCGTGTACGTGGAGTGGTAGATGGGGTCGCGGCGCATGGTGATGCGGTCGATGGTAAACACGGGGAAACTGTCCTGCTCATTATAGTAGCCCGTGTGGTCGCCATACGGCCCTTCCAGCGCATGCTCGTAGCCGCTCGGATGGTTTTCATCCGGATAGATATGGCCTTCGAGCACGATTTCGGCCGACGCCGGCACGCGCAGCTCGCTGCCGATGGCTTTCACCAGTTCCGTGCGGCTGCCGCGCAGCAAGCCGGCGAACTGGTATTCGGACAGGCTGTCCGGCACCGGCGTCACGGCCCCTAATATAGTAGCGGGATCGGCGCCCAGCGCGACGGCGATCGGATACGGCTTGCCCTTGCTCTGGATGGCGTGTTCGCGGAAGTCCAGCGCGCCGCCCCGGTGCGCCAGCCAGCGCATGATGACCTTGTTGCGTCCCAGCACTTGCTGGCGGTAAATGCCCAGGTTTTGCCGCTTCTTGTTCGGTCCCTTGGTGATCACCAGGCCCCAGGTAATCAGGGGCGCGACGTCGCCGGGCCAGCAATGCTGGATGGGCAGGCGCGCCAGGTCGACGTCATTGCCTTCCCAGACGATTTCCTGGCACTTGGCGCCGCGCAATTCCTTCGGCGACATGTCCCACACGGATTTCACCAGCGAACCGAGGCCCAGCAGATCCTTGAAATCCTTCGGCGGCTCCGGCTCCTTCAGGCGCGCCAGCACGTGGCCGATCTTGCGCAGTTCGCTGACGTCTTCGGCGCCCATGCCCAACGCCACCCGGCGCGGCGTGCCGAACAGATTGGCCAGCACGGGCATCGCGTGGCCCGTCGGATGATTGAACAGCAAGGCCGGTCCGCCCGCGCGCAAGGTGCGGTCGCATACCTCCGTCATCTCCAAATATGGTGAAACAGGCGTCGAAATGGGCTTAAGTTCACCCATTTGTTGCAGTTGAGAAATAAAATCTCGCAAATCTGAATATTTCATGTGTTTTTAATTTTTTTTGACGTCGGACGCCGTTGCTGAAGGATCTATGCCAAGTAATTGATTTTATTGGCTTTTGGCACAATGCAAGTCAAAAAGTAAGACATAAAAGTAATAAAGAATCGATTCGTTAGTATTGACTTGATATAAAACGGCTTCTACAATTCGCCCAACTTGAAAGAGGACGCCGGCCCAAGGCTTGATTTTAGCGTCTCTCTCTCATTCACGGAGTCGGGGCTCCACATGACATTTTAAGGAGTGTTTTCAAAAGGCGTCTGCCTTACCCCCGGTAAAAGTTGTATTGCGACTGATCCAATACCAATGTGGACCGATCAGCTCAAGCAAGCAATGACGGCGTTTCTCGCACGCATCCATACGCGGCGGAAACGATGATATTTCTGATGCACGGCATTGGCAGTACCCACAACACCGCGAGACCGCGGAGGGACTGCCTGTTGACGCGACATTTCGGGGAACTCTATGACTCATCGTAGCACCGAAGCAGCTTTGCCTGCTTCAACCGTGGCTGGCCAGCCAGCGTTGGCGCGTTTGCGCGCCCGCGCACAAGCCGTATCCGCACGTGGCGTTTTGACCACGGCACAACACACTCTGACCGTCTTCGGCATTTCCGCCCTGGCGCTGATCGCCCTGCTGATGTTCCGCCCTGACCTGGGCAAGCAACTGACGCACAGCCTGTTCCCGCTGCCAATGGCAGAGGCACAAGCCGTTGAAGCACCGGCCCTGTCCGCACTGATGGAAGCACCTGCTTCCGTGCAAACGGCCGTGGTCAATGAAGCACCGCTGACCAAGGAAGAAAAAGCCCTGCTGGGCACGAAAAAGCAGCAGCAATGGGTCACCGACTGGCTCTCCAAGCGCTACCGCGTGGCCAACGACGCGACCAACATGCTGGTCTCGACGGCTTACCTGACGGCGCGTGAAATCAAGCTCGACCCGCTGCTGATCCTGGCCGTGATGGCCATCGAATCGGGCCTGAACCCGTTCGCGGAAAGCCCCGTCGGCGCGCAAGGCCTGATGCAGGTCATGTCGAAGATCCACCACGAGCGCTTCCAGGAAATGGGCGGCGTGCAGGCAGCCCTGAATCCGGTGGCCAACATCCGTGTCGGCTCGCTGATCCTGAAAGACTACGTCACGCGTGGCGGTTCCGTCGAAGCGGGCCTGAAAACCTACGTCGGCGCCGCCAACTTCGCCACCGACTCGGGCTACGGCTCGCGCGTGCTGGCCGAATACCGGCGCCTGAAGCAAGTGTCCGCCGGCCAGCGCGTGCCGACGACGACACCCGTGATGGCGTCGAATACGCCGGCGCCGGCCAAGGCGCCTGCGCCGGAAAGCGGCAGCATCAGCATCCAGATCACCCCGCACAACGAGATCGCCGGACTGTGACCCTTTAAAAGCCTTCACAGGGGCATCGAATGAAAGGCCACCAGCACTTGCGTGCGGTGGCTTTTTCTTTGCCCAGCGGCATACTGCGTCAAGGAAGGAGCGTTTCCAGCCTGCTGCGCAGCGCGCTGCGGGGCGCAGCGGCAACGATGCGTCAAGGCAAAACACGCTGGCGATAAAAAAAGGGCAGACTTTTCAGTCTGCCCTTTTGGCATTCAATGCGGCCGCGGCCGCAGGAAGATGCTGCTTACTTGCGCTTGCTGGCGTTGACTTCTTCCTCGCGGAATTTCACTGCCAGCTTGTCCAGCACGCCATTTACATATTTATGGCCATCGATGCCGCCAAACGACTTGGCCAGCTCGACCGCTTCGTTGATGACGACGCGGTACGGGATTTCCATGTTGTTCTTCAGCTCGAATGCGCCGATCAGCAGGATGCCGTGTTCGATCGGCGACAGTTCTGCGATATTGCGGTCGATCAAAGGCGCCATGCTGTCGCGCAGCGCCAGCGAATCCTTGATGGCGCCGTACAGCAGCACGGTGAAATGATCGCCATCGGCCTTGTCGAAACCGTGCGCGGCGCGAATATTGTTCACCACGGTGGTCGCGTCTTCATTGTTCAGCAGCCACTGGTACAAGCCCTGCAGCGCAAACTCGCGCGCGCGGTGACGCGGCGTGCGGTTTTTGCTGGGGTTGGCGAGCAAATTTTTCTCAGTCATGATTGTTACCTGTTCTTAAATACGTATCTACTGCAAATAGTGACGAATACCGCGGCGCGCTGCCAGGCAGCACGCTGCGGCGCAAGCACGATTAATCCTCGTCTGTGTCCTGCAACTCTTCCAGCGCTTGCGCCAGATTGGCCATTTCCACTGCCACGCGTGCCGCTTCCGCTCCCTTGACCAGCATGCGCACTTCCGCCTGCTCGTCGTTTTCCGTCGTCAACACTGCGTTGGCGATGGGGATGCCGTAATCGAGACCGACGCGCGTGATGCCCGCGCCCGATTCATTCGATACCAGCTCGAAGTGGTAGGTTTCACCGCGAATCACGGCGCCCAGTGCGATCAGGGCGTCGAATTGCTCGGTTTCCGCCATTTTTTGCAGAATCAGTGGGATTTCCAGGGCGCCCGGCACGGTCACGTGCAGGATATCTTCATCGGCCACGCCCAGCTTGCTCAACTCTTCCAGGCATGCCGACAGCAAGCCACCACCGACGATTTCATTGAATCGTGCCTGGACGATACCGACGCGCAAACCTTCGCCGGCAAAATTGGTTTCATAGGTTCCTACGGTCATCATTAACCTCTTTAATCTGGTGGTTCAGGGCGACAGCACGTGCCGCCATCGTTTACTCTTACATCGAGGCCCGACAAAATCGTCGCGAACGGCAATTGGTGGCCGAGAAGCGCAACTGTACGAAGGCACAGTGCATCGCAGGCCGCAAATCGCGTCGCGCAGGCGATTTAGTCAGGCGTCTGGCCTGGATGGCACTGAAAACCCGTTACTTCCAGGTCGAAACCGACCATCGACGGCATCTTGCGCGGGCTGGCCAGCAATTGCATCTTGCTCACGCCCAGGTCGCGCAGGATTTGCGCGCCGATGCCGTAGCTGCGCAGGTCCATGCTGGCGGCGCGGCCTTTCGGCTTGGCTTGCGGCGTGTCCAGCGCGGCGAACTGGGCAAACAGCTCGCTCGACGTCTCGCCGCAGTTCAGCAAGACCATCACGCCCCGCTCGGACTGCTTGATGGCGGCCATCGAGGCAGCCACCGTCCACGAGTGGGTGGTCGCTTCGCTTTCCAGCACATCCAGCAGGGAAACGGGCTGGTGCACGCGCACCAGGGCTTCCAGGCCGGGGGCCAGGTCGCCGTGCACGAGGGCCAGGTGGGCCGACGCGCTAGGCTTGTCGCGGAAGGCGATCAGGCGGAATTCGCCATGCGCCGTGTGCAGGGTGCGCTCGGCAACGCGCTCGACCAAGGACTCCGTCTGGCTGCGGTAATGGATCAGGTCGGCAATGGTGCCGATTTTCAGGCCATGTTGCTCGGCAAACACCAGCAAGTCCGGCAGGCGCGCCATGGTGCCATCGTCCTTCATGATTTCGCAAATCACGGAGGCGGGCGTCAAACCGGCCATGGCCGTCAGGTCGCAGCCGGCTTCCGTATGGCCTGCGCGCATCAGCACGCCGCCCTTTTGCGCTTTCAGGGGGAAAATATGGCCAGGCTGGACGATATCGCTGGGCTGCGTGCCCTTGGCCACGGCCACCTGGATGGTCTTGGCGCGGTCGGCGGCGGAAATGCCCGTGGTCACGCCTTCGGCCGCTTCGATCGAGACGGTGAAGTTGGTGCCATACGCGGTACCGTTGCGCGAGGTCATCATCGACAGGTTCAGCTCGTCGCAACGCTCTTCCGTCAGGGTCAGGCACACCAGGCCACGCGCATGCGTGATCATGAAATTGATGGCTTCAGGCGTGACGAAATCGGCGGCAAGCACCAGGTCGCCTTCATTTTCGCGGTCTTCTTCATCGACCAGTATCACCATGCGGCCGGCGCGCAATTCAGCGACGATCTCTTCGGTGCTGGATATAGACATTGTTCATCCTCTTATGACGCCCGGCAAAACCTGCTGCGCGTCGGTATAGGCGGCTTGCGATGCTCACCGTACCTTCGTACGGTTGCGCTTCTCAGCCACCTCTTCCTTCCGCTCGCGACGGTTTTGCCGGACGTTGTTAGTGAAACTAAAAACTGAAACCGAACTGAAACATCGAGTGCGAATATTCCTCAGATTTCCGGGAATTTTCTTATAACCTGCTATTTTAAAGGATTTAGCGCTTGCAGACCTGAAATAAGACAGCTTTGCGGCACGGATGCCGCAGCCTGCCCCGCAAAGCGCCCATTCCCTGATCCAGCGCACACGGCGCAGGCAAGACGCGCGCCGCCAGCCAGGCGAACAGCATAAGATGAGCGGGTCAGCGCGCTGACTTGTCCCTTGCGCCCTGCGGCTCCCGCCGCGGCAGGCGCTTTCTTATGTTTCGCAGTATCCCCACACAGGAGCGGCAGCATGAAAACCAACGGATCGGCCATCTGGTCAGGCGGCATCAAGGATGGCAAGGGCGCCATCAGCACCCGCAGCGGCGCCTTGCAGGAATATCCCTACGGCTTTGCCAGCCGCTTCGAAGGCAAGCCCGGCACCAATCCCGAAGAACTGATCGGCGCCGCCCACGCGGGCTGCTTTACCATGGCCCTGTCGCTGATCCTCGGAGAAGCGGGCCTGACGGCGGAAAAGATGGAAACCACGGCGGAAGTGACGCTGGACAAGGTGGACGACGGTTTCGCCATCACGGCCGTCCACCTGACCCTGAAAGCCAAGATACCCGGCGCCGACCAGGCGAAGTTCGAGGAATTGACGGGCAAGGCCAAGGCGGGCTGCCCCGTGTCGAAATTACTAAAAGCCAACATTACCCTGGATGCCACCTTGCAAGCTTAAACCCCGCCGCCCTGGATCTTGTTCACGGGCTTGACGGGTTCCACGGGAGCAACCGGCGTCACCAGCGGCTTTTGCAAGTCGCCGGCTGACAGTTGCCGGTTCATCAAGCCGGGATTCAGGGCCGCGTTGTTCAGGTTATACGCGGCGATGGCTGCCGCCACGGACGGGTCTTGCGACGAGGGCGGCGGCACGGCCATGCCCGCGTTTTGCGCGGCCAGCGCTTGCGCCTGCGCATTTTGCTGCGCCAGCTGCGCTTGCGCCGTCGCCGCCAAGCCCTGATCAGCCTGCAATTGCGCCGTGCGCGCCAGCGACTGCATGCGTTCGGATGCCGCCTGCGCGGCCAATTGCGCATCGCTGGCCGCCAGCTGCGCGCGCACCGCCTCGTCCGCCGCCACTTGCGCCTGCTCCTGCAGCTGTGTTTGCTGCAACTGCGCCTGCCGCAAGTCGTCCTGGCGCAGATCCTCCACGCGCACCGCATCCTGCTGCCCGGCCTGGCGCTCAGCGTCAACGCGCCGGGCATCGCTGCGCTGCGCATCGGCACGCGCGCTGTCATCGCGCTGCGCCTGCAGCCGGTCCTGGCCGCTATCGGCTTGCGGCACTGGCTGCCGCTGCAGACTGGCGTTGGTTTGTTGCGCTTGCTGGGCTTGCTGGGCTTGCTGGGCTTGCTGGGCTTGCTGGGCTTGCTGGGCTTGCTGAGTCTGCTGAGTCTGTTGAGTCTGTTGGGCTTGCTGGGTTTGCTGTGCCTGCTGAGCTTGCTTGGTTTGTTGAGCTTGCTGAGCTTGCTGAGTTTGCTGAGTTTGCTGAGTTTGCTGAGTTTGCTGAGTTTGCTG
>CAUSDR010000233.1:0-8895 GCA_963530105.1 uncultured Janthinobacterium sp.
GACGCCAGCCTGGGCGCGCTGGTGGCGCAGCGCAGCGCCATGCTGGCGCGCTACCAGAACGCGGCGCTGGCGGAACGCTTCCAATCCTTTGTCGCGCGCGTGCGCGAGCGCGAAAGCGCCGTCTTCGGCGCCGATGCGCCGCCCGTGCTGACCCTGGCCGTGGCGCGCGGCTACAGCAAGCTGCTGGCCTACAAGGATGAATACGAGGTGGCGCGGCTGTTTACGGACGGCCAGTTCCAGCGCGAGCTGCGGCAGCAGTTCGAAGGCGACGTGACGCTCACCTTTCACATGGCGCCGCCGCTGCTGGGCAAGCGCAAGCGCGCCTTCGGCCCCTGGATGGGCAAGCTGCTGGCGCTGCTGGCACGGGCCAGGGGCTTGCGCGGCACGCGTTTCGACATCTTCGGCTACAGCGCCGAACGGCGCCGCGAGCGCCAGCTGATCGCCGACTACACGGCGCGCCTGGACGCCCTGCTGCCCCGCCTGGGCGCCGGCAACCTGGCGTCCATCGTGGCGCTGGCCGAGCTGCCGCAGGCCATCCGCGGCTACGGCCATGTCAAGCTGGCCAGCATCGACGCCGCCGAACAGCGCGCGCAGGCGCTGCTGGCCGGGCTGGAGCAGCCGGCCGGCGCGCTGCCTCCCGCCGCCGCGCCGCACGCCCAGCCGCCTTTTCGCACCATCGCCATCCGGCGCTACCAGTAAGCATGTTCCATATTCACCACCACACGGCGCGGCGCCCTGCCGCGCCGGCGCGTCCAGGAGTACTGCCTTGAAGTCCTTGTCCCTCGCCCTTCCCCTGCCCGGCGCGCGCCTGCGCGCGCTGGCCGCCATCGCCGCGCTGACCTGCGCCAGCGGCCTGGCCGCTTCGCTCTACCTGCCGCCAGCGATGGCCGGCGTGGTGGCGCTGCTGGTCTTTTGCATCAGCATGTGGGCCACTGCCCTGGTGCCCGAATACTGGCCGGCCCTGGCCTTCTTCCTGGTGGCGATGCTGTGCAATATGGCGCCCGCGCAAACGGTGTTTTCCGGCCTGCAGTCAACCACATTCTGGCTGCTGTTCAGCGGCGCCGTGATGGGCGCGGCCATCGGCCACACGGGCCTGGGCAAGCGCGCGGCGGCCATCCTGTCGCGCATGCTGGGGCGGCGCTACGCCGGCGTCATCGCCGGCATCGTGCTGTTCAGCGTGGCGCTGGCCTTCGTCATGCCGTCGGGCATGGGCCGCGTGGTGCTGCTCATCCCCATCACCCTGGCCGTCGCCGAGCATATCGGCTATGGCGCGGGCGACAACGGCCGCACGGGCATGCTGATGGCGGCCAGCTTTTCCAGCTTCCTGCCGACCTTCGCCATCCTGCCGTCGAACGCGCCGAACATGATTTTGTCCGGCATGGCGGACATTCTGTACGGCGTGCAGATTTCGTATGTCAGTTATCTGTTGCTGCATTTCCCCGTGCTGGGCATCCTCAAGTCCGTCCTGCTGGTGCTGCTGATCCTGTGGATGTTTCCCGCCGCCGATCCCGTGCGCGCGGCCGCGCCGGCGCAGCGGCAAGGGCCCATGTCGGCGCAGGAGACGGGCCTGGCCGTGGTGCTGGGCGTCTGCCTGGCCCTGTGGATGACGGATGGCCTGCACCATGTGTCGCCGGCCTGGGTCGGCCTGGCCGCCGCCCTCGTCTGCCTGTGGCCGGCCGCCGACCTGACGTCGAAAAAATGCCTGAACCAAGAGATCAACTACGGCTCGCTGCTGTTCGTGGCCGGCGTGATGGGCCTGGGCGCGGTGATTTCGGAAAGCGGCCTGGGCGAAGCCGTCGTGCGCGGCCTGAGCCGGCATGCGCGCTTCGCCGCCGACACGCCGCTGTGGAACGCCGCCGTGCTGACCCTGATCTCGACCGTCGTGTCGCTGGTGACCAACCTGGCGGGCGTGCCGGCGACGATGACGCCGCTGGCGCAGGACCTGGCGGCCGTCACGGGCCTGCCGCTGATGACGGTGCTGATGACGCAAGTGCTGGCCTTTTCCAACGTCTGCCTGCCCTACCAGGCGCCGCCCCTGATTTTCGCCATGCAGGCGGCCAGCCTGCCGGTGGCGGCCGTCACCCGGCTGTGCCTGAGCCTGTTCGTGCTCAGCCTGCTGATCCTCACGCCGCTGGACTTTGTGTGGTGGCATGTGCTGGGCTTGCTGTAGCGCCGCTGCGCGTCGGCCGCCGTGCGGGAATTTCTCACGAAAAGTAACAATTTACGTGGTTTTACGGGCTGCTGCGCCCAATGGCAATGGCCGGCATGGAAAAAAGTCACAAATAATTACCCATTTTGCAGGCATTGTTAATGCCGTATTCTTATTAAAATCACATATAATACATAGTTGAAAAACGAATAAGAATATCTGGAATTTCATTCATCTTTTAACTTAATGGACCCGCCCCTCATGGAAATCCATCACCTGAAAACCTTCGCCACGGTGGCGCGCGAGGGCAGCATTACGCGCGCATCCGAACGGCTCTTCCTGAGCCAGCCCGCAGTCAGTGCCCATGTCAAGGCGATGGAGGATTATCTCGGCCTCACCTTGTTTGACCGCACGGCGCGCGGCATGAGCCTGACCAGCAGCGGCCAGCGCATCCTCGCCAAGGCCGAGCGTACCCTCAACATCCACCGCGAACTGCTCGACGAAGCCAACCACATCAAGGGCCGCCTGGCCGGCAAGCTGCGCATCGGCGTCGGCGGCCAGTCCAACAACGAAGCCATCGGACGGCTGGTGCGGCGCTTTTCCGAGCACCATCCGGAAGTCGAAGTCTCGCTGGAACATGGCAGCTCCACCGGCACCCTGAACGGCATCCGCAGCGGCACGCTCGACGCCGGCTTCTACAACGAGGCCCGTTCGCCCGACGACGACCTGATGACGATCGAAGTGGCGTGCTTCCCCGTCTACGTGGCGGCGCCCGCCGGCATGCTCGACACCACCCAGCCGCTGGACTGGAATGCCCTGGCCGAGCTGCCGTGGATCTTTGCGCCATCGAGCCTGTGCTGCGGCGGCGCCGCCGAGCACCTGTTCAAGACGCGCAATTTCCGCCCGCGCCGCATCATCAGCATCGACCGCGAAAGCGTCACCCGCTCGATGCTGGCCGAGCGCCTCGGCGTCGGCCTGCTGCATGGCGACACGGCGCTGGAAGCCCAGCGCCTCGGCGAGATCGACATCCTCTGCGTGGCCCAATCTTCCGTGCGCAATCTGTTCGCCCACCTGGCCTCGCGCGCCGGCGAGCCGATGTTCGAAGCCATCAATGATGCGCTGAGCGAGTCCGGCGTACTGGCGGCCTGAGCCGCCAAAACGCCATCAACGTGCCACAGCCAGCGCGGGAAACCTAGCCAGCCAGGCGCTGCATCTGATTGAAGATGTTTTTACGGTGCATTTCCTCGGTGCCGCCCACGCTGGCGAAGCCCAGCGCATTTTTCATCAGCTCGGCCACGCGCCCATTGTGGTAGCCCAGACTGCCGTACAGCTTGACGAGGCTGGTGGCGCTGTTGATCAAGTCTTCAGAACCCACCAGCTTGGCGATGGAACAGCTCATCAAGCCTTCCCGCTGCCCTGCCAGCAATTGCGACAGCGCGCCAAACGCCAGCCAGCGCGAACGTTCCATGCCGATGCGGATGTCGACCAGGCGCCGCTGCACGTGCTGGTGGTTGTCGATGCTGCTATTGAAGCTGCTGCGGCTGGCCGCGTAGCGCATGGCCTCGTCCAGGTAGGGCGCGATCAGGTTGGCCGCCGCCAGGCCGTAATACAGGCGCCCCAATGAAATGGTGTCGATCAAGGTGGCCAGGCCCCGTCCGGGCGCGCCCAGCAGCTGCGACGGGCGCACGGCGACGTCCTCGAAATGCAATGCGCCGGTGGGCAGGTTGCGGTTGCCCAGCTTGTCGTCCACCTGGCCGGCGCGCAGGCCGGGCGTGCCGCGGTCGAGCAGCGCCAGCGCGATATTGTGCTCGTCCTTGTCCGCCAGGCGGCAGACGATCAGGGCGAAATCCATGATGGGCGCGTGCGCGATATTGTACTTGCCGCCATTGAGCACGTAGCCGCCGTCCGTGGCGCGCAAGGTGCTCTGGATGCTGCGCACGTCCGTGCCCGTGCCGGGTTCGGCGATGCCGGTGGCGCTGACGTCGCCGCGCAGGATGGCGCCGAAATAGCGGTCGCGCTGCCCTTCGCTGCCGTGCCGCGCCAGGCCCCGCACCATGCCGGCCTGGGCGATGACCGACAGCAGCAGTTCCGGCGCGCAGATGGTGGAGGACAGGCCGTCGAGGGCGGCCGTGAAGCTCCACCAGTCGCCCGTCGCGTGGTCGCTGCCGGGCACGATCATGCGCCACAGGCCGGCGTCGCGCAGGCGCTGCCAGCCGTCAAAATCGAAACCTTCCGCGCGCGCGGCGGCGCCGGCGGCAATGTCGCTGCCGATGCCGGCATAGCGTTGGCGAATCTCGCCCTGTTGCGGTGTAAACATCATGGTTGGCCTTGTCGTTCAGTGTAAGGAAAAGGGCCGCGCGGGCGGCCCTGGCAGGTTCGCCCGCCATCAGTCCGACAGGATGACGGAGCGGCCGATGGCGCCGTGCAGGTCGAGGCAGCGCTCGAACCAGGTGCTGACGGGATCGTCCGCCGGCAGCAGCGGCGACGGCACGGTGATGCGCGCCCACTGCAGCACGCCGAACAGGATGTAGTCGGCAAACAGGGGCTGCGCGCCGCCCAGCCAGCGCTGTTTCGCCAGCACGCTGCGCAGCGGGGCGAATTTTTCCGGCAGCGCCGCCAGTTCGACGTGGCGGTTGGCCGACGCCTCTTCCAGGGTCTTGCCGAAGCGCTTTTCGCGCGCCGCGCGGAAATACGCCTGGTCCGTCGGCGACATCAGCGCATGCATGTCCATGGCGGCGATGGCCGAGACGGGCGGATGGATGACCGTCTGGCTGAAGCTTTCGACGAAGCGGGCCATGGCCTGGCCGCCGGGGCCGCCGAACAGGCTGGGCCTGTCCGGATAGGCGCGCTCCAGGTGCACGGCGATTTCAAAGCTGTCGCCCTCGATGTGGCCGTTGTCGTTCAGCACCGGCACGCTCTTGTAGCTGCCATCCTCGATGCCGGCGATTTCAGCGAAGGAGACGGGCCGCACCTCGGCCTGCAGTTCCTTGTGCTTGAGGGCCATGATGATCTTCCACACATGGGGCGAATAATGACGGCGCCGGTCGGCGGCGCACAGGCTGTACAGGATGATGGACATGCGGTTCTCTCTGGTGGCGTGGAAGGTCAGGCGGCGGCGCCCGTCAGCGCCAGGCGCTGCACGCCGCTGGCGGGGAAGCGTTCGCGCAGCAGCGCCAGTACCTGCTCGGGGCTGGGCAGCGAGTGGTGGCCATGCATGCGGCCGAGCAGCGGATCGAAATGGTCGCGCCAGACGGGGTCGATGATGATGTAGCCATCCTCGCGCAGCTGCGCCAGGTTGCGCTGCACGGCAGGCTTGGCCAGCATCGGCCCGCCCATCACGGGGAACAGCAGCACGGGGAAGGTGGCGGCCAGGATCACGGTGGTCAGACGGTTGCCGGAAAAGCCGTTCGCCACCGCCGCCAGCGTATTCGCCGTGGCGGGCAGCACCAGCAGCAGGTCATGCGCGGCGGCGATGCTGCCCGGCTTGTCGGTCGGCCAGTCCTGCGGCCGTTCGCCGCTGATGACGCGGTCGACGTACAGCGCGATCGATTCCGGCTTCAGGAAATTGGTGGCGTTGGGCGTCATCAGCACGCTCAGCTCGCAATCGAGGTGGTCCTTGATGATGCGCAGGTAGTTCGGCAGCAGGGTCGAATCGAGCGACCCGGTGACGCCGATGAGGATGCGCGGCTTGTGTTGGTTGATGGATGTTTCCATGGTGTCGTATCCAGGTAGCGGCAAGCGTGTGCCGGGTTAAATGTGTGCGGCCAAGCGGCGCTGGTGCGCGCGCACCGCCATGACCATGCGGTCGAGGATTTCGGCCAGCAGCGGCTGCGAGGTGGCGAAATTGAGGCGCGCGCAGTGCGCGGCGCGCGCGTCGAACACTTCGCCCGGACTGAGCGCCACGCGCGCATGCTGCAGGAAGAATGCCGCCGCCGGCTGGTCCAGTTCCAGCGCGCCGCAATCGAGCCACAGCAGGTACGTCCCCTGCGGCACGTGGAAGCGGATGGCCGGCAGCTCGCGGCGCAGAATCTCCGCCGCGTAGTCGCGCATGGCCAGCAGGTGCGCCAGCACGGCGTCGAGCCAGGGCTGGCCGTCCTGCCAGGCCGCCACCGTGGCGTCGATGCCCAGGCTGTTGACGGCGCCCGTCAGGCGCGCGGGCAGGCGCGCGTGGAAGCGCCGCTGCAGCTCCGGCGTGCCGAAATGCGCGACGGCGCAGCGCAGGCCGGCGATATTGAAACTCTTGGTGGCCGAGTTCAGGGTGACGGTGCGCGCGGCCGCCGCGCCGGACAGCGCGGCGAATGGCAGGTGCCGCGCGCCCGGGTAGACCAGGTCGGCATGGATTTCGTCGGACACCACGGTCAAGGCATGGCGCTCGGCGAAGGCCAGCACGCCTTCCAGCTCCGCGCGGCTCAGCACGCGGCCCGTCGGATTGTGCGGATTGCACAGGATCAGCACGCGCGTGCGGGCATCGACGGCGTGCGCCAGCGATTCCATGTCCAGCTGGTAGCCGTCGGGGCCGGCGCGCATCTCCAGCGCCACCAGGCGCCGGCCCGTGCCCTCGACCGCTTCGCGGAACGGCGCATAGTGCGGCACTTGCACGATCACGCCGTCGCCCGGGTCGGAAAACGCCATGACGGCGGCGAACGTCGCCTGCACCAGGTCGGGCAGCACCAGCACCTGGTCGGCCTCGGCCTGCCAGCCGTACAGGCGGCGCATGCGCGCGGCGAAGGCGTGTGCCACGGCGCGGTCGGCCTTGCGCCCGTCGCGCAGGGGATACGTGAAATCGACGCGCCGCAGCACCTGCGCCAGCGCCGCCTGCACGGCGGGCGCCGTGCCCAGGTCCATGTCGGCCACGCAGGCGGCAAGCACGCCGGGCTGGTACTGGCGCCACTTGAAACTCTGGCGCGCCAGCAGCTGCTCCAGGTTCAGGGCCAGGCCATCCTGCAGGGGGGCGGGCATGCGGCTCATGCTTCGGTAAACACGCGGTTCAGGAAGCCGTTGAACCATGCCCGCAGCGCCTTGTCGTGCAATACGCGTCCCTGCAGGTGCTGCTCGCCCTGCTGCGCGTTGGGCAGGTGGAAGCGGTGCGCGCCCTTCACGGCCCAGCGGCGCTGCATGGCCAGGGTCAGCTCCGGGTGGTACTGGATGCCCCACGCCTTCTCGCCGTAGCGGAAGGCCTGGTTGCGGTAGGCGTCGCCTTCGGCCAGCAGGACGGCGCCCTTGGGCAGCTCGAACCCCTCCATGTGGAAGTGGTACACCATGCCCGGCCACCTGGGCATGATGCGCTCGCCCTCGGCCGTCGGCTTCAGCGGATACCAGCCGATTTCCGTGATGTCGCCCTCTGCCGCCGTCACCTTGCAGCCGAGGTTCTTGGCCAGCATCTGCGCGCCCAGGCAGATGCCCAGGTATGGCCGGTTTTCCGCCAGCGGCACGGACAGCCAGTCGATTTCGCGGCGGATGTGCGCGTCGCCGTCGTTCGCGCTCATCGGGCCGCCGAACGAAATCACGCCCGCGTGGCCAGCGAGGGTGTCGGGCAGCGGATCGCCGCGCACGGGGCGGCGGATGTCCAGTTCAAAGCCCTTGTCGCGCAGCAGCTTGCCGGCGCGGCCCGGCGTCGACGCCTCCTGCCGCAATATCGCCAGGATGGGCCGCTTGCTGCCGCGCCGGCCTCGTATCGCTTCACTCATGGTGTTCTCCTTGTGTCTTGTTGCGCTGGATGTAGGACTCGACCAGGCTGGCATACGGCGGCACGAAGGCCACCAGCGTCCGCTGGCCCACCTGAATGGTGTCCTTGACGTCGAAATGCAGGTGGATCGGCAGCTTGTCGACCCAGTTGTTCGAGATCCTGCCGATGCGCGCGCCGCGCGCCACGGGCTGCAGTTCGCGCACGGCCAGGTCGCTGGTATTGAGGTGCACATAGCGGTACAGGGTGCCGGCGGCCGTCTGCAGGGTCACGCTGAAGCGCGCGATCTGCACGATGACGCCATCATCGGCCGCCACGGCCCAGTGAAAATTGGCGCGGCAGGTGGCCGGGCGCAGGTCTTGTCCCTGGTGGCCGCCGGACAGGCAGAACGGCAGGTTGTCCTTGCGCAGCTCGCAAAAATTGTCGCGCCACGGATAGGCGTAGTTGGCGTCGTCGCAGGAATCGCCTGCCTTGCCGCGCTGGCCGCCCACGCCGTAGAAATGCGAACTGGCGTAGGCCGCGCCCTGCTCGATGGGAAAGCGCATTTCCGGATACAGCACGGCGGCGCTGGCCACGCCGCTGCCGCTGCCGGGCAGCAGCGCGCCAGGCGGCAGGAAGCGCTCGTCGCTGCCTGCCAGTGCCGGCAGCGCCAGGGTGCCGAGCGCCAGCGCGCCCGCCAGCAAGGTCGTCTTCATCATGGTTGGTCTCCCGCCACCAGCAGCAGCGCGCGCGCCGCGTCGGTCAGGTATTGCGGATCGGTGCAGCGCTTGTCCTTCAGCGGCTCGTCGCAGCTCATGCGCAGCGTGTAGGCGGCGCCGAAGCGCGTGAAGCTGTAGTCGGCGCCGTCGCCTATCGATTCGAAGGCGCCGCCCGCATGTTCAAGCTTCAGGTCATTTGGCGCGACGAGGTGCGTGGCGCTGCCGAACAGGCCCAGCTTCGCGCCCGCCGGCGCATACAGGGCCGCATACGCCGTGCCCTGGCCATGGAAGCGGGGCGCGCCCCAGTCGCCGTCGGCGGGCAGCAGCAATACGGGGATGCGGACCTGCGCCAGCCCGGCGGGCGC
>CAUSDR010000234.1:0-8872 GCA_963530105.1 uncultured Janthinobacterium sp.
TCTTCACCCCACAAGCAACATCTGGGGTCAGACCCGGCGGGTCTGACCCCGGCATTTGCCGTTGGGCTAAATTAATGACGGAAGTGACGCGTACCCGTGTAGAGCATCACGACGCCGCGCTCGTCCGCCGCATCGATCACTTCCTGGTCGCGCATGGAGCCGCCCGGGTGGATGACGCAGGTGGCGCCCGCATCGACGACGACGTCGAGGCCGTCGCGGAAGGGGAAGAAGGCGTCCGACGCCACCACGGAACCGGTCAGGCTCAGGCCCGCGTTCTGCGCCTTGATGGACGCGATGCGGGCCGAGTCGATGCGGCTCATCTGGCCTGCGCCCACGCCCAGGGTCATGTTATTGCCGCAGAAGACGATGGCGTTCGACTTGACGAATTTCGCCACTTTCCAGGCGAACATCAGGTCGGCCAGCTGCTGCGGCGTAGGCTGCAGCTTGCTGACCACGCGCAAGTCGGCGATGCCGACGTTTTTCGCATCCGGCGACTGCACCAGCAGACCGCCGCCGACGCGCTTGAAGTCCATGGCGTGCACGCCGGCGCCCAGCGGGATTTCCAGCATGCGCACGTTTTGCTTGCTCGACAGAATCTGTTTCGCTTCAGCGGAGAACGATGGCGCGATCAGCACTTCGACGAACAGCTTGGCGATTTCGCCGGCGGTGGCGCCGTCCAGTTCCGTATTGAAGGCGATGATGCCGCCAAATGCGGAGGTCGGGTCCGTCTGCAGGGCGCGCGCGTACGCTTCGGCCGCATTCTTGCCCAGCGCCACGCCGCATGGATTGGCGTGCTTGACGATGACGCAGGCGGCGCTTTGTTCGAAGCCACCCATGCTCTTCACGCATTCCCAGGCCGCATCGGCGTCGGCGATGTTGTTGTACGACAATTCCTTGCCTTGCAGCTGGCGGTAGTTGGCCAGCGCGCCATCGGTGGTGACCAGGTCGCGGTAGAAGGCGGCGCTCTGGTGCGGGTTCTCGCCGTAGCGCATGTCCTGCACTTTTTCAAAGGCCACGTTGAGGATTTGCGGATACGCGCCGCGCTCGGCGTGCACCTTGGTCGGGCCCAGGCTGGTCAGGTAATTGGTGATGGCGCCATCGTATTGCGCCGTGTGCGCAAAGACTTTTTTCGCCAGCATGAACTTGGTGTCGTAGCTGACGTCGCCTGCCTTGCCGTCCGCCGCGCGCATTTCCGCCAGCACCACGTCGTAGTCGCTCGGGTCGCAGATGACAACCACGTCCTTGTGGTTCTTGGCTGCCGAACGCAGCATGGTCGGGCCGCCGATATCGATGTTTTCGATCGCGTCTTCCAGCGTGCAGTCGGCCTTGGCCACGGTGCCCTGGAACGGGTACAGGTTGACCACCACCATGTCGATGGTCGGCATGTCGTGCTCGACCAGTTTCGACATGTGCTCAGGGAAATCGCGGCGCGCCAGGATACCGCCATGCACTTTCGGGTGCAGGGTCTTCACACGGCCATCGAGCATCTCCGGGAAACCCGTGTAGTCGGCGACTTCCGTCACGGGGACACCGTTGTCTGCCAACAATTTGGCGGTGCCGCCCGTGGACAGGAGGTTGACGCCGAGGGCGGACAGGGCGCGGGCGAATTCGAGGACGCCGGTCTTGTCGGAAACGGAGAGGAGAGCTTGTTTGATCATGGCTGTGGCTAGGTGGTTAAGTGTTCTTGGCGAATGGCGCAGGCCCGGTAGCGGGCTGCGGCGGATTCAAATCTTGGCGTCACTTGCATGCCGGCATTACAGCAAACCGTGCTCCTGCAATTTCTTGCGCAGGGTGTTGCGGTTGATGCCCAGCATCTGCGCGGCGTGCGACTGGTTGCCATCGGCGCGTGTCATCACGACTTCCAGGATGGGCTTTTCCACGGTCAGCACGACCATGTCATAGATATTCGATGCTTGCTGTTCGCCCAGGTCATTGAAGTAATCTTCTAGACTTTTCTGTACGACTTCCTGAATGCTTTCTTTGCTCATTTGTATGCTTCAACCGGCTGAACACCTGACAATCCGTTGCCGCGGCGCTCATGCGGGCCGCGTGCTGCCATCTTGTCTCGGTGTTGTAATTAATATTGCATGACGCTCTGTATAGGCGCTCGCCCTTGTATTGCTGTCAACTTATCTGCGTAACTTGCTTGCGTAACTTACTTGCGTAACTTAGTTGCTATCTGCTCATGCTGCCGTGGCCATCGGTTTGATCACATCGATCAGGCCACTTTCACTGGATTCGGAGAGGCGGTATTGTAACCGCTCGCCAAATTTCCATTGCGACTCAAAAAATTGATCGACGGCCAGCAACTGCGCGTCCGTCGACTCCAGCAAATTCATTTGCTGGCGGAACGCTTCCCCGCCTTCCAGGTCCTTCACGTACCAGCCGATGTGCTTGCGCGCCGTGCGCACGCCGAGGAATTCGCCATAAAACGCGTAATGGGCGCGCAAATGCTCGTCCATCAGGGTGCGCACTTCATCCACGTAGGGCGCCGGCAACAAGGTACCGGTGCGCAAAAAATGGTCGATTTCGCGGCAAATCCACGGCCGGCCCTGCGCCGCGCGGCCGATCATGACGGCATCGGCGCCCGTTTGATCTAGCACAAAGCGGGCTTTTTCCGGACTGGTAATGTCGCCGTTGGCCACCACGGGGATGCCCACTGATGCTTTCACGGCAGCAATGGTTTCATATTCGGCATCGCCCTTGTAGCCATCGGCGCGCGTGCGGCCGTGCAAGGTCAGCATCTGGATGCCGGCCTGCTCGGCGATGCGGGCGATTTTCAAGGCATTCTTGTTTTCGCGGTTCCAGCCCGTGCGGAATTTCAGGGTGACGGGCACGTCGACGGCATTGACGACGGCGTGCAGAATCTTCTCGACCAGGCTTTCGTTTTGCAGCAGGGCCGAACCGCACCAGCTGTTGCACACTTTTTTGACGGGGCAACCCATGTTGATGTCGATGATCTGCGCGCCCCGGTCCACGTTGAACTTGGCGCAATCGGCCAGGTCTTGCGGATCGGCACCGGCGATTTGCACGGCCTTCGGTTCCATTTCGCCGGCGTGGTCCGTGCGGCGCGAGCTTTTTTCCGTTGCCCACAGGCGCGGATTCGACGCCGCCATCTCCGACACGGCGTAGCCGGCACCGAGCTGCTTGCACAACTGGCGGAATGGCCGATCCGTCACGCCCGCCATGGGAGCGACGAAAACATTGTTGCGCAGAATGTGAGGGCCGATTTGCACTGAAGAACCTGGAATGGACGGAGGAACCTGCTATTTTAACCGATTCCCTGCCTAATTAATAAGCACTATTTTTTTGCTTCAGTGCGCCTGGGCGGGTGCCGCGCTTGTGCAGCACAGCAAAATTGCCCGCCAGCGGTGGCGGACGGACAACGGGGGGACAACGGGGTGACAACAATTACCCCAGCTCGTCCATCGCGGGCGCGCTCAGGTGTTCGATATTTCCCCAGTGCACCAAATGCAGCTTGCCATCCGCGTACGAGAAACGGTTGACGCTGGCATTTTTCACCTGGAAGTCGCGCGGGCTGTCGAGGCTCATGCCGACCGCTGCGCGGTAGGCGCACTCCAGCACGCCGCCGTGCGCCACGATGGCGATGGTGTGGCCGTCATAGCGCTCGGCCCAGCGGGCGATGGCGCCATTCGCGCGCGCATAAAACTGACGGAAACTTTCCGCCTGCCGCTCGCCGGACGGCATCACGGCGTCGATCTGGCGCGATTGCCATTGCGCATATTCATGCGGATAGCGCGCGGCGATGTCGGCGTACAGCAAGCCTTCGAAGGCGCCATAGCAGCGCTCGCGCAGCAAGGGGTCCGTTTGCACGGATAAATGTTTCACATCGGCAACGGCTTGCGCCGTCTGGCGCGCGCGCTGCAAGTCGCTGGCGATGATGGCCGCCAGCGGCTCGTCCGCCAGCGCCTGTCCCAGGGCGGCCGCCTGCGCCAGACCCGCCGCGTTCAGGGCGATGTCGATATGGCCCTGCAGGCGGCGCTCCGCATTCCAGGCCGTTTCGCCATGGCGTATCAATAAGATGGTTGTGCTCATGTTTTCAAGGTAAGTGCCAGCTCGGGGTTGAGCGAGTAGGCGACGACGAGCTGTGCTTCGTCGAGGATGTGGCCGTAGACGGCGGCGTACGCCTGCTGGCCCGTAAACCGCTCGGGCAAGTCCAGGCGCGGCACGTCGAGCGCGTACAGGCGGAAAATGTAATGGTGGATGCGCTCGTCATTCCACGGCGGACACGGGCCATCGTAACCGTAATAATCGCCGGCCATGGCGGCATCGGCGGCAAACCAGCCCGTGTAGTCATTGATGCCCTGGCGCAATGGCAGCGCATGGCCGCTGGCGGCCGTCTTGCCGCCCGGCGTGACGCCGCTGGAAAACGCGCCAGCGGCGATCGCGCGCATGGCCAGCGGAATATCGAGCAAGCTCCAGTGATGAAAATCGCCGCGCGGCGCCGCCAGCGGCAAGACCTGGCCTTCAACATTGACGAGGCTGGCATCCTGCGGCGCATCGGGGTCAAAGCAGAACAGGGCCAGCGACTCGGTGCCGTTCGGCACCTCGTCCCAGGCCAGGTGCGGATTGCGGTTGCCCGCGAGACGCACGTGGCTGGCCGGATCGATTTCGGCAAACGCATATTCGGCCGGCATCAGGCCGCCATCACGAAACGTCTCGCTCCACAATTTCATCGCTTGCTCCTCTTTATAGTTTTTGCTTTGCGCTCATCTGGCGCTTACTTGGCATGCACCTGCAGCCAGAACGTGACGGGGCCATCGTTGGTCAGCGACACTTGCATGTCGGCGCCAAACTGTCCCGTTTGCACGGTCGCATGGCGGCTGCGCGCCTGTTCCACGAAATGCGAGAACAGGCGCAAACCGTCCTGCGGCGCGGCCGCGGGCGTGAACGACGGGCGCGTGCCGGACTTGGTGTCGGCCGCCAAGGTAAATTGCGGCACCAGCAGCAAGCCGCCGGCCACGTCCGCCACGCTGCGGTTCATCTTGCCTGCCTCGTCGGCAAATACCCTATAGCCCAGCAGTTTTGTCAGCAGGGCGTCCGCTTCCTTCTCCGTATCGCCCCGCTCGGCGCACACGAGCACCATCAGGCCGGCGTCGATGGCGCCGATGGTGCTGCCTGCAACATCGACTTTCGCCTGCGTGACGCGCTGCAGCAGCGCGATCATGCCGTCAAGGTGACGCGCGCGAAACTGCGCTTGCCAACTTGCAACACGAACTGGCCGGCCGCCACTTGCAAGCCCTTGTCGCTGACGACGGTGCCGTCGATGCGCACGCCGCCCTGGTCGATCTTGCGCATGGCTTCCGAGGTCGATGGGCACAGGCCCGCCTGTTTCAGCAGTTGCGGGATGCCCAGCGGCGCGCCAGCCAGCGTCACTTCCGGAATATCGTCGGGAATGCCGCCCTTCGAGCGGTTGACGAAGTCGGCCAGCGCATCTTCCGCCGCCTGCTGCGAATGGAAACGGGCGACAATTTCTTGCGCCAGCGCAACCTTGGCATCGCGTGGATTGCGGCCTTCCTCGACTTCGCGCTTGAGCTGCGCCAATTCGCCGATCGAGCGCCACGACAGCAACTCGTAGTAGCGCCACATCATGACGTCGGAAATGCTCATCAGCTTGGCGAACATGGTGTTGCCCGGCTCCGTGATGCCGATATAGTTATTCTTCGACTTGGACATTTTTTCCACGCCGTCCAAACCTTCCAGCAGCGGCATGGTCAAAATACACTGCTGCTCCTGTCCGTACTGCTTTTGCAGTTCGCGGCCCACCAGCAGGTTGAACTTCTGGTCCGTGCCGCCCAGTTCCAGGTCCGATTTCAAGGCCACCGAGTCGTAGCCCTGCATCAGCGGGTAGAGGAATTCATGCACGGAAATCGGAATGCCGCCCTGGAAGCGCTTGGTGAAGTCGTCGCGCTCGATCATGCGCGCCACCGTGTAATGGGAAGCGAGCTGGATGATGCCGCGCGCGCCCAGCGGATCGCACCACTCGGAGTTATAGCGGATTTCCGTCTTGCTGGCGTCCAATACTAAAGATGCTTGCGCGAAATACGTCATCGCGTTAATCTCGATCTGTTCCTTGGTCAGCGGCGGGCGCGTGACGTTGCGGCCCGAAGGGTCGCCGATCATGGAAGTGAAGTCGCCGATGAGGAAAATGACTTGATGGCCCAGGTTTTGCAGCTGGCGCATCTTGTTCAGCACGACAGTATGGCCCAGGTGCAAGTCGGGTGCGGTCGGGTCCAGGCCCAGTTTGATGCGCAGTGGCACACCGGTTTTCTCGGAACGGGCTAATTTTTGCGCAAATTCGCTTTCGATCAAGAGTTCGTCGACGCCACGCTTGGTAATCGCGAGGGCTTCTTGTACTCTGTCCGACAGCGGCAGCGCGGTCTGAGCGGCGTTAGCCTTTGTAGGCGATGCGGTGGTGTTGATTTCCATAAAATTTGACTGTAGATCTCAAAATGGTAGTAGGTTTGCGGAGTTTGTTATAATGCTCGATCCCATCAATCTTGCCGTATGAAAACGAACCAAAATAACAATAACAAAGAGCACTAGTTCACGAATCGTTCAAGGGCAAATTTTAACTGATTGCATGAACCCTATACATAAAATCACAGGCTCACGCTTGTACACACAGCTGGCGACGACGCGCAAGGCACGCATTATCAGCGTGTCGGCAGTGCTGCTCGCCGTGGCCGCCTTCGGCGCCGTCGCGGTGTCGCCCATGGCGCCCGATGCCTCCGACCTGCCGGTCAAGTCAATCGCCCAGAACCTGGAAATGCCTGACCTCGCCTCGCAAATCTCCGCGATGGAACAGGTAGACCAGAATTTCACCCACGAAGAAAAAGTCCGCGCTGGCGATACCCTCGCCACCCTGCTGACCCGTCTCGGCGTGGATGATGCGGCGGCCGCCAATTTCATTAAAACCGACAAGATCGCGCGCGGCGTGATGTTGCTGAAATCGGGCAAGCGCGTACAAGCGCAAACTTCCGAAAACGGCGACCTCAACTGGATGCGCGCCACCCTCGTCGACGGCACCGACAAATCGGTCAAGAACATCCTGATCACCCGCAAGGGCGACAAGTTCGTGGCCACGGAAGTGGCAGCCCAGCTGGAACGCCGCGTGGAAATGCACGCGCGCAAGATTACATCCACCCTGTTCGCCGCCACCGACTCCAGCCTGGACGGCACCCGCCTGCCAGACTCGATTTCCGCGCAAATCGTGGAAATGTTCTCCACCAATATCGACTTCCGTTCCGACCTGAAACGCGGCGACTCCTTCAATGTGGTCTACGAAACGTTCTGGCAAGATGGCGAATTTGTCCGAGCGGGCCGCATCCTAGCCGGTGAATTCACCAACCGCGGCACGACCTACCAGTCCGTTTGGTTCGAAGACCCAGCCAGCAAGCAAGGCGGCGGTTACTACAGCTTCGACGGCAAGTCCCTCAAAAAAGCCTTCCTCAAATCCCCTCTCGAATTCTCCCGCATCTCGTCCGGCTTCTCCATGCGCGTGCACCCGATTTCCGGCAACTGGAAAGCGCATAAAGGCATCGATTTCGCCGCAGCTACGGGCACGCCGATCCGCGCCTCGGGCGACGGCGTCGTCGATTCGGTCGGCATGCAAAATGGCTATTGGAATGTTGTTGTACTGAAACACTGGTCCAACTACAGCACCGCCTATGCCCACATGAGCCGCTTCGCTTCCGGCCTGAAAAAAGGCCAGAAAGTCAGCCAGGGCGATGTGATTGGCTACGTCGGCACCACCGGCTGGTCCACGGGCGCCCACTTGCACTATGAATTCCGCGTCGGTGGCGTGGCGAAAGATCCGCGCACACTGAACGTGACGGCGCAAGCCCCGCTGACGGCCGCTGAACTGACCCGCTTCCGCCTGGTCTCCAACGACATGATGCACCGCTTCACCCTGCTGCGTCCGAACGACACGGCACTGGCGTCGCGCTAAGCAACACTGCCTTCGGGCACACAACAAAGGCACCGCCCATGCAAATGGCCGGTGCCTTTGTTGTATGCGGCGCGCGTTTGCGGCCGCCGCAAAATGCGGCACAATAAGCGCCTTACCTTCTCGCTTCCAAGGAATTCCCATGCTGTATATCGGTTTGATGTCGGGCACCAGCCTCGATGGCGTCGACGGCGCACTGGTCGACTTTGCCGACGACGGCGGCGTGCGCAGCCTGGGCGACGCCTACATTGCCTTTCCCGCCAGCCTGCGCGCCGACCTGATGGCCCTGCAAGGCGCGGGGCAGAATGAAATCGAACGCGAAGCGCTGGCCGCCAATGCGCTGGTGCGCCATTACGCGGATTGCGTCGCCATGCTGCTGAGCAATGCGGACATCGGCGCGGACGCCATCGCCGCCATCGGCGCCCATGGCCAGACCATCCGCCACCGCCCGGAACTGGGTTTTACCCGCCAGCTGAACAATCCGGCCCTGCTGGCCGAACTGACGGGCATCGACGTCATCGCCGACCTGCGCAGCCGCGACGTGGCGGCCGGCGGCCAGGGCGCACCGCTGGTGCCCGCCTTTCACCAGGCCATCTTCAATCTTCCCGGCCACACGCGCGTGCTGGCCAATATCGGCGGCATCAGCAATATCAGCGTGCTGCACGCGGATGGCAAGGTGGCGGGTTACGACACGGGCCCCGGCAATGCCTTGATGGATGGCTGGGTCCTGCGGCACCAGGGCCAGCCCTACGACGCCAACGGCGCCTGGGCCGCCACGGGCAAGGTCTTGCCTGCCCTGCTGGCGGACTTGCTCGATGAAGCATATTTTGCCTTGCGGGCGCCAAAAAGCACGGGCCGCGACCTGTTTCACGCCGCGTGGCTGCAAGACAAGCTGGCTGCCCA
>CAUSDR010000235.1:0-8823 GCA_963530105.1 uncultured Janthinobacterium sp.
GTACCAGGGCAAGCTGGAGGAAAGCGTCAAGGTGCGCGGCAAGCTCAGTACCAACCATGGCGAAATCGCGCTCGAGTGGGCGCTGGACGGGCAGGGCATCGTGCAGCGCTCGCAGTGGGATGCCGCGCCCTACCTGCGCTCGGGCCGGCTGGTGCCCGTGCTGCCGGACTGGCGCCTGGCGCCGGCCGACATCTTTGCCGTGTATCCGGAAAAGCTCAACCTGTCGGCCCGGGTCACGGCCTTCATCGATTTCCTGGAACGCCATTTTGCCGGGCTGGCGCAGGATGGCTGGTGACCCGGCTGCTGGCACTCTGCCAACAGAGTGGTAACAGGCTGGTAACAGCACTGGCAAGCGGCGCGCGCCTGGCGTATGCTGCGCATGTTTGCCGCCCCGCTTTTTACAAGGAACCACCGTGCGCTGCCTGGTCATCGAAGACGAAGCCGAAACTTCCCGCTACATTTGTGCCGGCCTGCGCGAGGCGGGCCACGACGTGACCGCCTGCGACAATGGCATCGACGGCATGCGCCTGGCCTGCGGCGAAGACTGGGATGCGCTGGTGCTGGACCGCCTGCTGCCTGGCGAAATCGATGGCCTGGCCATCGTCGCGCGCCTGCGCGGCATGGGCCGCAACACGCCCGTGCTGGTGCTGTCGGCCCTGTCCAGCGTCGACGAGCGCGTGCGCGGCCTGCGCAGCGGCGGCGACGATTACCTGTCGAAGCCGTTCGCCATCGCCGAACTGCTGGCGCGCATTGAGGCGCTGCTGCGGCGCGCCGCGCCCGTGCCCGAATCGACGCAGCTGCAGGTGGCCGACCTGGTGCTCGACATGCGCACCATGCGCGTGACGCGCTCCAACCGGCAGATCGCCCTGCAGCCGCGCGAATTTCGCCTGCTGGAATACCTGATGCGCCACCAGGGCCAGGCCGTCACGCGCGCCATGCTGCTCGAAGCCGTGTGGGACTACCATTTCGACCCGCAGACGAATGTCATCGACGTGCAGGTGAGCCGCTTGCGCACCAAGGTGGACAAGGAATTTTCGCCGCCGCTGATCCACACCGTGCGCGGCGTCGGCTACACCCTGGGCGTGCTCGATAGTGCGTAACTGGCACCGCTCGATCGCGGCGCGCCTGGCGCTCGGCTATGGCGTGCTGGTGGTCGTGTCGATCAGCATCGTCTGCGCCGTCTTCTACTTCGGCACCATCGGCGTGCTCGATCGCAGCGTGGACCGCAAGCTGACCCTGCTCTCGGAGCGCCTTGCGGCGCTGTACGAGCAGGGCGACAGCAGCCGCACGACGGCGGAAATCGCGCACCTGCTGACGGACCGCACCGACAGCGATACGGAGATTTTCCTGCTGGTCGACGCCGATGGCCGGCGCGTGGCCGGCAATCTGTCGTCCTGGCCCGATGCGGGCAGCCCCGTGGGCCGGCTGCTGCACCGCGACGTCACGCGCGAAGGGCGCAGGGTGCCGGCGCGCATGCTGATCCATGACCTGGCGGGCGGCGCGCGCCTGTTCGTCGGGCGCGACATGGAGGAGGGCAAGTCGATCCGCTCCCTGGTGCTGCGCTCGCTGGCCTATGGCGGCGGGCTGGCCATCGTGCTGGTGGTGGCGGGCGCCTGGCTGTTCCGGCGCCAGCTCGAGGCGCGCATCGGCCAGATCCGCCGCACGGCGGCCGAAATCGAGGCCGGGGACCTGAGCCGGCGCATTCCCGTCTCCAGCGAGGATGAATTCGGCTTGCTCAGCCGCGACATCAACCGCATGCTCGACCGCATCGAACACTTGATGGAAGGCGTGCGCCATGTGTCGAACGCCATCGCGCACGACCTGCGCACGCCGCTGGGGCGCATCCGCAACAAGCTCGATGGCGCCTTGCGCCAGCAGCAGACGGTGGCCGGCCATGCGCATGCGGCGCAGGCGGCCATCGACGATATCGATGACCTGACGCGCGTGTTCGACAAGCTGCTGCAGATCGCGGCCGCCGAATCGGGCATGCGCCCCGAGAATTTCAGCGCCATCGACCTGCAGCAGATCGGCGCCGACATCGTGGAAATGTACGAGGCCACGGCCGACGAGCAGGGCGTGTTGCTGGTGCAGATGTATGGCGACGGCGTGCCGGCGCGCGGCGACCGCAACCTGCTGGGCAGCGCGCTGGCGAGCCTCGTCGACAACGCCATCAAGTATGCGGGGCGGGGCGCCACGGTGGAAGTGTCGGCCGGCAGCGACGCGCAGGGCAGCTGGCTGGCCGTGCGCGACAACGGCCCCGGCGTACCAAAGGAAGAACTGCCGAAGCTGACGCAGCGCTTCTACCGCCTCGACAAGAGCCGGCATTTGCCCGGCAATGGCCTGGGCCTGTCCATCGTCGCCGCCATCGCGGCCCTGCATGGCGGCAGCCTGGAGATCGAGGATGCGGCGCCGGGCTTGCGGCTGCGCCTGCGGCTGCTGCGCTAAGGCGCCAGTGCCAGCCAGCGTGGCGGATCGGCACATTACCAACTTGTAACCCCCTTCATTTTCAGCTCCCCCTATCATCCGCTCTACCCGGCGTAGAGCGGCTGCCCGCGTGCAGCCGCCTGTTCCGGGCTGCCCGCGGCCTGCCGCGGATTGTCTGTTTCTCTCCGTCGCAGAACCGTTCGCATGCCTACTTTTACCGCCACCGGGGCGCCGGGCGCGCCGCCGCTGCCCGCATCGCGCCAGCATGGCCACCGCATCAAGGCCGCCCTGGGCGCGCTGGTGTTTCCCCTGCAGCGCGCGCGCTGGCAAGCCTTCATCGCCGGCACGCCGGGCCTGGCGGCGCTGGCGCACGACTACCCCAGCCTGCTGTATAAAATCTACCGTCCCTACGCGAACCGCCGGCTGGCCTGTGCGGCGCGCGTGGACCTGCTGTGCGGCCATTACCGCTTCCTGTGGCAGGCGGGCGCGCGGCCGCTGGTGGAATACGTGGCGCGCCGCGCCCTGGTGCTGGCCGCCATCGAGGGCAGGGATGGCGCCACGTACCGCCTGCAGCTGACGGCCATCCGCGACAGCCACCGCGAGGGCGACCTGTGCCTGCGCCTGACGCGCGACGGCGTGCCGCTGTACCTGGCCAGTTTCCTGTTCCGCCCCCATGCCGGCGGCGCGGCCATTGAGCTGGGCGCGCTGCAGGGCCTGCGTTCGGCGGCGGGCGCCCAGGCCGTGCGCGACGCCACGCGGGCGCTGCACGGCTGCCGGCCGAAGAACCTGATGGTGGCCGCCTTGCGCGACCTGGGCGACTTCTTCGGCTGCGGGCATCTGGGCCTGGTCAGCAATGCCAACCGCATCGCGCTGAACTGGCGCCGGCGCCGCCACATCTCGTGCGACTACGACCAGGCGTGGCAGGAACTGCATGCGCTGCCCGCCGGCGACGGCAATTACCGCCTGCCGTGCGGCCCCTGCCGCATGCCCGACCTGGAACTGCTGGCGTCGAAGAAGCGCGCCGATGCGCGCCGCCGCGGCGCCATGCTGGTGCAGCTGGCGTCCGACATGCGCCGGCAGCTGGCCGCCTTGCTGCAGCAGCCGGCAGCGGCGCCGCAAGGCCAGCCGCTGCCGCGGTGCGCCGGCGTTTCTTGACCTGCGCGGCTTTTTTGCCCGCCGGCCCGGCGCAATCGGCGCGATGGGCGTATACTTACCGGCGTTCTCAACCTGAAGCCAGTTACCATGCCAGCACAATTCCCCACTTCGCGCATGCGCCGCCTGCGCGCCACCCCGCAACTGCGCGAGCTGTTCCGCGAAACCGAGATCAACCCGCGCGACCTGGTCCTGCCGATTTTCGTCGACGAAGGCGCCAGCGATTTCATTGACATCACCTCCATGCCCGGCGTGCGCCGCATTCCCGAAGCCAAGCTGGCGCAGGAAGTGGAGCGCTATGCGCGCGCCGGCCTGCGTTCCGTCATGACCTTCGGCATTTCGCACCACAAGGATGGCCATGGCAGCGACACGCTGAACCCGGACGGCCTGGTGGCGCGCATGTCGCGCATCATCAAGGACGCCGTGCCGGAAATGGTCGTCATGTCCGACACCTGCTTCTGCGAATACACGGACCACGGCCACTGCGGCATCCTGCATGGCGACACGGTCGACAATGACAGCACGGTGCTCAATCTGGGCAAGCAGGCCGTCATCGCCGCCCAGGCGGGCGCCGACATCATCGCGCCGTCGGCCGCCATGGATGGCCAGGTGGCCGCCATCCGCAGCGCGCTGGACGCGGCCGGTTTCCAGGACACGCCCGTGATGGCGTATTCGACCAAGTTCGCTTCCGGCCTGTACGGCCCGTTCCGCGACGCGGCCGGCAGCACCCTGAAGGGCGACCGCAAGACTTACCAGATGGACCCGATGAACCGCCGCGAAGCGATCCGCGAATCGCTGATCGACGAAGCCGAAGGCGCCGACGCGCTGATGGTGAAACCGGCCGGCGCCTATCTGGACATCATCCGCGACTTGCGCGAAGTGACGCGCCTGCCGATCGGCGCCTACCAGGTCAGCGGCGAATATGCGATGATCAAGTTCGCCGCGCAGGCCGGCGCCATCGACGAGCGCCGCGTGGTGCAGGAAACCCTGGGCGCCATCAAGCGCGCGGGCGCCGACATGATCTTCACGTATTTTGCGATGGATGTGCTGAACAATCCGTATTAAGTTTCTGCCGGTGGCGTAGCTTTAGTGTCAATCTTTACCCCAGAAGCAAATTCTGGGGTCGGACCCTCAGGGTCCGACCCCGGTACTCGCAATTGGGTTTATTCAGCCCTCATAATGCCCCTGAAAATCTCCCGCATCCTGCACGCCGGCTATGTCTTCGAATGCGAAGGCACGGCCATCGCCTTCGATCCCATCGTCGAAAACCCGTTCAGCCGCAACTGCCACGCGTTTCCGCCCGTGCGCTTCGACCTCGACGCCGTGCGCCGGCTGCGCTGGGATGCGGTCTTCATCTCGCACTTCCACGACGACCACTGCTCGCTCGACAGCCTCGACGTGCTCGACCGCGCCACGCCCATCTACCTGTATTGCGTCTTCGACGAGCTGTTCGCCATGATCCGCGCGCTGGGGTTCACGCAGGTGGAAAAGCTGCACGTGGACGCGCCGGTGCAGGTGGGCGCCATCGAAGTGACGCCGCGCCGGGCGCTGGACGACGATGTCGATTCCCTGTTCCAGGTGCGCGCGGCGGGCCTGAATGTGCTCAACGTCGTCGATTCCTGGATCGGCCCCGAGACGCTCGAACAGCTGGCCGCCTTTGCGCCGTGGGACATGGTGCTGTGGCCATTCCAGACCATGCGCGAGATCGCCGTCATCGCGCCGTCGCTGGCGGCGCGCGGCCCGGTGGAATTGCCCGATGACTGGGTGCCGCAGCTGCGCGCGCTGGCGCCCCGTTACCTCGTGCCCAGCTCCTGCCAGTTCGTGCAGGAAGACTGGTCCTGGTACAACCACGCGATGTTCCCGATTAGCTACCGGCGCTTTGCCGAAGACATGGGCGCCGCGCTGCCGGACGCCCGCATCTTCCGCCTCGACCCATCCACGTCCGTGCTGCTCGATGCGCACGGCGCAAGCGCAGCCGACCCGCTGCCATGGGTCATTCCCGTGGGGCCGCAGGACGTGGATTTCGACTACCGCCCGGACGCGCTTGCGCCCGCCACGGCCGACATCGCGCGCCGCTTCGCGCCCCTGGGCGCGGCTGACACGGCGCTGGTGCTTGATTTTTGCCGCCACGGCTTGCTCGAGCGCTACGGCGACATGGAGCTGTCCGAAGACAGCTACTTCCAGGGGCCGCGCCTGTGGCGCCTGGCCCTGTACGGCCATGACGGCGCGGCCACCGTCCTGCATTACCGCACGCATGGCGACTTGATCGACCTGGTGCCGGACACGGGCGAAGCGCCCGGCTGGACCACGGAAGTGCCGCTGGTGAAATGCCATGCGGCGCTGGTGCTGGGCGAATCGCTGACGTCGATGTACATGCGCATCAACGATGGCCCGTTCGACGCCGCCACGCGGGCCGAACTGGAAGAGGCCGACATCGTCGACGACCCGCTGATCCGCTGCCTGTTCAACGACGCCATCGGCGCCTACCAGGCGGCGCAGCTGAAGCGCCTTTTGGCGCGGCCTGAAGGAAATGGCGCGACGCGGTAAGATAGCTGCTTCTGAATGAAGAGGAACGACACCATGGCACAAGACAACGATACCGCGATCCTGGCCGGCGGCTGCTTCTGGGGCGTGCAGGACTTGCTGCGCCGCTATCCGGGCGTGCAGGCCACGCGCGTGGGCTACAGCGGCGGCGACGTGGCCAATGCCACCTACCGCAACCACGGCACGCATGCGGAAGCGATTGAAATCATCTTCGATCCGAAGGTCATCAGCTACCGCAAGCTCCTGGAATTGTTCTTCCAGATCCACGACCCCAGCACGGAAAACCGCCAGGGCAACGACCGCGGCACCAGCTACCGCTCGGCCATCTTTTACACGAGCGACGAACAGAAACGCGTGGCCGAAGACACCATCCGCGACGTCGACGCGTCCGGCCTGTGGCCCGGCAAGGTGGTGACGGAAGTGGCGCCGGCCGGCCCGTTCTGGGAAGCGGAGCCGGAACACCAGGATTATCTGCAGCGCTTGCCGCACGGCTACACCTGTCATTACATCCGCCCGGACTGGGTCTTGCCGCAGCGCGCGCAGTAAGCGCGGGCGGGCAGGGGGGCGACATGCGCTACTGGCGGGTGGAACGGCGGCAGGCCGATGGACAGCTGGATCTGGGGCGCGCCCTCGACCTGGTGTCGGCCATCGGCCATGCCGACGTCAACACCATGGCGGGCGCCATCCTGAAAACGGCCAGCACGGCCGCCTCCATCGCCCAATGCACGATCTTTGCGTATGAATTTGGCAACCGTCCCCGCACGGTGGCCGTGGCCGACCGGCGCGGCGGGCGCTTTTTGCAGGATATCGCCGACAGCTATGCGCGCCATTACTACGCGCTCGATGGCAACCAGAGCGTCATAGCCCCCGCGCGCCAGCCGCAGGCCGATACCGCCATCGTGCTGCACCAGCAGGCGAGCGACGAGATCCGCCACCCCGGCTACCGCGCCGTTTGCTACCAGAAGCCCAATGTATCGGACCGCCTGTCGCTGCTGGTGCAGCCGGCCAGCGATATCTGGCTTTCCGTCAATTTCTACCGCGACAGCAGCCAGGGCCAGTTCCAGCCCGGCGAAATCGCCGCCATCGAAACCCTGTCGCCGCTGTTCGCCTACGCGGCCAGGCACCACTACACCTTGAACGGCCAGCCCGCGCAAGGCGTCTCGCCCATGATGCTGGCCCGCTTGCGCCAGCATGGCCCGCAATTGAGCAAGCGCGAACTCGACGTGCTGCGCGGCGTGCTCGAAGGCCTCACGGCCGCGGAAATCGCCGAGACCATGGGCGTGCAGCCATCCAGCGTGGTCACCTACCAGAAGCGCGCCTACAAGCGCCTGGGCATTTCCAGCCAGCGCCAATTGTTTGCGCTATGTCTAGGGCCGCAAGCGGCTTGAGTGCTAGCAAATCTTCCAAACCAGGCACAGCATAAAATTGCCGGAATTCAAGGCAATAATGTGAGCATATTGCTACCAAAATACTGACTATGCTGATGGCAGAGTGCTGGTGCGCCGGGTAATGGCGGCCACCGGCAAGGCTGGCAGCCAGTGCCTGTCGCGTCCCGCGATCTCCCATCTCCATGGCTCATATATCATTCCCCGAAGGAGTAGATTGTGTCCACATCTGAATTGAATGCGGTAGAACATGTGTACTTGACGGCAGGCAATCTTGGCCTGCCTGGCGCACCGATCCTGAATCTGGCCCTGTTTTACAATCCCGACGATGGCACCGTCAGCGGCGAAGCGCTGATCACGCAATCGGTCGCGCCGCCCCATGGCCGCGTGGTGATCCGCCCCGTCAGCGGCCCCGTGCACGGCCTGGGCCTGGGCAATGCCACGCGCGTGTTCAGCCTGAGCGGCGAATATGTCGTCTCCGTGCCACCGCCTGCCATCGGCAGCTACCTGGCCAAGTTCGACGCCACCTTTGTCACCGACAACAACTGGAGCGGCCACGGCTCGTTCAGCTACGACCAGCAAAAAATTGACAACGTGCCCATCAAGAAACGCGGCTAAGCTTGCCCGCTGACGGCGGCCTGGTCTGACGGCGGCGCTCTTTCCGGGAGCGCCGCCGTTTTTGCATGCATTTTCTAGTGCTTCCGGCCGGCGTTTGTCCCCAAAATGGGGACAGCATCCGGCCTAGTCGTCTGCATACTGTGTTTCATGCCGGAGCATCCGGCCGCTCTCACCGCATAACAAGAGTACCGGGAGAGCGACACCTTATGGAGACCAGCATGACCATCGCCCACGCGGCCACCCCCGCCAGCCCCGCCACGCCCGCGCCCGTCCTCGACGCGGCCACCGCGCAACTGGAACAGCAAGTGATGCGCAAGGTATCGCGCCACCTGCTGGGCTTTTTGTTCCTGCTGTTCGTGTTTTCCTTTCTTGACCGTATCAACATCGGCTTCGCCGGGCTGACCATGATGCAGGACCTGGGCCTGTCCGGCACCCAGTTCGGCTTTGCCACCACCCTGTTCTACATCGCCTATATCGCTTGCAGCATTCCCAGCAACATCGTGCTGGCGCGCATCGGCGCCCGTCGCTGGATAGGCTCGATGATGATCGCCTGGGGCCTGGCCTCGACGGCCACCCTGTTCGCCAGCGGCCCGGCCAGCCTGTACGCGCTGCGTTTCCTCGTGGGCGTGACGGAGGCGGGTTTCCTGCCCGGCATGCTGCTGTACCTGACCTACTGGTTTCCCAGCGCCTACCGGGCGCG
>CAUSDR010000236.1:0-8812 GCA_963530105.1 uncultured Janthinobacterium sp.
GACCCTGGCGCAGCGCACGATTGCCGCCGTGCTGGCTGAAGCACAAGCGAAGAAAGGCTGAGGCCATGAAATTTTCCACACCCGCCACCACCAATCCCATCGACCAGCTGAAAGTCGTGGGCCGTGCCACGGACCGCATCGACGGCCCATTGAAAACCACGGGCACGGCGCCGTATGCGTATGAACAGAACACCGCCGCGCCGAACGCCGCGTATGGCTGGGTGGTGGGCGCGGCCATCGCCAAGGGGCGCATCGCGTCCATCGACAGCGGCGCGGCGCGCCGCGCGCCGGGCGTGCTGGCCGTCGTGACGGCCGAATCGGCCGGCAAGCTGGGCAAGGGCAAGATGAACACGGCGAAGCTGCTGGCCGGGCCCGACGTCGAGCATTACCACCAGGCCATCGCGCTGGTGGTGGCGGAAACGTTCGAGCAAGCGCGCTCGGCCGCCCAACTGCTCGACGTGAAGTACGCGGAGCAGCAGGGCGCCTTCGACCTGGCCAAGGCGAAAGGCGGCGCCGCCAAGCCCAAAGGATGACCAGCCCGACAGCAAGGCCGGCAACTTCGCCGGCGCCTATGCCAACGCGCCCGTGCGCCTGGACGCCACGTATACGACGCCGGACCAGTCGCACGCCATGATGGAGCCGCATGCCTCGATCGCCAGCTGGCATGGCGATGCGCTCACGGTATGGACGGCAAACCAGATGGTGGACTGGGGCCGGGGCGACCTGGCCCGCACCCTGGGCGTGCCGAAGGACAAGGTGCGCATCGTCTCGCCCTACATCGGCGGCGGCTTCGGCGGCAAGCTGTTCGTGCGCGCGGAAGCCTTGCTGGCGGCCCTGGGCGCGCGCGCGGCCCAACGTCCCGTGAAGGTGGCCCTGGCGCGGCCCATGATGATCAACAACACCACGCACCGGCCCGCCACCATCCAGCGCCTGCGCATCGGCGCCACGCGCGATGGCAAGATCACGGCCATCGGCCATGAATCGTGGTCCGGCGACTTGAAAGGCGGCAAGCCGGAAACGGCCGTGATGCAGACGCGCTTGCTGTATGCGGGCGCCAACCGCATGACGGCCATGCGCCTGGCCGTGCTGGATTTGCCGGAAGGCAACGCCATGCGCGCGCCGGGCGAGGCGCCGGGCCTGATGGCGCTGGAAATCGCCATGGACGAGATGGCGGACAAATTGCAGATGGACCCCATAGTCTTTCGCATCCTCAACGATACCAAGGTGGACCCGGAAAAGCCGGGCCGGCCGTTTTCCCAGCGCCGCCTGATCGATTGCCTGCGCACGGGCGCCGTGGCGTTCGGCTGGAAGGATAGGTCAAGCAAGCCCGGCATGCGGCGCGATGGCCGCTGGCTGGTGGGCATGGGCGTGGCGGCCGCCTTCCGCAACAACCTCGTCATGAAGTCGGCCGCCCGCGTGCGCCTGGACGGCAATGGCGTCATTACCGTCGAAACGGACATGACGGACATCGGCACGGGCAGCTACACCATCATCGCGCAGACGGCGGCGGAAATGCTGGGCGTGCCGCTGAACAAGGTCATCGTGCGCCTGGGCGACTCGGATTTCCCCGTTTCCGCCGGCTCGGGCGGGCAGTGGGGCGGCAACAGTTCCACGGCCGGCGTGTACGCGGCCTGCGTGCGCCTGCGCCAGGCCATCGCGGGCAAGCTGGACATGGACGCCGGCGCGGTGCGCTTTGCCGATGGCCAGGTGGTCGATGGCGAACGCAGCGTGCCGCTGGCGGCCGCCGCCTTCCATGGCGACGTCGTCGCCGAAGACCACATGGAATACGGCGACCTGGATAAAAAATTCCAGCAATCCACGTTCGGCGCGCATTTCGTCGAAGTGGGCGTGGATGGCGACACGGGCGAAGTGCGCGTGCGCCGCATGCTGGCCGTGTGCGCGGCCGGCCGCATCCTGAACCCGAAGGCGGCGCGCAGCCAGGTGATCGGCGCCATGACCATGGGCGTGGGCGCGGCCCTCATGGAAGAGCTGGTCGTCGACCAGCGCCGCGGCTTTTTCGTCAACCACGACCTGGCCAGCTACGAAGTGCCCGTGCACGCCGACATCCCGCACCAGGACGTCATCTTCCTCGACGAAACGGATCCCATGTCCTCGCCCATGAAGGCGAAGGGGGTAGGGGAACTGGGCATTTGCGGCGTGGCGGCCGCCATCGCCAACGCCGTGTACAACGCGACGGGGGTGCGGGTGCGCGCGTATCCGGTGACGCTGGACAAGCTGCTGGCGACATTGCCTGTTTCTTCCGCCGCTGCCTGAGCGGGGCCGGCGCCCGGGTGGATAGGCGCGTGGACTTGCGGCGGCGCATCCGCCGTGCGCTCCGGGCCCTGGCGCGCGCTGGCGGCATGCGCACGCTGGCCATGCATGGGCCGGCCATGCTGCCTTGATATAAGGCATGCATGCAGCCGATTATCGGCGCCAGGATAGGCACGTGCTGTCCACGGGTGGGATACTGGACGCGCGGCATTCCTGCCAAGGGAGCGGCGTGCCCCTGGAAACGCGACACCAACCCACACCATTTCCCCATGAAAACTCTCCATGCTGGCAAAAAAACCGCCTTGCCGCTAAAAATTTGTGCCGTTCTCGTCTTCAGCGCCGCATTCGCGCAGGCCCACGCCGGCGATACAGCCCTTGCGGAACAGGCAGACGATTACGCTGCCAGAATCGACAGTCTCATACAGACGACCAGCCCAAGAAATTTCAGCGGCGTCATCCTCATCACGCAGCATGGCAAGACGCAGTACGCCAAGGCCCATGGCTACGCGGATCGCGAGCATAAAATACCAATAAGGCTGGACGATAATTTCAGGATCATGTCGAACAGCAAGCAAATCACGGCCGCATTGATTTTAAGGGAAGTGGAAAAGGGGGCTATAGACTTGCACAGTCCCGTGCGGAAATACCTGCCCGACTTGCCGCAGCCTTGGGCCGACGAAGTGACGGTGCATCAATTGCTCAACTTTTCGGCAGGCATTACGGAAATCGACCAGCCAGTCAGTTTCAAGCCCGGAACGGATTTTTTATATGGCGTCACCGCGTATTCCATGCTGAGCCATATTTATGAAAAAGTCAGCGGGAAAGAATATATCCAAGCGGCAAATGCATTATTCCAGGAACTGGGCATGACAAACAGTTTTTGCTATGAGGAAAATAAAAATAACAAGGTGATCAATGGATATGTGAATTCAGGTAATACCTTCGCATTGAAGCAGCATCCCGTGCAGGGACAGGGCTGGATTGATTTCATTGCGGCAGGCGGCATCGTATCGAATGCCCAAGACATGGCTATCTGGGATGAAAAGCTTCACAAGGGAAAGATTTTAAAACCGGAAACGTACAAGCTGATGACCAATTACAATATCGCCAGCCAGCATGTGGCTTTTGGCAGTGAAAAAATAGGCTATGGCTATGGCTATGGCGTGTATGTAAGCGATCAAACGCCCATTAAATACATCGGGCATTCCGGGAAAGGCCTGGGATTTGCATCGATTAAACTGTATTTCCCTGAAAAAGATGTCGATGTGGTCGTGCTGGAAAATCAGTTCAGCGAAGACAGCGCGCTTCATTACTATTTTGAAATAAAGATAAGGGAAATAATGATGAACAGCAGTCTGCTGAGTAATTAAGCGCCATCCCGACAGCGCCGTCCCGACCGCCGCTGCGCGTCACGGGGCGCAGAGCGCCATCGCGCCATGCCCATGCGCCAGCGGCGTGGCCGCATTGCTTGAAATAAAAGCCGCATGACCTGTGGGCAACCGTCATGAGCCGTATCTTGACTGCCGGGCCTGTGTCGGCGCCGGGTAGAGCGGGCCTGGCGCTATCTGGCTGCAAGGGCTTTCCAGGCCGTCAATTCCGCGTCCGTGACGGCCGGGCCCCAGCCCCCGCGCAGCGGCGCGGCCCGTTGCATGTACGGTTCCAGGTCCGGCCCATGCACGCCATGCCGTGCGCAGAGGCGCAAGACGGCTTCCAGCTGCAGTTTGGAAGCCGGCAAGTCATCGCCATACCAGGTCGACGCGCCCGTTTCCGCCACGTGCTGCACCAGCTGCATCAGGTCGCCGAGCAAATTTTCCGGCATGGCCAGGCGGATATCGTCCGGCCACGGGTCGCCCATGCCGTTAATCGGCAGGGCGGCGAAGCCTTGCTGCCAGGCGGCAAAAGCGCCCGGCGCCAGCTGCGCCACTTTCCACACGTGTTCAATGAAGGCGGCAAGCGCCGGATGGTGAAGCGCATGGCGCCCGCAAAAGCGCTGCAGGCAGGTCACGGCGAGGCATTGCCGCGCTACCACTGAAAGGGCGTCGATCGAGGTGTCAGGCATGAATGATGGATAACGGTTTCTGCAATGCATGCTGGCCTGGCGTCGTGTCAGGGAAACGGCCGCCGCCGGGTGCAGCAGCCGATGCGCGCGCGCCGGCGGCAAGCTCCGCGCCGGCGGCAAAACGTTGCTAGTGTATGACAAGCCGCGCAAAATTCGAAGACATCCCCCGGCACCTGCAATATAATGAGAATCATTATCATTCATGTCGCCGGATCGCTCTTGCCTGCCTTGCCTTTGCCCTCGAACGACGCCACCCTGGCCGCCAGCCTGTTTACGGGCCACCAGGGCTGGCTGCTGCAGCGTCTGCTATTGCGCCTGCGTAACCGCGCGGAAGCGGAGGATGTGGCGTCGGAAACCTTCGTGCGCGTGCTGCATGCGGGGCGCCTGGCCGCCATCCGCGAGCCGCGCGCCTACCTGACGACGGTGGCGAAAAGCATCTTGCTGCAGCAGTGGCGGCGGCGCGACATCGAGCAAGCCTATATCGAGACCCTGGCGCAGCTGCCGGATGCCGTGCAGCCTTCGCCGGAAGAGCGCGCCGTGCTGCTCGAAGCGCTGGAACGCCTGTCGCGCGCGCTCGATACCCTGTCCGCCAAGGCGCGCAGCGCTTTCCTGATGAGCCAGCTCGACGGCCTCACGTATGCGCAGATCGCCGTGGAACTGGGCGTGTCGGCCAGCATGGTACGCCAGTACATGGCGCAGGGCTTGCGCTGCTGCCTGGCCGCCGCGGACGCGGCATGAGCGTGTCCACATCCCTGCCTTCACCCTCCGTGCAGGATGCCGCCATCGGCTGGCTGGTCGAGCTCAGTTCGGGCGAGGCGGATGCGGGCCAGCACCAGGCATTTGCCCGCTGGCTGGCCGCCGATGCGCGCCATGCGGCCGCGTGGCGCACCCTGGGGCAGGCCGTGGAACACAGCGTCGGCCCGCTGCAGGGGGCGGGCGGGGCGGCAACTGTCTCCCAGACCCTGGCGCGGGCCGTGCGGCACGACAACAAGCGGCGCCAGCTGCTGCAAGGCGCACTGTGCCTGGCGGGCGCGGCCTTTGGCGGCGCCTGGCTGCTGCGCGGCAGCCCGTTCTTGCCGGACTGGAGCGCGGACCTGCATACGGCCACGGCCAAGCGGGGCCGCTACACGCTGGCCGACGGCAGCGTGCTGACCCTGGACGCCCGTTCCTCGGCCGACACGGATGTCACGCAGGAACACCGGCACGTCACCTTGCGCCAGGGCCAGCTGCTGGCCCGCGTGGCACAGGCGAACGGTATGCCATTCCAGCTGCGCAGCCCGCACGGCACGGTCACGGCGCCGGGCGGGGGGCAACTCATGCTGCGGCGCGAAGCGCAGGGCACCGTGGCGCTGGCCGTGCACGGCGACATCGAAGTGCGGCCCGCCGGCCAAGGCTTGGCGCGCGTGCTGCGCCAGGGCCAGGCGGCGCGCTTTGACGGCGACCGGCTTGCCATGCTGCCAGCCATGGCGGCGTCGCAGGCGACGGCGTGGGAGCAGGGCATGCTGCTGGCCGTCGACCAGCCGCTGGGCGAGCTGGTGGCCGCCCTGCGCCCGTACCGCCACGGCTATATCGACATCACGCCGGCCGCCGCCGCGCTGCGCGTGTCGGGCAATTATTCGCTCGACGACAGCGCCGCCACCTTGCTGGCGCTGGCCGAAACCCTGCCCGTCATCCTGCGCCAGGGCCCCGGCGGCTGGTGGACGGGCCTGGACGTGAAGCAGGCCTGAATTATTTCTTGCGCCGCCACTGTCACTTTTCGCGCGCCGCGACTCATACCTGGTGTAGCCCCACTTTTCCTTCACCACCAAGATAGAGTCCCAGCATGCCACCATTGTTGATACGCCAGATTCCCCTGGCTGTAATGTTACTTTCCTGCGCCGCGCCCGCCGTCCTGGCGCAAACGCCTGCTGCCCTGAGCGCACCTGCCACGATGCGCTACGACGTGCCCGCCCAGTCCCTGAACGCCAGCCTGATCGCGATTGCCAGCCGCGGCGGCGTGCGCATTTCCATCGATGCGGACCTGGCGCGCGGCGTCAGCGGCGCGGCGGTGCAGGGCGACTACACGGCGGAGCAAGCCTTGCGCCGCGCCTTGCACGGCACGCAGCTGGCCTTGCTGAAGACGGACAGCGGCGTCTACACGGTCCAGGCGGCCGCGCCAGGAGCGCCCCAGGCCGCCGCCCAGCCTGACGCGACCATGCCGGAAGTGGTCGTCACGACGAATTACCTGGGCCAGGTGACGGAAGACACGGGTTCCTACACGACGGGCGGCGTCAGCACGGCCAACCGCCTGGTGCTGTCGCCGCGCGAAACGCCGCACGCGATCAGCGTCGTCACGCGCCAGCAGATGGACGATTTCGGCCTGGTGCAGCTGAGCGAAGTGCTGAACCACACGCCGGGCGTGTACGTGCAGCACATCGACAGCGAACGCACGATTTATTATGCGCGCGGTTTTTCGCTCGACAATTTCAGCTACGACGGCTTGCCGTGGACGCGCGACGCCTCGCTGAACCTGGGCGAATCGCTGGCCAACATGGACCTGTATGACCGGGTCGAAGTGCTGAAAGGGGCGAATGCGCTGATGAGCGGCGCCGGCACGCCGGGCGCCACGGTCAACCTGATCCGCAAGAAGCCCACGCGCGAACTGCGCGCGCTGGCCGACCTGTCGGCGGGATCGTGGAGCAATTACCGCGCCATGGTCGACGTGGGCGGCCCCTTGAACGACAGCGGCAGCGTGCGCGCGCGCGCCGTCGCTTCCTACCAGGACAAGCACTCGTTCGTCGACCGCTACCAGCGCCGCTCGGAACTGGCGTATGGCACGGTGGAAGCGGATCTGTCGCCGCGCACCCTGCTGACCGTGGGCGCCGACTACCAGCACACGGTGCCGCGCAACAGCGACTGGGGCGGCGCGCCCCTGTTCGACGCGGACGGCAAGCGTTTCACCATGCCCCGGTCGTTCAACGGCGCGCCCACCTGGAGCACGCAGCAGACGGAGGCCAAATCCGTCTTCGCCTCGCTCGAACACACGTTCGACAATGGCTGGATGGCCAACCTGCGCCTGATCCACCAGGCCAACGCCCTGTACGCGCCCGTCGCCTACCTCGACAGCTTCCCGAAGGCGGACGGCAGCGGCACGTCCGTGACGGCGCGCCAGTACAACAGCGACGCCACCAGCAATGGCCTGGACGTGTACGCCAAGGGGCCGTTTACCCTGCTGGGCCGCACGCATGAACTGGTGGTGGGCGCGAACGCCTACCGCAAGCAGTCGGACGACGTCTTCAGCCCGTATTCCTTCATCAAGGTCGACAATATTTATACCTACCAGGGCGTCGTGCCGGAGCCGAAGTGGGTGCTGGACACGGCCCGCGAAGTCATCCGCCAGAAGGCCGTGTATGCGACGGGCCGCTTCTCGCTGCCGCAGGGCGTGCACGTGATCCTGGGCGGGCGCGTGTCGTCCTACGTCAACCCCACGGCCGACATCGACGAGTCGTCCGTCTTCACGCCGTATGCGGGCCTGACGTGGGATTTCGCGCCGAACCTGACGGCGTTCGCCAGCTACAGCGACATCTTCAGTCCGCAATACAGCCGCGACGTGAACAACCACACGCTGGACCCCGTGCTGGGCAAGAACCTCGAGGCGGGCGTGAAAGGCGAATTCCTGCATGGCCGCCTGAACGCCAGCGCGGCCGTCTTCGAGGTGCGCCAGGACAATTACGCCGAGTATGTCGACGACGTCAACAAGGTGACGGGCATGGACGCCTACCGCGCCATCGACGGCGTGCGCTCGCGCGGCGTGGAACTGGAAGTGGCGGGCCAGCTCATGCCGGGCTGGCAGTTGCAGGCCGGCTACACGCACAAGATCGCGCGCGACGCCAGCGGCAAGGTCAACACCCTGGCCCCGGAAGACCAGCTGAGCCTGTACAGCACTTGGCAGCCGCTGCCGCGCCTGACCGTGGGCGGCGGCGCCCGCTGGCAATCGCGCACGTGGCAGCAAACCCGCGCCGTGCCCGGCGGCATGACCACCGTGCACCAGGGTTCCTACGCCGTCTTCGACGCCATGGCGCGCTACCAGATCTCCGACCGCCTGGCCCTGTCGTTCAATATCAACAACCTGAGCGACCGCTACTACTATGGCATCAGCACGGGCCGCCGGGTCAGCTACGGCGATCCGCGCAATGCGATGCTGAGCTTGAATTACCGCTATTGACGGACGGACAGGCTGCGCCAGCCGGGCACGCCAGCCCGGCTGGCGCATGCGCTGGCAGCGGGTGACAATTGGAGATCATTGCGCCGCGCGGAATCAGTACACTTGCCTGGCAGAATAGTCTGCCATCAAGGGAAAGGGGGCGGCGTCCGGCGCGCCAAGCTGACATGTGCCACGTGGCCGTAACACTGCAGGCAAGTCCTGCGGCGGTCCGATTCTGTCCCGCTACTCCCCTCCAGCAAGAGCTACCCATGAACCCCATCACCCTGCAAAATATCGCG
>CAUSDR010000237.1:0-8774 GCA_963530105.1 uncultured Janthinobacterium sp.
ATGATGCACAGCGTGACCATCGGCGCCGGCAGCGCCTCGGCGCCATCGTCCTCGCCCAGTTCCTTCAAGTCGTGCCACTCGACGGCGCTGTTCTGATACTGCTCGATCAGCTTGACCCATTTTTTCTCGTTCGGCGCGCACAGCGACAGGGCCAGGCCCTTCTTGCTGCCGCGGCCCGTGCGGCCGATGCGGTGGATGTGCACTTCCGTGTCCTTCGAGACGTCGACGTTGATCACGGCGCCCAGGTCGGAAATATCCAGGCCGCGCGCGGCGACGTCGGTGGCCACCAGCACGGAGCAGCTGCGGTTGGCGAACAGCACGAGGATTTCATCGCGTTCGCGCTGTTCCAGCTCGCCGTACAGGGCCAGGGCGGAAAAGCCCTGCTGGCGCAGTTCCTCGGCCAGTTCGCGGCAATGCACCTTGGTGTTGCAGAAGGCCAGCGTGGATTCCGGCTTGAAGTGTTTCAACAGCTTGCCGACGGCGGCATTGCGCTCGTCGAAGCCGATTTCATAGAAGCGCTGTTCGATCTTGTCGTTGTCGTGCTGCGCTTCGACCGTCACTTCCAGCGGATTGACGAGGAAGGACGCCGTGGCGCGGCGGATGTCTTCCGGATACGTGGCCGAGAACAGCAGGGTCTGGCGGCGCGCCGGGCAGGCGCTGACGATGCCGGCGATTTCCTCGTAAAAGCCCATGTCCGTCATGCGGTCGGCTTCGTCCAGCACCAGGGTCTGCACGTGATTCAGGTTGATGGTGCCGCGGCCGATATGGTCGCGCAAACGGCCCGGCGTGCCGACGACGATGTGCGCGCCATGCTCCAGCGAGGCGATTTGCGGGCGCATCGGCGCGCCGCCCGTCAGGGTCAGGATCTTGATGTTGCCGGCCGCGCGCGCCAGGCGGCGCAGCTCATTGGCCACCTGGTCTGCCAGCTCGCGCGTGGGGCACAGCACCAGGCCCTGCACGGCGAACCAGGCGGGATTGAGCTTGTGCAGGATGCCGATGCCGAAGGCGGCCGTCTTGCCGCTGCCCGTTTTCGCCTGGGCGATCAGGTCGCGGCCATCGAGCACCGCCGGCAGGCTTTGCGCCTGGATGGTGGTCATCTCGTGGTAGCCGAGCGAGTCCAGGTTGGCCAAAAAGGCGGGCGTCAGCGGCAGGCTGGAAAAGGAGGTGGTGCTGGCAGTAGTGGTAGTCATGGAGGGCGTCGCCGGTAAAAAACGGTGGATGGGCACAGTCTACAGGCGTTTACGCCCTTGTGCGGATGGTGGTGTGGCAGCTGGCGGCAAACGGCCGCCCGCGTCGGGTACTAATTATCAGGCGCCCAGATGGGCAGGCCGGTGAGATCGAGGCCGGCGTCGCGCGTCCACACGGGCAAGCCCGTGGCATCGGTCGGCTCCAGCAACTCCAGCTGCACCTGCTTCAAGGCCACCTTGCGCACGCGCACGCGGCGCTGCGGTTCCGGCGCCGGCTCTGGCGCGTCGAGCGCTGGCGGCGGGCCGAAACCGGGCAAGTCGATGGTGGCGTTGTCTTTTTTATCTCTCATTTCTGAACCTCTGGTCCCCGGCCGCGAAAACCCGGCGCCGGGGAGCGGGCAAAAAGCTGTCCGCTGTGTGAATACTCTGTACGCTTCGTCCACAAAACAAAAGCCCGGCTACTGGAGTCGGGCTCATTGTTGGGTTAACCTGCAGGAAAACTTGTCCTGCGGATTTAAGTGCGGCACGCAGTGTATCACAGGCGTGCCGCACTGTGGGTGGCTATCACGCCTGACAAAACCGTAGCGAGCGGCAGTGAGTTGTGGCTGAGAAGCGCAACTGTGCTTTGACACAGTGAGCATCGCAGGCCGCAAATCGCGACGCGCAGCAGGTTTTGGATGGCGTTTAGCGGAAGCTCAGGGCACCCGTCAGGTCGCCCGGCGGCAGCGCGCCGCGCGCCGCGAAGGCGTCATTGCGCACCTTCAGGCCTTCGAGCAGGGGCAGGTCGTGCAGGCGCGTGATCAGGCGCAGGATCGACGTGGTGTCATAAAAACTGTGGTCGACGGCGCCTTTCTTCGCGTACGGCGAGACGACGATGGCGGGAATGCGCGTGCCCGGGCCCCAGCGGTCGCCCTTCGGCGGCGCCACGTGGTCCCACCAGCCGCCGTTTTCGTCGAACGTGATCACCACGATCATGTCCTTCCACTGCGGCGACGCCTGCAAGTGCGCGATGATGTTGGCCACGTGCTGGTCGCCCGACTCGATGTCCGAATAGCCGGCGTGCAGGTTCAGGTTGCCCTGCGGCTTGTAGAAGGTGACGGCCGGCAGCTTGCCCGCCACGGCGGCGGCGAGGAATTTGTTCGAGATGGGGCTGTCGCCCGTGCCGCCGTCGCGCAGGTGTTCCGCGCGCGCCGCCGTGCCGGGGGCAAACTGCTTGAAATAGTTCAGCGGCTGGTGGTGGAACTGGAAGTTCGGCTTGCTGCCGCCGCCCTTGTGGTCGAGCGCCGCTTGCCAGCCGCCGCCATACCATGCCCAGCTCACGCCCTTGCGCGACAGCAGGTCGCCGATGGTGTCATAGGTTTGCGGCGGCAGGGTATTGGCGTCAGCCGGATCGGCGTGCAGCGGGTCGCCGTCGTAGGCGGGACGGATGTAGCTTGGCTGGTACGGCGGCGCCATGGTATTGACGGCGTAGCCGTCCGGCGTGATGGCGCCGTCGTTGACGTATTTCGGCTTGCCGTCCAGCGCCGAGGCGGGGCAGTCGGCGGCGATGGCCAGGCGCACGCCTTGCGGGCCGTCGGCCAGCACGGCGATCTTTTTCTTCGCCGCCGTCTCGGCGGCGTTGAAGTATTCGTTGGCGCGGCCCGTCACGAGGAACTGGTGGTTCATGTAGGAGCCGCCGAAGGCCGCCATGAAGAAGTTGTCGCACAGCGTGTACTGCTCGGCGATCTGCCACAGGTTCAGGTTTTTCGACGTTTCGCCGTAATGGCCCATCACCAGGCCGCCGCTGTCGGCCCACGCGGCGAAGCCGTCGTTCTTGCCGCCGTTGATCTGCATCTGGTTGTTGTAGAAGCGGTGCACCAGGTCGCGCGTGATGATGCTCTCGGGCAGGGGCTTGCCGGCCGCGTCGCTCAATTTATAGGGCGCGTTCGGCAGGCCGGAAATCTGGTCTTCCTTGATCTGGTAATCGATGCCGCCGACATTCTGCTGGTTCGGCACCAGGCCGCCCCAGATCTTCGGCAGGGTGGCCAGCGGCTTGCCGTCGCGGTCCATCTGCTGCGCCTGTTCGGCCGTGACGGCGGACAGGGGCGCGCTGGTGCCGGGGAAGTTGGCGAACAGATTGTTGAAGCTGCGGTTTTCCAGGTAGATCACGACCACGTTCTTGACGTGGGCCTTGAGTTTCGCGTCGAGCGAACCCTTGGCGATGCTCTTTCTGGCTGGCGCGGCGTCGGCCAGCGCGGGCAGGCTGGCGGCCAGGCCGACTGCGGAAGCAGCCTGGAAAATGCGCCGGCGCGAGGGATTGGCGGGTTGGTCGGCCGGATCGGCTGGCAGGGCGGGGGCGAGGTCCTTCACACATTCTCCTTGGGTGTCTCTGTGGCACGGGCCGTGGTCGCGGCCCGTGAAGCGGAAAATTGTATCACCGGCCCCTGGATAGTGTGAAATATTCGGCCCCCGCCCGAAGCGCGGTCAGCGCATCAGAACCGGTAGCGCACGCTCAGCGCCACCTTGCGCGCCGGGCCGTACATGCCCGAGTACCACCAGTCCGACACCGACGCCGTGTACTGCTTGTCGAACAGGTTGGCCACGTTGACGGTGGCCGACAGCTTGTCGTTGACGTCGTAGCGCGCCATCAGGCTGGCCACCGAGTAGGCCTTCTGTTCCCAGTGCAGGGTGCTGTTGATCTGCCACGCGTCGATGTCGGAATACACGCGGCTTTGCCAGTTCACGCCGCCGCCCACCGTCAGGCGGTTGAATTCGCCCGGCAGGCGCCAGGTGGTCCACAGTTTCACCAGGTGGCGCGGGAAAGTGGTGAGGATGGCCTTGCCCGCATTGTTTTCCGTCTGGCTGTAGGACCACGATGCCGATATGTTCCAGTCCGGCGTCAGGGCGCCCGTCGCTTCCAGGTCCACGCCCTGGGTCTTGGCGCCCTTGATGGTGCGGTTGGCGGGATTGGTGGTGCCAGGCACGGTGTAGCCCGGATCCGTTTCGGCCAGGTTGCTCTGGCGGATCTGGTACAGCGCGGCAGAGGTGTTCAGGCTGCCGTCGAACCAGCCGCTCTTGATGCCGGCCTCAATGGTCTTGCCTTCGCGCGGCGCCAGCAGCTTGCCGTAGCGGTCTTGCTGGGCCTGCGGCTGGTAGATGGTGGAGTAACTGGCGTAGGCGCTGTGCGTGCCATCGATGTCGAACACCAGGCCGCCATACGGCGTGAAGACGCGGCTTTCCGAGGCCGGCGAGGCGCTATAAAATGGCACGGTAGGCGCGTCCGAGATGTAATTCTCGCTGTAGCGCAGCACCTTGGCGCCGGCGATCAGTTTCAGGCGCTCGGACAGCGTAAAACGGCTGGCCGCGTAGGCGCTGGCCTGGCGGCGCGTGCTGTCGTAGGTGACGAAGGTGTCGCCATACACGGGCGCCGCCGTGCGATTCCAGCGGTACAGATTGGCGGCCATGCCCTGGATGTTCTTGTCAAAGCGGCCGTCCGTCGTGCTCTGGAATTCACTGTAGTCCATGCCCAGCACCAGTTCGTGCTGGCGGCCGAAGGCGCTGAACGGTCCGCGCACATTGGCGTCCACGCTGTTGATCGTCAGCCGGTAATCGCGGTAGTCGGCGCTCAGGCGCAGGCCGTCGCCGGTGGCCTGGTCTGCGAAGCCATTGCTCACGTTGAGGAAGACGGAACGCTCTTCCTGCGACGACTGCACGCGGCTGGCCGAGATTTTCAGCTTCCAGTCGTTCGCCAGCGCGTGTTCCAGGGTGGCGAAGATGTCGGTCGAATTGGTGCTGAAGCGGTTCGATTTGGCGGCCGGGCTGAAGGAGCGGGGCAGGTCCGTCATTGCGCCATTGCTGTAGAAGAGGGGAAAGCCCAGGTAGGACAGCGACCCATTCGAGCGCTTGCGCTGGTGCGTGACGCCGGCCGTCAGCTTCGTGTCGCTGGAGAGATCCGCTTCGACCACGCCGTAGAGCACTTTCTTGTCGCGGCTATAGCCGTCGATGATGCTGTCGCCTTCCTCGTAGACCGTCACGAGGCGGCCGCGCACCGTGCGCGCGTCGTTGAGCGGGCCGGCAACGTCGGCCAGGCCGCGCCGTTCATTGTAGGAACCCAGTTCGCCCTCGACGGAAGCCTGGAACTGCGCCGTCGGCTTCTTGCGCACCATGTTGATGGCGCCCGAGGCGTCGCCCGCGCCCGTCATCAGGCCCGAGGCGCCGCGCAGCACTTCGATGCGGTCATACAGCGCCATGTCGGCCAGGCTTTGCGACGGTACCGCATTGAGGCCCAGGTTTTCCGAATGCGTGCTGACGCCGTCGAGCTGGTAGTTGGTGATCGAGTAGCCGCGCGAGGTGAAGCCCGTGCGCTCGCTGCCCAGCGAGAACAGGGTGATGCCCGGCGTCTGCGCCATCACTTGCGCGATGGTGTTCAAGCCCTGGTCCTGCATGCGCTGCTGCGTGATGACGCTGACCGACTGCGGCGTCTCCCTGATCGACAGGCCCAGCGGGGTGGCCGTAGCGATGGGCAGGGGCGAGACATACGCGCCCGAGCCTTCGGTGGCGTCCTGCTGTGCCTTGACCGACACTTCCGGCATCATCGACAGCGCTTCGCCGCCCGCCGCCGCATCGGCCGGGCGCAGCACGTAGCTGCCGTTGGCGCTGCGCTCGGCCTTCAGGCCCGTGCCGCGCAGCACGCCGTTCAGCGCGGCCAGCACCTCGTGGCGGCCGTTCAAGCCTGCCGACGTCTTGCCGCGCGTCTGTTCCGGCGTGAAGCTGAGGATGACGCGCGACTGGCTGGCGACCTGGCGCAGCGCGGCGGCCAGGTCGCCAGCGGGCACCTGGAAGTCGAGAGCGGCGGCGGATGCCGCCGCGCTTTCCTGCGCCAGCGCGGGCGCGGGCATGTTCAGCAGAAGGGCCGAACCGATGAAGACGAGCTGGATGGCGTGCGCCATGCGCGTGCGGGGCGTGCGCGGCAGGGACCGGGACCGGGAAGACATAACTGGAGACATGGTTACCTTGTAGTGGAGTCGTCAAAAAGAACGTTGCCTACACAGGTCACGCGAGAAACGGAAACGGGTAAGTTTTTTTTGCGGCGGACGGCAAATATATTCTCAGCGCCGCTGGCGCGCCTCCACTTGCACCCAGTAGCGCGTGCGCAGGCGCACGTCGACGGGCAGGGTATTGGGCAGCGACAGCAGCACGGCGTCCAGGTCGGCCAGCGGGAAGACGCCGGAGATGCGCAAGCCGGCGACGGCGTCGTCGCAGCCCAGCAAGCCGTGGCGGTAGCGGCTCAATTCGTGCAGGAAGTCGCGCAGCGGCATGGCGTCGGCCAGCAGCAAGCCCTGGCGCCAGGCCCAGATGTCGGAGGTGACGGCGTGCGCAGGCAGCGTGTTTTGCGCCGTCATGGCGCCGCCCTGGCCCGCGCGGATGACCAGGTTGCCGTCGCCGTGGCGCGGCATCAGCCTGACGGCGCCTTCCTCGACGGCGACCGTGGTGCTGCCGTCGTCCTGGCGCACCGAGTAGCGCGTGCCCAGCGCCTGCGCGTGGCCGTGCAAGGTCTCGACGAGGAAGGGGCGGTAGGGCAGGCCCGTTTCGTGCGCGGTGGCGATGAATGCTTCGCCCCGTAGCAGTTGCAGCAGGCGCTGCGTGGCCGTAAAGCGGATATTCACGGCGCTGCCGCTATTGAGGTGCACGCGGCTGCCGTCGGGCAGCGTCAGCTCGCGGCGCTCTCCCACGCCGGTGGCAGCGTCGGCCAGCGCGGCGCGGGCAAATCCCGGCGCGTGCTCCGAGCGCGCGCCGAACCAGCCTGTGAGGCCGGCGGTGGCCATCCATGCCAGCAGTTGCAGGCTTTTACGGCGCGAGGTGGGACGCGCGCGCGGGCTTTGCAGCAGCGCCTTGCGGCTGGCCTGGGCGTCGAGCTCCTGCAAGCCGCCGCTGACGCTTTCGATGTGCGTCCACGCCCGTTCGTGTTCCGGGTGCGCCTGGCGCCAGTGCCGCCAGGCGTTTTTTTCCGCCGCCGTCGCTTCACCGCTCATCAGGGTGGTCAGCCACTCGGCGGCCTGCATGGCGACGGCCAGGTCGATGGGCTGGCCGTGGACGTAGACTTTCGCGCCGCGCATGTCAGCCCGCGGCAAAATCGGGCACGGCGAAAAAGCACAGCAAATTGGCCTTGCTCAGGTATTTTTTGACGGAGTGCGTGGTGGTGCCCAGTTCGGCGGCGATCTGCGCATACGTCATGCCATCGAGGTGGGCCAGCAGGAAGGCGGCCCTGGCCTTGGCGGGCAGCGTGCCCAGTGCGCGGTCGATCAGCTGCAGCGATTCGAGCAGGATGGACAGGGTTTCCGGCGATGGCACGCACGCTTGCGGCGCGTGCAGCAGGGCGTCCAGGTAGGCGCGTTCCAGTTCCTCGCGGCGGCAGTGATTGGCCAGCAGGCGACTGGCGATGGTGGCCAGGAAGGGGCGCGGCTGGATGATGTCCGCGCTGCTGCGCGCGACGAGCACCTTGATGAAGGTGTCCTGCGCCAGGTCGCCCGCCAGACCGGCATCGTGCAGGCGCGGCTTCAGCCAGCGCAGCAGCCAGGTATGGTGCTCGGCATACAGCGCGTGAAAGTCGGATGGCGGGGAGGTGGCGGACAGCATGAGCGATGCATATTGATCTAAATGAGAATTGTTCTCATTCTAACTGAGCGGCTCACGCCAGGCAATCGGGGAAAATGCGGCGTTGTTGAAATGCGACTGCGGCGCGGCCGCGCGGCTTTGTAAAAGTTTCTGGAGCGCAAGCTTTCATGTGAGAAAATGCGGCTTGTCGATGTGAGGCGGAGCGAAATGATGATGTGGATGGTTGGCGGTGCCCTGGTTCTCTTGATCGCCAGATTTTTATGGTTGGGCTACTTCCACCGGGTGAATGCGATGTCGCGCCAGGCGGAACTGATGAACTGGATCGATATCGGCCGCGTGTCGAATGCGAATGGCGGCAAGGATATTTTGCTGGCGCGCAATGAGCGCGGCGTGAGGATCGACTGGCGCACGGGGGAAGTGTGGCTGATGAATCCGAAAGTGGCCGAGCCGTTCGCCGACTTCCTGGCCGTCGAGCGCTGGCTGACCCTGCGCGACATGGCGCCTGCCGCCAAGCCGGCCGAAACGCCGGCGCCCGCGGAGCCGGTGCCCGAGCCGGTGCCGGAGCCCGGTCCCGTGCGCGACAGCTTGCCCGCCTTCCAGCAAAAGGTCGACGACTGCCTGGCCAGGGCGGAGGGAGGGCAGGAATTGCTGGAAACCAAGCAGGCGTTCGAGGCGGGCAGCGCGCCGTATCTGGAGGCGTCAATGGAATTGAGCGCGGTGGCGCTGGAGCTGGACGTGTCGCCCGCCATGGTGGCCACCTTTCACATCAGCGCGCTGGCCGCCCTGACGGAAACGACGGGCGCCGACAAGCTCGAAAGAGTGGCCGCCAGCCTGCACGCGGCGGCCCGGCAGATCAGGGCGGCCGCCGCCGTGTAGGCGTTGGCCGGGCCCGCAATGCAAAAACCGCTGCCTCCCTTGCAGGAGACAGCGGTTTTTTAATATTGGTTGCGGGGACAGGATTTGAACCTGTGACCTTCGGGTTATGAGCCCGAC
>CAUSDR010000238.1:0-8772 GCA_963530105.1 uncultured Janthinobacterium sp.
CAGCGACCCCGTCCACTGCAGGCGGCGGCGCAGGGGCGCGGGCGGTTCGGCGCCGCGTCCGTGCAAGTCGGCGTAGTGGCGGTCCATGGCCAGGCACAGCGAGGACAGGCCCGCATAGCACAGGGCAAACACGAGAAAGTTCGACAGCAGCTCCATCACGCGGCCTCCATCGTCGTTGCCGGCTTGGCGGCGGGGGCGGCCTTCGGTGCCTTGGCGGGCAGCGGTTTCAACTTGAACGCCGCATACGCCAGGCCCAGCCCCAGCACCAGCACCACCAGGTCGAAGGCGGCCACCGCCACGGGGCCGCGGCCCAGGAACAGCGTCACGCCCAGGTGCGACTCCGTGGTGAAGACGTTCAGCACGGGCAGGGATGCCAGCAGGAAGGCGCCGACGGCCAGCTGCATGCGCCACATGGCGCGCGAGGGGCGCAGCTGGGCGATGATGGCGGCCAGGGCCCAGGCGCCGAAGAAGCAGGCGATTTCCTCTTTCGGCCGGTCTTCCATCGTCACCGACAGCAGGCGGTTGGCCCAGAAGTAGGCGCCGAAGGCGATCGGGATGCCGGCGATGGCGCCGATGTTGAGCGCTTCGACCAGGCGCAGGCCGAAGCTTGGGCGCTTGCCGGCGGCCAGCGCCTTGGCCTGCTTCTGCCGCGTCTTGACGGCCCACAGCAGGGCGCCCGTGGCCACCATGGCGCAGCCGGCCAGGCCGGAGAGGAAGAACAGCGCGCGCAGCAGCGGACCGCCGAAATGCGCGATGTGCAGGCCGTACATGACGCCGTGCGTGGCGGCCGCGCCGGGCAGCGCGTCGCCATCGGTGGCCAGCAGCTTGCCGCTGACGCCATCGAATTCCATCGACGGCTGTTTCGAGGACATGTCGCGCCCGCCCGCGCGCGACAGCGAAATGGTGGCGTTGGCGTCGCCCGGGTTGCTGACGGAGATGCGCTCGACCTTGCCGCCGCCCCAGTGCTGCTCCGCCTGGCGCACCAGCGGCGCCAGCGGCGTCAGCGGCGCGGCCACGCCGGCCGGCTTGCTGTCGCCCGAGCGGCCGGGGAAGGCTTCGGCGAAGAAGGCATCCTGGTCGCCCTTGTAGGCGGCCGTGGCGCCGGACGGCATGTACAGGAACATCAGCGTGACCAGGCCCGTGTAGGTGATCATCATGTGGTAGGGCAGGGCCAGCACGGCCGTCACGTTGTGCGCGTCCAGCCACGAGCGCTGGCCCTTTTTCGGCCGGAAGGTGAACAGGTCCTTGAAGATGCGCTTGTGGGTGACGATGCCGCTGATGATGGAGACGAACATGAACATGGCGCAGAAACCCACGATCCAGCGGCCCCAGATGGCGGACATGTAGTGCAGGTCGAAGTGCAGGCGGTAGAGGAATTCGCCGCCCCGCGTGTCGCGCGGCTTGGACAGCACTTCGCCCGTGGCCGGATCGGTTTTTTCACTGTGGAAATTGCCGCGCCGCCCGCGCTTTTTTTCACCGGGCTGCGCCGGCTTGCTCCAGCCCAGCTGGGTGGCGGGGCTGCGCTCGCCGGGCAGGCTGATGAACCAGCGCGTGGCGCCGTCGGCCCGCTCTTCCATCGCCCGTTGCGCGACCGCGGCTGCTTCTTCCGTCGTCACCTTGGTGGCGGCGGCGCCGTGGAGTTCGGGCTGCATCCACAGGGTGATTTCATTGCGGTAATAGCTGGCCGTGCCGGCGCAAAATACCAGCAGCAAGATCCAGCAGACGAGCAGGCCGGACCAGGTGTGCAGCCATGCCATCGACTGGCGGAAACCTTCTTTCATGCGAGACTCCAGGATAAGGCGTCCATCCAGTGCAGGATGGCGGCGATGATGGCGGCCGGGATCAGCAGGCCCAGCCAGGCGCGCAGCGCGCTGCCGGTGGCGAAGACCCACATCACCACGCAGGTGTAGATGGCGAACGACAGCAGGGTGGCCGTCATGACGGCTTCGGAGCGGGCCATGGGCAGGCTCACCGACAGCAGCATGGTGACCAGCGCGGCCAGCACGTAGCCGCCGACGATGGCGGCGACGCTGCGCGAGGCCACGCCGAGGCGGTACACGGCGCCGTCGGAGAGGCGCAGGCGCTGCGCTTTTTCAGCGGCGCTGGTGGATTCGGTATTCGCGGGCGCTTGCATGGTCAGTCGTGATCCTTGCTGGGCGGCTGGGCCGGAGCGGCCGGCAGCGGCGCCACGCCTTGCGGCTGCACCAGGCTCACGGTGGTGACGTACATGGCCTTGTCATAGTGTTCGGCGCCGCGCTGGCCGGCCGTCTTGTCCGTGTGCTGCACTTCCAGCACATACGTGCCTTTCCATGGCAGCGGGAAGCTGACCAGGCCCTGCGCATCGCTCCAGGCTTCCTTGCCCCAGCCCGATTGCACCACGGCGTTGACCTTGGCCTGCGCCAGCGGCTTGCCCAGGTAGCTGACCTGGAACTGGCCCGGCTTGCCGGTCGGCACCAGGTCCAGGGTCAGCGCGGGCGCCTGCGCCTTGCCGTCGGCGAGCAGGCGCGCGGCGGGAATCCACACGGTGCGCGTGGCCTTGCCCTCCTTTTTCTCTTCCCACGACGGGTAGTTGCGCTCCTCGACGACGATGCTTTCGCCCGACGCCACCTTGCCGTTCAGCACGAAGGCGCCGGCCGTCTTGCGCGCTTGCAGGGGCTTGCTGCCCGATGGCGCGATCCATGTCGCGTGCTCGATGCTGAACTTGTCCAGCTGGCCCGGCGACGCTTCGCGCAGGTTGTCGCCGAATTCGCCGAAATAGACGCTGGCCGCCTTGCCGTCCTGCTGCAGCCAGATCTGGTGCGCGTTGGCCGTGCCGCAGGCGAAAGCCGCGCCCAGCAGGGCGGCGGCGAGGGCGCCGCGGCGCGCGATGGAAGTGATGTGCATGGTGTATCCCTTATTTTTGTATGCCAAACAGTCAAAACGGCCGCGCTTCCGAAGAAGGCGGCCGGCACGGTGCATCAGTACTGGTAACGCAGGTTCAGCGCCACGTTGCGCGGCTCGCCGTAATAGCCGCCGTTGTAGAAGCCGACGCGGCGGAAATACGTCTTGTCGAACAGGTTGTTCACATTCAGGCTGGCCGACAGTTTCGGGCTGATCTGGTAGCGCGCCATCAGGTTGGCCAGCACGTAGCTGCCCTGGCTGACCCGCGTCTTCGTCTTGTTCGGCAGGGTGGCCGTCGTGTAGATCTCGTTCTGCCAGTTCACGCCGCCGCCGATGGTGAGGTTTTGCAGCGCGCCCGGCAGGCGGTAGGTGGTCGAGGCGCGCAGCATGTTGGTGGGCTGGATGGTGTTGGTCACCACGCCCTTGCCCGTCTTCGAGGTGCCGTGCGTGTAGCCGGCGAACAGCTGCCAGCCGCTCGCGGGGCTGCCCGACACTTCCACTTCGTAGCCCTTGCTTTTCGTGCCCTTGCCCGTCGAGACATACGGACGGCTGCCGTCGGGCAGCAGGAAGGTCAGCGGCACGGAACTGTCTTCCTCGCCCAGGTTGTCCTGCTTGGCCTGGTACGCGGCGAACGAGGCATTCAGGGCGCCGTCGAAGAACTCGCTTTTCACGCCCGCTTCGATATTGCTGCCCGTGATCGGGTCGAGGAAGGCATTGTTCTTGTCCTTCAGGTTTTGCGGCTTGAACAGGTCCGTGTAGCTGGCGTACAGCGAGGTGCTCTTGCTGACGTCCAGCACCACGCCCGCGTACGGCGTGACGACATCATCCGTTTTATATGCCGAGCTGCGCTTCACAAAACGCCCCTGGGTGTCGTAGCGGTCGTTATACGTTTCCCACTGCGAGATGCGCGCGCCGGCCAGCACCTTCAGATTGTCCATGAGGTTGATGCGCGTGGCGATGAAGGCGCCCGCCTGCTTGGTGGTGGCGACGTCGCGCGCGCCCGTGCGCAGCATGGCCGGCTCCGGCACGTCGCCCGTCCAGTTGCGGAAGTCGGGGATGGTGGTGGCGAAGGGCAGCGGGTCCTCGAACTGCGTCTCGTTCGTCGTGCCGACGCGCTTCCAGCCGTTGGCGCCCAGCACCAGGTCGTGCCGGCGGCCGAACAGGGAGAAGGTGCCGTTGGCCGACAGGTCGAAGTTGTCCTGCTTTTCATCGTAGGGGAAGGCGCTGCTCCACACGGCCAGGCCCGAGCCGTCGCGGTTCGGATAGCCGCTGCCGCCGTAGAACAGCTTGCCGTTCGAGGAGCTGTCGAGGCGGCCATAGGCGGCCTTGACCTTCCAGTCGTTGGCGAAGCGGTGTTCGAGGTAGACGTATTTGTTTTCAAATGCGCGCTCCCAGCTGCTCCACTTGGCCGCCATGTTGAACGAGCGCGGCATGTTGGCCGGCGTGCCGTCCGAGAAGAACAGGGGCGTGGTGCCCCAGCTCGTGCCTTTCGGCGTGTTTTTCTGGTAGTCGATGCCGGCCGTCAGCAACGTTGCAGGCGTCAGGTCGGCCTCGACGATGACGGCGCCCACCAGCTTGCGTTCCTTGTACAGGTCCATGTAGGAATGGCGGTTCTGGCCAGCCACCACCACGCGCCCGCGGATGCTGCCGTCGGCATTGAGCGGCGCGCTGATGTCGCCTTCGAGCCGGACCTTGCTCCACGAGCCGACGGTCAGGCCGGCCGAGGCGGCGAATTCCTTGCCCGGACGCTTGTGCATCATGTTGATGGTGGCCGACGGGTCGCCATTGCCGCTGACCAGGCCCGTGGCGCCGCGCACGATTTCGATGCGGTCGTAGATGGCCGTGTCGAACAGCGCATTGGCGCCCGAATTGACGGCCACGCCGTCGATCTGGTAGTTGCCGATGGAAAAGCCGCGCGCCGAGAAACTGGTGCGTTCGCTGTCGTTTTCCTGCACCGTCACGCCCGTCGACTGCACCAGCACTTCGGCCAGGCTGTTCAAGCCCATGTCGTCCATGCGCTGGCGCGTCACCACCGAGATCGATTGCGGCGTTTCGCGTATCGACAGGCCCATGCGCGTGGCCGTGGCCATTTCCTTGGTGGTGTAGGAACCCGTGTTTTCGGTCGATGCCTTGTCTTGCTGGCCCAGCACCTTGATCTCGCTCAAGGTCGCTTCATCGGCCTTGGCTGGCGCGTCGGCGGCCAGCGCCGCGCCGGCGCCCAGCGCCGCCGTCAGCAGGGCCGAATGGACGGCAAATGCCAGCGGGCGCAGGCGTAATGGGGGAATGACGGGAAAAATCGTGGCGGCAACGGTGCCGGCCAGCGAACGTGTTCGTGCCATGAAGCATCCTTCTTCTTGTACGCCTGCCGCCGTGCGGCACGCTTGTTATGGGTGTGAAAGGCTTGCTTGGCGGTCATGCCTGGCTGGCGCAGCGTGTCATCCAGCCGCGCACCAGCCTGAAGACTGTATGCAGACTCCGGGAGAGTCTAAATGTGAATGAGAACTATTCTTATTATAGTGTGGGGTTGCGAGACATGCAAGAGTGAGGTGTTGCAACAATGTCGCAACGGCACGCGGCCACCGCAGGGATGCGCTGGCCGCGTGCCGCTTTGCGCGGCGCTAAAAAGCGCTTACAGCTGGCCGCGCAGGGTCAGCATGGCATTGCGCGGCTCGCCATAGAAGTTCGAGCCGTAGGCGGCCCACACGCGCGTGTAGTACTTCTTGTCCAGCAGATTGTTCACCGTCAAGGACAGTTCCAGCGTGGGACTGAGGCGGTAGCCGGCCTGCAAGCCCACCGTGGTGACGGGGCCCTGCTCGAATTTCACGGGGCCGTTCAGGCGGTACATGCTGCTGACGCTGCGCAAGCCGCCGCCCACGCTGATCTTGTCGAGCGCGCCGGCCAGGCGGTAATGCGTCCACAGGTTGAAGTTGTGGCGCGGCGCGATGAAGGTGTAGAGCTGGGCCTTCTGGTCGTCGCTGCCTTCCAGGGTGCGCGTGCTGGTATAGGAATATCCGCCCGTGATGTTCCAGCCCGGCAGGGGGCTACCGCTCAGCTCGGCTTCCACGCCCTGGCTGCGCATCTTGCCGGCGCCGATGGAAAACAGCTGGTTGGCGGGATCGGGCATGACGCGGTTTTCGTCTTCCATGCGGAACACGGCCGCGTGGGCGTTGACGTTCTTGTCGAACAGCTCCGCCTTCAGGCCCAGCTCGAATTGCTGCCCCGTGCGCGGCTTCAGGGTCTGGCCGGCAGCATCCGTCGTCGACTGCGGCGAGAAGATGCGCGTGTAGCTGCCGTAGGCCGATACCTGCTTGTCGAGTTCGTAGACCAGGCCCGCATACGGCGTGAACTTGGCATTGATGGTGTTGCTGACGTCGGTAAACTGGTTGAAATACGCGTTGCGATTGACGGTATGGTTGTCCCAGTGCGTCAGGCGCCCGCCCAGGTTGACGGCCAGCCGGTCCGTCGCCTGCAAGCGGGTGCGCGCATACAGGCCGAACTGCTTGGTGCGGTTGTCATTGCCGTTGGAAAAGGTATAGCGGGGCTGCGCGATATTGTTATCCGGATGGAAAATGTTGATGGGCGCGCCATCGCCGCCGCCGTACTGGAAATTCTTGTGCACCTGGCGGTAGTCGGCGCCCACGATCAGGTCGTGGCTGCGGCCGAAGGCCTGGAATGGCGTGGCCACCCAGGCATCCAGGCCCTGCGTCTTCCAGTGGCTGCGGTAGCGCCAGCTGACCAGGCAGCTGTCGCCCGTGACGGGATCGGCCGAGCAGTCGGACCAGCCGAAGTTGCGCGACGGTTCGTCCTGCTCGCGGTACAGGGCCGTCACCTTGACCTGGCCGCCATTCGCCAGCTTGTGCTCGAGCTCGGCAAAATACTCGGTGACTTTTTCCGTGATGTGGTTCCAGGCCGGGTCCAGGTAGGTGGAGCGGGGCACGTCGAGCAGGCGTCCGTCTTCATACGCGGGCAGGCCGAAGGCGGGACGGCCCTTGTATTCCTGGTACGTGATGCCGCCCGTCAGCACGGTGCCGGGCGCCAGGTCGGCGGCGATGGTACCGTACAGCAGCGGTTTTTCCGCATACACATGGTCGACGAAAGAGCGCCGGTGCTCGTACGCGGCCACCAGGCGGCCGCGCACCTTGCCATCCGCGCGCAACGGTCCCGTCACGTCCGCTTCTGCGTAGTAGCGGTCCCAGGAGCCTGCGCTGAGCACGCCGCTGGCGGCGAAGGTGTCGCGCGCCCGCTTGCGCACCAGGTTGATGGTGCCGCCCGGGTCGCCCGCGCCCTGGAACAGACCGGCCGGCCCGCGCAGCACTTCCACCCGGTCGTAGATGGCCAGGCCGAAGCCGGCCGACAAGTCGTTGCCCGTGCTGGCCGGCGTCATCACGCCATCGACCTGCACCGCGTCGAGCGCATAGCCGCGCGAGTAAAAGTTGCCGTGGTTGCCGCCCGTGCTGCTGGCCTCGACGGTGATGCCCGTCACGCCGCGCATGGCGTCGTCCAGGCTCAGCAGGTTCTGGTCGTTCAATTGCTGGCGCGTCAGCACGGAGATGGACTGGGGAATCTCGCGCAGGCTTTGCTGGCCCTTGCCGATGCTCACGGCCTGCGCCGCATACGACTTCGTCAGTTCGCTGTCGATGACGGGGTCCTGGCGCGCGCTGACGGTGATTTCCGCCAGGGTCGCCACCTTGCCCGTGGCGGCGGGCGCTGGGCGGATGATGACGCTGCTGCCATCGATGCTGGCCGTCAGGCCGCTGCCGGCCAGCAGGCGTTCCAGGCTGTCGGCCACGCTCAGGGTGCCGCTGACGGCTGGCGCCATCTTGCCGGCTACCAGTTCGGGCGCGAACAGCAGTTGCAAATTGGCTTGCCGCGCCAGTTCGTTCAGCGCGGCTCCCAGCGGTTGTGACGCGATGGCCAATTTGACGGCGGGCGTTTGCGCCTGCGCCAGTGGCATGCTGCCCAGTGTCAGCATGGCGGCCAGGGCGAGGGGGACGGGTTGCAAGTTGAAGCGAGGGGACCACATGTTGCGTTTCTCCAGGTTAATGTGTTGTCGATTAACGTGGTAGACGCGGCAGCGGGCCAAACCCTCACCTGAGAATGCGACTTATTTTCATTTATTTTTGGGGAGGTGCATCGCCGGCGCCTGCGCGGCGGCTTTCGGCGCCATGCTGATGGTGCTGGTGGCGCCGCTGCGCACGATTTGCACGGGCAAGAGCTGCGGCAGGGCGGCGGCAAAGCGGTCGGGCTGGGTCAGGCTGAAGCTGCCGCCGATGCGCAGGCTGGCGACGGCCGCGTCGCGCACGACGAAGCCCGTGTCGCCATAGCGCTCGAACTCGGCCAGCGCCGCTCCCAGCGGCACGTTGTCGAAGGTGACCCTGCCCGTGCGCCATGGCGCCACGCTGTCCGGCGCCAGGCTGGCGACGGCGGACAGGCGGCCACCCGCATCGCTGCTGACGCCCTGGCCGGCAGTCAGCTCGACCAGGTCTTGCGCCGCGCCTGCCACGCGCACGTGGCCTTGCTGCACGGCCACGCGCAGGCTGCCGTCGTGGTCCAGGGTGTTGCGCACGGAAAACTGCGTGCCCACCACCGTCACTGTCAAGGGACCGCTGAGCACGTCGAAAGGCTGGCCCTGTTTCGATTGCACCTGGAACAGCGCCTCGCCGTGCGCCAGGCGCACTTCGCGCCGCTGGCGGTACAGGGTGACGTGCAGCTGCGTGGCCGTATCGAGCTGCAGGCTGCTGCCGTCGGGCAGGGCGACGGCCAGGCGCTGGCCCCGCTGCGTGGCATACGCCTGGCTGAACACGGGCTGCTGCCACCACTGGTAGCCGCCCGCGCCCACGCACAGCAGCAGCATGGCGGCGGCCGCATACGGCAGGGCGCGCAGGGAGCGCA
>CAUSDR010000239.1:0-8723 GCA_963530105.1 uncultured Janthinobacterium sp.
GTGGAACGCTTGCAGCAGCAGATGGAAGATGCGCAGGATGCCATGGAAGAGATCAACGACCGCATCGCCAGCGTCCAGGAGCGGGAAGCGGACAAGACCGAGGCGCTGTCGCGCCAGATGGATGCGCGCGGCAAGCCGATGGATGCGCTGGGCAAGCAGATGGGCGAGCTGGGCCGCCAGCAGGGGAAAGCATCGAAGGCGGCCGACAAGGTCACGCGCCAGGTGATTGCCCAGGCTCTAAGCGAAGGCAAGGCGCGGCAGGTGCGCTGAAAGCCTGTCCCGGCAGATGCATCGTCCGCCGCTGGCGCCGCTCGGAAGCGGGGACGGCGTTGACCGTCGTTGCATGGCTCGCCATGCGGCCTGCTCACGCCTGCCGCGCTCCTGACGCGCTGCAAGCCGAAGACGCTCGCAACTGGCGTACGTAAGCTGTCGCGTCAGCCTGGATGCCAGGTGGCGGCCACGGCGCGGTATTGCACCGGCAACTGCTGCCTGGCCTCGTCCGCACTGGCGTAGCGCTCGTCCTGCACGCTGTCCCATTGCGCGTCGCAGCTGAAACGGTAGACGCTGCTTTCACCCGCATACTGGCACAGGGCCAGGCCATGGATGGCGATGGGCGCACTGCCGTCTTCACTGCCAACGTGGCCGAACGGCAAGTCGGACCAGGCCCAGGCCAGTACGCGGGCGCCGTCGATGTGGCTGGGAGGTGGCATGGGCGGCGATTTTTTCAGGGTGGCGGGAACGCCGATTGTAGCGCGCGCACGGCGCATGCGCCGCGACCGCTGGACAAATGCACAGTATTTTTAGCCATGCCGGTATAATCACGGCATGCAAAATCTTCTTCACAACCTCAATCCCGAACAACTGGCCGCCGTCACCCTGCCGGCGCAGAATGCGCTGATCCTGGCGGGCGCCGGCTCGGGCAAGACCCGCGTGCTGACCACCCGCATCGCGTGGCTGATCCAGACCCAGCAGGTTTCGCCGCCCGGCATCCTGGCCGTGACCTTTACCAACAAGGCCGCCAAGGAAATGCTCACGCGCTTGTCGGCCATGCTGCCAATCAACACGCGCGGCATGTGGATCGGCACCTTCCACGGCCTGTGCAACCGCTTGCTGCGCACGCACTACCGCGACGCCGCCTTGCCGCAGACCTTCCAGATCCTCGATTCGCAGGATCAGTTGTCCGTGATCAAGCGTTTGTTGAAGGCAAACAATATTGACGATGAAAAATTCCCGCCGAAGACGGTGATGTATTTCATCAACAACGCCAAGGACCAGGGCTTGCGCGCCACGGACGTGGAAGCGTACGACGCGCACGAGCGCAAGATGGTCGAGCTGTACCAGCTGTACGATGACCAGTGCCAGCGCGAAGGCGTCGTCGATTTTGCCGAATTGCTGCTGCGCACGTATGAATTGCTGAGCCGCAACCAGCCCTTGCGCGAGCACTACCAGGCGCGCTTCCGCCACATCCTCGTCGACGAGTTCCAGGATACGAATAACCTGCAATACAACTGGCTCAAATTGCTGGCGGGCCACGGCAGCCGCGATGGCGGCGCTCTGTTTGCCGTCGGCGACGACGACCAGAGCATCTATGCCTTCCGCGGCGCCAACGTGGGCAACATGAGCGCCTTCGAGCACGAGTTCCAGGTGAAGAATTTGATCAAGCTGGAGCAGAACTACCGCTCGCACGGCCACATTCTCGACAGCGCCAACGTCTTGATCGCGAACAATAGCAAACGCCTGGGCAAGAACCTGCGCACGGATGCGGGCCATGGCGAGCAGGTGCGCGTGTACGAAGCCAGTTCCGACTTGCAGGAAGCGCAGTGGATCATCGAAGAGGCGAAAAGCCTGATCGCCGAGGGCGCTTCGCGCAGTGAAATCGCGATTCTGTACCGTTCCAACGCGCAGTCGCGCGTGATCGAGCACGCGCTGTTCTCGGCCGCCATTCCGTACCACGTGTACGGCGGCCAGCGCTACTTCCAGCGCGCCGAGGTCAAGCACGCGATTGCTTATTTGCAATTGATGGATAATCCGCACAATGATTCCGCCTTCTTGCGCGTGGTCAATTTCCCCACGCGCGGCATCGGCATGCGCTCGATCGAGCAATTGCAGGCGGCGTCGGAACAGTATGGCATTTCCCTGTATGCGGCCGTGCCATACGTGGCGGGCAAGGCGGGCAGCGTGCTGGCCGGCTTCGTCAAGCTGATCGAAGGCGTGCGCTTTGAAACGCAGCAACTGTCGCTGCCGGAAATGGTGCGCGTGGTGCTGGAAGCGAGTACCTTGCTGCAGCATTATCAGAATGAAAAGGAAGGCGCCGACCGCATCGAGAACTTGGAGCAGATGGTCAGCGCGGCCAGCCAGTTCATTTCCGAGGAAGGTTTCGGCCAGGGCGCGCCCGCGCATCTGGGGCCAGCCGCCCAGGCGCAGTCTGGCGCGCCCGTCGTGAACCAGGATGGCATCGAGATCCTGGACGCCGACGCGCCGCTGCCGGCCGTGATGTCGCCGCTTTCCGCGTTTTTATCGCACGCGTCGCTGGAAGCCGGGGATAACCAGGCGCAGGCGGGCCAGGATGCGCTGCAGATGATGACGGTGCACTCGGCCAAGGGCCTGGAATTCGACAATGTGTTCATCACCGGCCTGGAAGAGGGCCTGTTCCCGCACGAAAGCAGCTCGAAGGAAGACAACGGCGTGGAAGAGGAACGCCGCCTGATGTACGTGGCCATCACGCGCGCGCGCAAGCGTTTATATATGAGCTTTTCGCAGACGCGCATGCTGCATGGCCAGACGCGCTACAACATGAAGTCGCGCTTCTTCGATGAATTGCCGGAAGAATCGCTGAAATGGCTGTCGCCGAAGGTGCAGGCCAACTGGTTCGGCAACCGCAAGTCGGCCTGGGACGAGGCGCCCAAAGTGGCCAGCCTGGGGTCGGATAATGCGATTGCGCAAAAGATCGCGCAAAAAGCCACGGGCGGCGGCTGGCGCATCGGCGAATCCGTGGCGCACGCCAAGTTCGGCGAAGGCGTGATCGTCAATATCGAAGGCGGCGGCGGCAATGCGCGCGCGCAAATCAACTTCGGCCAGCACGGCATGAAGGTGCTGGACCTGGGGATTGCCAAGCTGGAGCGGTTGGGCCGCTGAGTCGGCCTGAATGCCGGGGGCAGCCGCGCAGGCCGGATTGCGCGCAGCCTTCGGTCCCGCGCATCCGGCCCCCGCCTGAGTTTGCCGGGCAAGAATAAAAAAGGGCAGCCTGCGCAGGCTGCCCTTTTTTCGTGCGCAATGAAAATCAGTCGTTCGGCTTGTCCAGCGACACTGTCTTGCCCTCATCGACGGGCACGCCGAAGATCTGGCGGTAGGCGGCGTAGAACGAGCAATGCATGATGATGGTGAGTATCATTGACAGCGGCATCATCAGCTGCATCATCAGCGGGCTGCGGCCAAAGATGACGGCCAGCAACTGGCTGGTGACGACGCTGATGGCGAACCAGGTGGCGGCAAAGACGATGAAGGCCGACAGCGAACGCCAGACGGCGAAAAAGCTGAAGAATAGCGACTTGCCCAGGCTCACTTTTTGCCAGTAGATCAGCGGCGCGGCAAAGCAGAAGGCCATGGCGGCCGGCACGTACAGCGCGATGGCCGTCAGGATGGCCAGGCCGATATTCGAATTGAGGATGGCTTCCTTGGCCGCTTCCTGGTCCAGCTGGCCCGTGACCATTTGCCACAGCACGCCGCCGTCAACGAGGGTCGAGGCGCCGATGGCGAGGATGGCCATGATGATATACAGCACGCCCAGGCCGAACAGCACGGGGAAGGCGGGCTTGCGGAAGCCCGAGAGCAGCAGGCTGGGCAGGACACGCTTGCCCTGGTCGATGTTCAGGCAGCCTTGCACGAAGGCGACGGAAAACACGGGGACGAGGATGACGGGCAGCAATTGTCCCAGCAGCGGGACGATGCTGACGGCCAGCATGCAGAACATATAGCCGAGAAACAGCATCGACATGCCGCCGGGCTGCTTGCGAAACAGGCCGAAGCCTTGTTTCACCCAGAGCCAGCCTGTACTTGCAGGTAATTTTTCCATTTTTTAAAACAGTTCCGGTGCAGGTGTGGCAATCCGTTCGCGCAAAATGCGTTCGAAATGCGTGGGATCGTGCGGCGTCAGCATTTCGGCTGCGCGCGGCTGGTAGTAATCGTACAGGCGCGACAGCCAGAAACGCAGGGCGGCGGCGCGCAGCATCGGCTGCCATGCCGTGTGTTCTTCGGCCGTGAACGGCCGCACGGCGTGGTAGGCGTCGAGCAGGGCGCGCACGCGGGTGGTGTCGAGCACGCCCGTGTCCAGGTCCACGCACCAGTCGTTGACGGTGACGGCTACGTCGAACAGCCAGGTATCGCAGCCGGCAAAGTAAAAGTCGAAAAAGCCCGTCAGTTGTTCGCCGTCAAACATGACGTTGTTGCGGAACAAGTCGGCATGCACGGGACCGCGCGGAATGGCTTTATACGTGGCGCAGGCGGCAAAGGCGTCCTGGAAATGGATTTCCGCGCGCAGCAAATGCGCACGGGCATCGTCCAGGTGCGGCAAGACCAGCGGCGTGGTGCTGTTCCACCATTCCAGGCCGCGCAGGTTCGGCTGCTGCAGGGGGAAGTCCTGCGCCGCCAGGTGCATCTTCGCCAGCATGGCGCCGACGGCCGCGCAATGCACGGCTTGCGGCGCCATTTGCGAGCTGCCGTCGAGTTTGCTGACGATGGCGGCCGGCTTGCCTTGCAGGGCCGTCACCAGTTCGCCGTTCGCATTGGCGATCGGCGCGGGCACCAGCACGCCGCGGTCGGCCAGGTGGCGCATCAGTTGCAAGTAAAACGGCAATTGCTCGAAGCTGAGGTTTTCAAAGATCGTCAGCACGTACTCGCCGCGCTCGGTGCTCAGGAAGAAATTGCTGTTTTCGATGCCGGAAGCGATGCCTTTGAGCGCCAGAGGCTTGCCGAGTGGAAATTGCGTGATCCACTGGCCGATATCGTCCAGGTGTAGCGCGGTAAAAACTGCCATGGGGAAAAAGAATGAGGTCAAAAAGGGAAAAAAGCCGGCCGCCCCGCGTGTGGCCGGGGCAGGGCAGGGGCGCGTCGCTGCTTACTTCGCAGGCACGGGAGGGGCTGGTGCGTCAGCGGCTTCTTCATCGCGCTGTTTCTGTTTCTTCTTGCCCAGGTCGAATTCCAGCACTTTCCATTGCGGGCCGCGCAAGGTGGCGCTGTTGGCCGGGTCGGCGCCGGCAGCCGGCTTCATGTAATACGTGCTGCCGCCGCTGGTGACTTTCACTTCGCTGGTGACGCCCGCTTCGCGTTTTTCCGTGATCTGTTGCTTGGTGGCCGCTGGCGCAACGGTAATGGGCGCTTCGCCCATTTCCTCGATGCGCTCCAGCTGCGGTGGCGCGTCGCTGGGCTTGGCTGGCGTCTGGGCGCTGACAATGGCGGAGCATGCCAGCAGCGGCAGGGCGAGGAATTTCCAGAGTGTCGAGGTACGCATCATGATGGGGTTCGCTTCCATGTGTGGACTGCAGCGCGTGCAGTGGGGTCATGCCGTCAATTTATCTATAGGGCATTGTAACAAACTGGTAAGCAATGCTGCTTGAATGCGCTGATTAAAAGCGCGCAAACCGGCACCGGCCATCGCCAGGGCGGCCGGGCGGGGCGGCTGGCCCGGCGGGAAGCGGAAAAAACACGCGCCGCGCAGCCGGTGGCGCGGCCCTAAACTCTGCGATAATTGTGCGATATTCCACCCGCCCGCCGCTGTTTCTCCCAGGCAGGCGCGGTTCACCTTATTTTATTGGCATTATGCAAAACACCCTGCTGTTAGTCGACGGTTCCAGTTACCTTTATCGCGCCTTCCATGCGCTGCCCGACCTGCGCAGCCCGGACGGTTATCCCACGGGCGCCATGCACGGCATGGTCAACATGCTGCGCCGCCTGCGCGCCGACTACCCGGCCGCCTACATCGCCTGCGTCTTCGATGCCAAGGGTAAAACTTTCCGTGATGACATGTATCCGGAGTACAAGGCCACGCGTGCCTCGATGCCGGACGACCTGCGCCTGCAGATCGAACCCATCCACGAAGCCGTGCGCGCCATGGGCTGGCCCATCCTCATGGTCGACGGCGTGGAAGCGGACGACGTCATCGGTACCCTGGCCGTGCAGGCGGCCGCCGCCGGCATGAACGTGGTGGTGTCCACGGGCGACAAGGACCTGGCGCAGCTGGTCAACAGCCAGGTCACGCTGATCAATACCATGAGCAATGAAAAGCTCGATGAAGCGGCCGTGCTGGCCAAGTTCGGCGTGCCGCCGAACCGCATCATCGATTACCTGTCGCTGATCGGCGATACGGTCGACAACGTGCCGGGCGTGTCGAAATGCGGCCCGAAAACGGCCGTCAAATGGCTGACGCAGTACGACAGCCTGGAAGGCATCATGGAAAACGCGGCCAGTGTGGGCGGCGCCGTGGGCGAAAACCTGCGCACGGCCCTGCCATGGCTGCCGCAGGCGCGCGCCTTGATCACCGTCAAGACCGATTGCGACCTGTCCGAACACATGGGCAGCATCGCCGACTCGCTGGCGGCGAAACAGGAAGACAAGGAAGCATTGCTGGCCTTTTTTAACCGCTACGGTTTCAAGGCCCTGCTGCGCGAACTGGGCGCGGCCGCGCCGCCGATGTCGCCGGTTGGCGCGCCTGGCGCCGCCGGTGCCGCTGCCGCGAACACCACGGGCGACATGTTCGCCGACGCGGCGCCAGCACCGGAAGCCGTGTATGAAACCGTGTTGACGGACGCGCAACTGGACAAGTGGATCGCCCTCATCGACGCGGCGGCATTGACGGCCGTCGATACGGAAACCACGTCGCTGGAACCGATGACGGCGCAAATGGTCGGCATTTCCCTGTCGGTCGCCGAGCACAGCGCCTGCTACATCCCGCTGGCCCACGATTACGCGGGCGCGCCGGACCAGTTGTCGCGCGAGCACGTGCTGGCGAAGCTGCGTCCGTGGCTGGAAGATGAAAACAAGCCCAAGCTGGGCCAGAACCTGAAATATGACAGCCACATCTTCGCCAACCATGGCGTCACCTTGCGCGGCATCGCCCACGATACCCTGCTTGAATCGTATGTGTTCGAGTCGCACAAGAAGCACGACATGGACAGCTTGGCCCTGCGCCACCTGAACTACACGACGATTCCGTTCGAGGACGTGTGCGGCAAGGGCGCCAAGCAGATCACCTTCAACCAGGTGGAAGTGGAGCAGGCGGCCAAATATGCGGCCGAGGATGCCGACGTTACCTTGCGCTTGCACAATGCCATGTGGGGCAATGTGGCCAATGATGAGAAGCTGACCTTCATCTACGAAAAGATCGAGATGCCGACGGCCGTGGTCTTGCAAAAGATCGAGCGCAACGGCGTGCTGATCGATGACGCCCTGCTCAACATCCAGTCGGCCGAGCTGGCCGTGAAGATTCTGGAACTGGAAACCAAGGCGTATGAACTGGCCGAGCAGCCGTTCAACCTGGGTTCGCCCAAGCAGATCGGCGAAATCTTCTTTGAAAAGTTGAAGTTGCCGGTGGTGAAAAAAACCCCGACGGGCGCGCCGTCGACGGATGAAGAGGTGCTGCAAAAGCTGGCCGAGGATTATCCGCTGCCCAAGGTGCTGCTGGAATACCGCGGCATGGCCAAGCTGAAGTCGACCTACACCGACAAATTGCCGAAGATGATCAATGTCACCACGGGCCGCGTGCATACGAATTATGCGCAAGCCGTGGCCGTGACGGGGCGTTTGGCGTCGAACGACCCGAACTTGCAGAATATCCCCATCCGCAGCGCGGAAGGGCGCCGCATCCGCGAAGCGTTCATTGCGCCGCCGGGCAGCCACATCGTCTCGGCCGACTATTCGCAGATCGAATTGCGCATCATGGCGCATATCTCGGGCGACGAAGCCATGCTGCGCGCGTTTGCCGACGGCATCGACATTCACCGCGCCACGGCTGCCGAAATCTTCGGCGTGCCGGCCGCGGAAGTGCAGAGCGAGCAGCGCCGCTATGCCAAGGTCATCAACTTCGGTTTGATCTATGGCATGAGCGCCTTCGGCTTGGCCGGTAACCTGGGCGTGGACCGCACGGCCGCGCAAAGCTATATCGACCGCTACTTTGCCCGTTTTTCCGGCGTGAAACAGTACATGGAAGACACGCGCCAGCAAGCCAAGGCGCGCGGCTACGTGGAAACCGTGTTCGGCCGCCGCCTGTGGTTGCCGGAAATCAATTCGCCGAACGGCCCGCGCCGCCAGGGCGCGGAACGGGCGGCCATCAACGCGCCCATGCAGGGCACGGCCGCCGACCTGATCAAGCTGGCCATGATCGCCGTGCAAGGCTGGCTGGAAACGGACGGCTTGCAGACGAAGATGATCATGCAGGTGCACGATGAACTGGTGCTGGAAATGCCGGACGCCGAACTGGAACTGGTCAAGCGCAAGCTGCCGGAACTGATGGCGGGCGTGGCCGCGCTGAAAGTGCCGCTGACGGCGGAAGTGGGCGTCGGCCGCAATTGGGACGAAGCGCATTGACACTGCGTCGGCTTGCGCGGGGGCATGCCCCGCCCAGCCGACCTACATGTTTACTTGAGCAATGAACGTAGGTCGGCGGGGCGCAGCGTAAGCCGACATTTGCCAACGCAATACCTTAAGGAGAAAAGCATGAGCGACATGATAAC
>CAUSDR010000240.1:0-8643 GCA_963530105.1 uncultured Janthinobacterium sp.
ACTTCGCCCTTGGCGCCATCATTGCCTTGTGCGCCGCTGTCGCCCGTCTGGCCCGTGGCGCCGGTGGCGCCCGTCGCACCGGCTGGCGCGTCCGCACCCGGGGCACCGGTGGCACCGGCAGGGCCAGGCGCGCCGGGGACGACTTGCACGACGGTGGGCGCCGGTGGCGCTTCGCGCTGGCAAGCGGTCAAGGCAAGGGTAGAGGCGAGTGCGAGCAATATCAGGGTAGGTTTCATGTGCATCCTTTGGCAGTGTGCCGTTAAGTACGGAACGGCTCGACGGCGTCGGGCGCGAGTTTCGCATGGCGGTGTGGCGGAAAATCCGGCCAGTTGACCGTTCCCGCGTGTCGCGCAGGACGCTGGCGGCGGGAAGGGGGAGTGGTCTGCCTGCAGCATGTGCTCTTGCGCAGCCGCAGTCCGTACGTTTGCGTACACAGCGGCGGGATGTCAGGTTTTTGCTGGAGAAAAACAAAAAAGCCAACCCGAAGGTTGGCTTTTTGCTATTTACTGCTGAATTCTTGGTGGCCCGGGGCGGAATCGAACCACCGACACAAGGATTTTCAATCCTCTGCTCTACCGACTGAGCTACCAGGCCAAGGCGGCGAATTATAGCAGAAAGACTTTCCACCTGACCAGAGCAAGCTGTGTTCAAATGCAACAGATGGCCAAAACATGGTGTTTTGGCATTCAAATGTACCAAGAGGATGCGACGATGCAGCGACGAAATAGCGTGCAATGGCTGGTGCTGGCCGGCTTGTTCACGGGCGTGTGCGGGACGGCCCGGGCCGATGGCCTGGCCGATTTGACGGCGGCCCTGGCGCGGCTGCAGGGGCAAGCGCCTCTCAAGGCGCAGGTGGAATCGAAAACCTGGCGGCGCGAAGGCGAAGGCAAGGAAGCGGAAGAAGATAGCGGCCAGGCTACGGTGGCCGTCGACGCGGGGCCGGCGGGCTTGCAAGTGCTTTACAGCAAGGAATTGCTGGCGAAGGTCGAGGCCGAACAGCGCGCCAAGGTGAAGGATCCGAAGGTCAAGACGCCGATCGGCTTTGCGCTGGGGGAAATGAAGGCGACGGAGCTGCGCGCCATGGTGTCGGCGGCGGGCGCGCTGTCGCGCGAGATCGACGAAGCCGTGTTCAGCGGCGAAAAGATGGACAGCTACAAGGGCAAGCCGGCGCGCCTGCTCAGTTTTACCCTGTCGCTCGACAAGGTGCCGGAAAAAGACCGCAAGTATGTCAAAAAGTTCGACGGCGGCATCGACGTGTGGATCGCCGCGGATGGCACGCCGCTGGCCAGCCATTTTCATGTCGATGTCAGCGGGCGCGCCTTTGTCGTCGTCAGCTTTACGCAGAAAACGGACGAGACGCGCCAATACGGCGTGCATGGCGACCGTTTATTGTTGCTGCGCAAGGAAAGCAAGAGCGCCATGTCGGGCGCGGGCGAAAAGGTGGAAAGCCGTATCGCCAAGACCTTGCAGCTGCAGTCCTGATCCGTTGCTGATCCAGGCAAGCCGCTGATCCAGCGGCTTTTTTACATTGCCGAGCTGCCGCCCATGCCGCTCTTTTGCAGCACGCAGCGTCCCGCCTGGCAAATGGCGCCCGGGTCCGTGACGATGGAACAGGTGGACATCATGCCATCGGCCTGCTGCTGCTTGCGGCTCGCTTCGGCCTGCGCCAGGGCCAGGGCCTTGAGTTTCTTGCCGTCATTATCCTTGCTGGACCAGGCCAGGTAGCGTTCGGGACCGCCGCACGCCTTGGCGCCGATGGCGATGGTTTGGCATTGCTGGGTGGAATCGCAAGCGGCGGCGCCCACTTCCGCCTGGATTTGCGCCAGCAAGCCGGCATTGCCTGGCGCGGGAACCGCGTCTTGCTTGGGCGCGCTGCCGCAGGCGCTGGCCGTCAGCAACAGGAAAGTGGCGCACGCGGCGCGCAGCAGGGCGGAGGTGGTGGATGTCGTCATGCCTGCATCATGTGCCACGCTTGCTCAAATGGCAAGCGCAATTCGCGCGCTGGCAGAACCTTGATCCCGGTCATTTTCATTGCCAAGCAGTCAAAGTTAATATAAATCAACATCCAATCTTGCGATGTACGGGTGGCGACCGGGCCGGCGCGCCGCATTCCCGCGCCGGTGCGCGCCGCCGATTCGGGAATGTTTCCAGGAGTTACACTATGCGCCGCAGCCTCTCACCCTTCCTCTTCATCGCCGGCCTGGCTTTTGGCGGTGTCGTCCACGCCGCCGACAAGGAGCCGATCCAGCCCATCGCCGCCAGCAAGGTCGCCAATCCGGCGATGGTCGAACTGGGTAAAAAACTGTTCTTCGATCCCCGCCTGTCGCGCTCGGGCTTTATTTCCTGCAACAGCTGCCATAACCTCAGCATGGGCGGCACGGATAACATCAAGACGTCGATCGGCCACAACTGGCAGCGCGGTCCCATCAATTCGCCCACGGTGCTCAATTCCAGCATGAACGTGGCGCAATTCTGGGATGGTCGCGCCAAGGATTTGCAGGAGCAGGCGGGCGGCCCCATCGCCAATCCGGGCGAGATGGCTTTTACGCATGACCTCGCCATCGACGTGCTGGCCTCGATTCCCGCCTACCGCAAGGAATTCAAGCAAGTGTTTGGCCAGGACAAGCTGACCATCGAGCAAGTCACGCGCGCCATCGCCGCCTTCGAAGAGGTGCTGGTGACGCCCGATTCGCGCTTTGACCAGTGGTTGATGGGCAAGAAAAGCGCGCTGACGAAAGACGAGCTGGCCGGCTACCAGCTATTCAAGACGAGCGGCTGCATCGCCTGTCATAACGGTCCCGCCGTGGGCGGCAATACCTTCCAGAAGATGGGTATCGTCGCGCCGTACAAGACGGCCATGACGACGGAGGGGCGCGCGGCCGTGACGGGCAAGGATGCGGACCGCTTCAATTTCAAGGTGCCGACCCTGCGCAACGTGGAGCTGACCTACCCCTACTTCCACGATGGCGAGGCGGCGACCCTGACGCAGGCCGTCGACGTGATGGGCCGCCTGCAGCTGGGGCGCACGTTTACGCCGGACGAGAACGCGAAACTGGTGGCCTTCCTGAAAACCCTGACGGGCAAGCAGCCGCATATCGTGCTGCCGATCCTGCCGCCATCGGGCGACGCGACGCCGCGGCCCGTGCCGTTTGACTGAGTGATTGCCAACCCGGCCTGTTTGCTGTGGGGTGAAAACAATGCCCGCATCAAGCGGGCATCGGGGTTTATTTCAAGGTTCTCTGGAACAACTGATAGATGCGGCGGTATTCGTCATACCACGCTTCCGGCTGCACGAAGCCGTGGCGCTCCATCGGGTAGCTGGCCATTTCCCAGTTATCCTTTTTGAGCTCGATCAAACGCTGCGACAGGCGCACGGAATCCTGGTAAAACACGTTGTCGTCGATCATGCCGTGGGCGATCAGCAGATTGCCCGTCAGCTTGTCCGCGTATTCGATCGGCGAAGAGATTTTATACGCTTGCGGATCGAGTTCCGGCGTGTTCAGGATGTTCGCCGTGTACTCGTGGTTGTACGTCGTCCAGTCCGTCACTGGGCGCAGCGCGGCGCCCGACTTGAAGACGTCCGGCGCGCGCATCAGGGCCATCAGGCTCATGAAGCCGCCGTAGCTGCCGCCATAGATGCCCACGTTCCGGATGTCGCCCTGGTGCTGCTGTGCCAGCCAATTGGCGCCGTCGATAAAATCTTCCAGTTCCGGGTGGCCCATCTGGCGGTAGATGGCCGTGCGCCAGGCGCTGCCGTAGCCGAGCGAGGCGCGGTAGTCGACGTCGAGCACGATATAACCCTGTTCCACCAGCAGGTTGTGGAACATCTGTTCGCGGAAATACACGGGATAGCGTTCCGTCACGTTCTGCAGGTAGCCGGCGCCGTGGGCGAACATGACGATCGGATACTGTTTGCCCGCTTCCAGCGTTGCAGGGCGGTACAGCTTGGCCCAGATGGGCGCCGCGCCATGCGTCGATGGCACTTGCACCAGCTGCGGCATGACCCAGTGGCGCGCCTTGAAGGCATCGCTGCGCGTATCCGTCAGGATAGCCGCCTTGCCGCCGGTAACGGCAATTGTGGCCAGCTGGGCCGGCACGTAGCTGGTGGAATAGCGCACCAGCAGCTTGCCGTTGTCGGGCGACAGGCCGAAGTTTTCCACGCCTTTCAAGCTGGTCACTTCGCGCGCGCCGCCCTCTTTCGCCGTGCTGGCGCACACTTCATAGGTGCCCGGCGCCTGCGGGTTGCAGATGAAATACGCGTGCTTGCCGTCGCGGCTCCACTCGACATTGCTCACTTCCCATTTGCCGCTGGTCAATGCGCGCGCGGGCGCGGCGCCGGTTTTCGTGTACAGGTGGGCATAGCCGCTTTCCTCGGACAGATACCACAGGGTGGCGTTGTCGGGCAGCCAGCCGAATTCGTCGGCGCGGCGGTTGACCCAGGCCGCGTCGCTGATGCGGTGCACGGGCACGAGGGCGCCGCTGGCCAGGTCGACGTTGGCGAGCCAGCGGTCCTTGTTGTCGATGGCGCGCACGCGCACGGCCACGCGCGAACCGTCATCGGTCCAGGCGATGCCGTCGCGCTGGGCGTCGACGCGCACGGCGCGGTTGCCCTTCAGGGGCGTGAGTTTCTGTTCGGCACGCAGCGCCGCCAGCGGATCGGTGGCGATGCCGGGCAGGCTGTCGAAGGCGATCTCGCGCACGGTGCCCGTGCGCAGGTCGGCCAGTTTCAAGCTTTGCGCGATCGGCATGTTGCGGCCCACGCGCGTGCGCTCGTCGTCCACGTCCGGGTAGCCCGTTTCCGTGACGTAACGGGCCAGTTTGCCCAGCTTGCCTTTTTCGGCAGCCTTGTCTTGCGTGACGAACAGCAGCCAGCGGCCGTCCGGCGACAGCGCGCTGCCGGTAATCGTGACTTTTTCGCCCAGGTAGATCGGTTCCGGCGCCCGCGTGGCGTCCAGGCGGCGCTCTGCGTGGCGGCGCTCGCGGCTGGCGTCGCGGTCTTCCTTCTGGCGCGCCAGGTTGACGATCAGGCGCAGCTGCAGGTCGCGCTGGCTGTCGGCTTCCGGCTTGGCGTCCGGGTCCTTGGCCGCGCGCAACAGGGCCACGGGCGCGCTCAAGCGCTCGGCGCGGTTCCAGCTGAACCAGTCGGTGCCGCTGCGGTATTGCACGGCGCCGCCGTCGGCGGAGTATTGCGGATCGCTGATGGCCGACACGCCGCGCGTGATCTGCACCAGGGCGCCGTTTTTCAGGTCGCGCTCGAACAAGTCGTCGTTGCGCAGCAGGATGGCGCGCGTGCCGGCCCGGTTGACCACCATTTGCTGGCCGTCGAGGTTGGCCAGCTGCGCGTCATCGACTTTCTTGCCGCTATTGAGCTTGGCGTTCGCGCCAGACAACTGGTAGGTGTCGCGCAATGGCGAGCCGAGGCGCTTCTGCTTGTAATACAGCTGGCCGTTCCAGCCCCACCAGGCCGCTTCGACGGGCGTGCCGATCCAGTCGGGATCGGCCATCGCCTGGTCCAGCGTGATCGGCGTCGGCGCGGCGGCCGGGGTGGAGGGGGCCGCATGGACGGCGGGCAGGGCGGCTGCAAGCAAGGTCAGCAGCAGTGGACGGGCCAACAGGGGAAGAACCAGACGCATCGGAGATCACTTTACAGGAAAGGGCGGTGAAGGTGCAGGGCTACGAGGCCGGTATTCTAGCGGAGGAGTTTCATGCAGGAAATGTCTGAAAGCTAAGCCTGCTGGCGGGCCAGCCAGGCGATAAAGTCGTCCAGCGGCATGGGCGTGGCATACAGGTAGCCTTGCAAGCCGTCGCAATCATGGGCGATCAGGAAGTCGGCCTGCGCCTGCGTTTCCACGCCTTCGGCCACCACGCGCAAGCCCAGGTGGCGCGCCATGGCCAGGATGGCTTGCACGATGGCCGTGTCGCGCGCCTCGTGCGGCGTGTCGTCGATGAAGCGCTTGTCGATTTTCAGTTCGTACAGCGGCATCGAGGTCAGGTAGGCCAGGCTGGAATAGCCGGTGCCGAAGTCGTCGATGGAAAAGCGGATGCCCAGGGCGGCCAGTGCGTGCATGCGCGCCAGCGAGGCGTCGCGCTGGTCGATCAGCAAGCCTTCCGTCAATTCCAGGATCAGGGCGGCGGCCGGCGTGCCGTGCTCGGCCAGCGCCGCCTGCACGCGTGCGGGGAAATCGGGCTGGCGAAACTGCGCGGGACTGACGTTCACCGACAGGGCGAGGGGCTGGCCGGCCTGCGCCAGCAGCGCGGCGGCGCGGCACGCTTCGCGCAGCGCCCAGTTACCCAGGCGCACGATCAGGCCCGATTCCTCGGCGATGGGGATGAAGAGGCCGGGCGCGATGTGCGTGCCGTCCGCCTGCGGCCAGCGCATCAGCAGTTCGGCGCCCGTGATCCGGCCGTGGCGGTCGACCTGCGGCTGCACGTGCATCTGCAACTGGCCCGCATCGAGGGCGCGCGCCAGCGCCCGCTCCAGGGTCAGGCGCCGCTCCACGCCCGCCTGCATGGCCGTTTCAAAGAAGGCGATGCCATTGCGTCCTTCCGCCTTGGCGCGGTACATGGCGATGTCCGCTTCGCGCAGCAGGTCGTGCGCCTGCCGGGCCGCTGTCGGCAGCAGGGTCACGCCGATGCTGGCCGAGCAGTGGTAGGACTGCGCGCCGATGTCGAAGTCGCGCGCGATGGCGCCGCGGATTTTCTCGGCCACCTGGGCCGCCGCGCGGGCGGCGCCATCCACGTCATCGGCCAGGTGCGCCAGCAGCACGACGAATTCGTCGCCGCCCAGGCGCGCCACCGTATCGGCCTTGCGCATCAGCCCGGCCAGGCGTTCGCCCGCCATGCGCAGCAGCGCGTCGCCGGTGGCGTGGCCGCGCGCATCGTTGATGTGCTTGAAGTGGTCGAGGTCGATGAACATCAGCGCGCTGATTTTATTCTCGCGCGGCGCGGCGGCCAGCAAGTGGCCGATGCGGTCCATCAGCAGGCGCCGGTTGGGCAGCCCCGTCAGCACGTCGTAAAAGGCCAGGCGGTGGATATCCGCTTCCGACTTCTTGCGCTCGTCGATTTCGCGCTCGACGGCCACCCAGTGCGTCTGCCTGCCGTCCGCATCCGTGAAGGGCACCAGTTCCGCCTCGACCCAGTACGCCTTGCCGGCCTTGTTGTAGTTGAGCAGTTCCGCCCGCGCCGGCTGGGCGCCGGCCATGGCGGCGGCGACGCGCGCCAGCTCGTCCGCATCGGTGGCGGGCCCGTGCTGGAACAGCAGGCTGCGCCCCAGCACTTCGGCGCGCGCGTAGCCGCTGTTGCGTTCGAAGGCGTCGTTGACGAAGATGATGCGCGTGGCCGGCGCCGCCTGCGCGCCGGGCGGCGCATCCGTCACTTCCGCGATCATGACCATGTCGTTCAGGCGGGCGACGGCCGTGGCCGTCAAGCGCAGTTCCGCATTCAGCGTGGACAGGGCGACGGCGCTGTGTTCCAGCGACAGCGCGCTGGCCTGCAGGCGCTCCAGTGCATGTTCGAGATGGCGCAGCAGGAAGGCGCAGGACAGGGTCAGCACGGCGGCGATGAACAGGTAGTTCAAGGCGATGATCAGCGCCCGCAGCACGGGCGAAGCGGGCGCGCCACGCAGTTGCAGGGCGACGTCCGGATGCAGGCCCAGCACGAAGATGGTCAGCGCGGTCAGGGCCAGGCCCCACACGGCCGGCTGCATGCCCAGCAGCAAGGCGGCCAGCACGGGGATCACCATCATGTAGATCTGGCTGATGGGGCCGATCTTCAGCAGCAGGCCCACGCCCACGATGTAGGCGATCAGCAGGAATTGCCCCACCCGCCAGCGGTAGGGCGCCGCGCGCCAGTGCCACAGGGCGGCGATCCAGGCGATGGCCAGCACGTCGATGGCGACTATGGACCAGATAGCTTCGCGCGCCGCCAGCAGGGCGCTGGGGATGGCCGTGACTATGCCGAGCAGCAACACTACCTGCAGCAGGCGCGCAAAAATCTGGCCGCGCCAGTGCGCGAGATCGTTCGACGCCGCCACGCTGCCGTCCTTTCCCCTGGATGCTGTGCTGCCGAGCTGGGCAGTATGATGAAAAATATTACGCGCTATCTTTCAACATGTCATCTTGATCATTCGGCATGGTTGCCTGGCGCGGGGGACGGGCCGCAACAAAAAAACGCCAGCGGCGAGGCTGGCGCTGAGGGAGCATGGCGGCGCTTATTTCTTCGGCGCGCTCAGGCATTCCTTCATGAAGGCCTTGCGGGCATCGCCCTTCATGTCCTTGGCGTCCGCATTGCACATTTTCATCTTGTTTTGCTGCGTCATGGCCGGCGCGGGCTTGGCGCTCAGGCATTCTTTCATGAAGGCCTTGCGCTCATCGCCTTTCTTGCCGGCGGCATCGGCATTGCAGGTGGTCATTTTGGACTGTTGCGCCGTTTTCGCGACGGGCGCCGCTTCCGGCGCGGCGGCAAAGGCGGTCGTGGCAAACGCGGCGGCGATGCAGAGGGCGATTAATTGTTTCATGGCAAATCCTTTAGGCGCGTGCGAGGGAAGGGGGCATGCATTCGGCACGTCAATGCCGATATGCAAAACGTAACTAACTATATGACATTTATCAACAAAATTTCCAATTGAGTGTGTCTTTTTGTTAC
>CAUSDR010000241.1:0-8642 GCA_963530105.1 uncultured Janthinobacterium sp.
GGGGCCGAAGGGCTTGCACAGGTAATCGTCGGCGCCGCTTTCCAGCGCCAGCACTTTGTCTTGCTCGCTGCCGCGCGCGCTGGCCATGATGATGGGCAAATCGAACAGCGCGCCATCCTGCCGCAGCTGGTGCAGCAGCGCGATGCCGGACGCATCGGGCAATTCCCACTCCAGCAGCAGCAAGTCAGGCGCTTCCGCCGCCAGCAGTGCCAGCGCGCCGCGCGCGTCCAGGGCGCAGCTGACCCGGTAACCGGCGCCTTGCAGGTTATGCACCAGCAAGGCTTGCGAGGCTGGCGCGGGGTCCAGCAGCAGAATATGACGGCGCATCGATGCATCCTCCCGAAAAAAGTGGGCGGCCCTCCCTGAGAAACTAGACGGCTCGACAAGTTTTTGACTATGCATCAAGCGTAAAACGCTGACTAATACAATTTAGTTTCCTGATTTATAGCTATTCCGAATAAATAGGCGAAAAAAAAACAGCGCACCAAGGGCGCGCTGTGTTCAGGCGGGACAACGACTATTTACGCGGGCGTGACGAACTGGCGCCGGCGCAAGGCAAAGCCGATCAGCGCCAGGCCGCCCGTCAGCATCATCCATTCCGACGCTTCCGGCACGGCCGAGATCGTAGCGATATTGGCATAGGTGCTGCCGGCGATGCTGGCGGGCACGCCGCCATTCAATGGCGTCAGTTCGAACTGCAGCACATTGCCATTCACATTGCCCAGGTAAGCCGTGCCGCTGGCGTCGAGCAAGCCCACGCCAAAGGTCGTGCCCGCATTGCCGGCCGTGGTGAGGAAGTCGCCGCCAAAGACGATGTTGAAGCCGAACTTGCCGCCCAGGGTCACATTCTGGAACCAGTCGTTGTAGGCGCCGCTATTGCCGAAGGTCAAGGTGCCCGGCGCGCTGCCGCTGACGCTGCCTTCCAGCGATTCCAGCGCGCCAAAGGCGCCCGAAAAATTGCTCAGGATGGCGCTGGCGCCCGGTGCGGGGCTGTTGCCGGCGATAAAGGCGAAGTCGAGGAAGCCGGCGCCGGAAAAGGCGCTGGTGTCGATTTCCACGCGGTAGCCCAGCGGGTCCGCCAGCGCCAGGCTGCTGCAGCCAGCGAGCAAGGCGGCCAGCACGGCACGGCGCAGGGTGAGGTTGAATGTCGTTGTCAGCATGGTGGTGTCCTTAGAAGTTGCCGGCGAAGATGCTGGCCGAGTAATTGATCGTCACTTTCGACGGATTGGTGAAACTGACGGCGAACGAAGCGGTCGCGCCGGGCGCCAGGCTGGCCGCGTTGACGGTGACAAAAGCCGCGCCCGCATGGCTGCCGCTGGCATTGGCAAGGGCTACTCCGGCCGGCAAGCCGCCGAACACCACCTGGAACGGGCCGCTGATGGCCGTCGTGCCCGTGTTGGTGAAGGCAAACGTGCCCGTGTACTTTTGCGTCGCGCGGTTGAAGGTCAAGCCCGAGCTGGCCGTCGAGACGGCGGCCGTGATATCGCGGTAGGCCGGCTGCAAGTCCAGGCTGATGACGACGGGATCGTGGTCCGAGGCGCGGTACGGCAAGGCGTTGTACAGGTCTTGCGGCTTGGCCGAGTCGATGTTGTAGTCGATCACTTCCGGTTCATCCGCATTCACATGCCATTCGGCCACGCCCGCCACTTGCGGGCTCAGCGAGGCACTCGCCAGTGCATGGTCGAGGTAGCCGCTCTGGCCGCCGAACACGTACGAGTACGGCATGCCCGACGGCCGCACGAAACGCTCCAGTTCATTGACGAAGCCGGCGCCCGTGATGACCTGGATCGGGTCTTCCGCGCCATACGAATTCAAGTCGCCGATGACCAGCACGTCGGCATCGCCGGCGGCCGCCGCCACTTGCGGCACGAAGCTGCCCACCAGGCGCTGCGCTTGCTGCACGCGGGTGGCGTTCCAGCAGCTCTGGCTATCGTTTTGATCTGCATCAAGACCACCGCCGGACGGGCAGCTGCCCTTCGATTTCAGGTGATTGACGATGAGCGAGAATTTCTCGCCATTCGCGGCCCTGAACGTTTGCGCCATGGGTGGACGGTTGTTGATGGCGTTGGCGTCCGACAAGGCGCCGCCCACCAGGCCCAGCCTGGCTGGCTTGTAGATCATCGCCACGCGGATGGCGTCCGTGCCCGTGGCGGCCGGTTTCGGCACCACGGCATACGTGACGCCGCCGATGGCCGCGTTGAGCTGGTCAACCAGGTAAGTGACGGCCGTTTCGCCATTGTTCTGGATTTCCATCAAGCCCACCACGTCCGCGTCGATGGCTTGCAGCTCAGCCACGATCTTGTCGCGCTGGCGCACGAATTCCGCCAGGTTGTCGGCGCCGCGGCAATTGCTCTTGGTGGTGGACGATCCCACGGTACAGCCCTGTCCCGTCTGGCCAAAGATATTGTTGCCATTGGTAAAGGTCGTGAAGAAATTGAGCACATTGGCGCTGGCCACCTTGACGTTGCCGGCTGGCAGCGCCGGACTGCCCGTGCGCGGGTTGTCGCGCGAAAACTGCGGTGCCTGCGTCGGCTGCAATTTGTAGGCCGCGCCGCCACCGCCGATGGCGCCGAAGTCCACCACGCCCGTCAGGTCGGACACCGTGTCGCCACTGCGCACGGTGCCATCCTGGCCGATGTAGGGGATCGTCGGCGGGGTCACGAAGATGCCATCATCGAGCACGATAAGGTTGTTCGCATTGGCGGCGATCAAGGCTTGCGCCTCGGCGGAGCCGGCCGGATGGCGGTTGGTCGGCACTTCGCGCCGGCCGGCCGACAGGGTCAGCTCGCCGCGCGCGCCCAGGTAGGCGTTCTGCGACACGGTCAGGGGCTGCGTGAAGCGCACCAGCATGCCTTCGACGGCGGCCAGGTTGTCATTCGGCAAGGTCACGTTCGTCGGCACGACGCTGTGGCCCGCGCTTTGCGTGAGGATGGCCGTCACGTCCTTGAATTCCGTGTAGGAATTTTTGGCGCCCGTGGGCGTGTATTCGAACACCGTGCCCGTCACACGTACCAGTTCGCCTGGCTGCACCGTGGTGGCGTTCGCCCCCGTGTAGACGAAGATGCCGTCCGAAGTGGACGGGTCGCCGTCGCCGGCCGCATCCTGGAGGAAGAAGCCGGTACCCACTTTCAAGGTGACGACGCCTTGCGTCGTCTGCACGGAATTGGCGTACGGACTGGCCGCGCCGCTGCCCTGGATTTGCGGAATCGTGTGGCTGATGGCGGCCAGGCCTTGCACGGCGACATCGATCTTGCAGCTGGCGCTCTGCTGCTGGTCATTGCTGAAATTCACGGTGACGGGATAGTTGCCTACCGGCACGCCAGCAGCCACCAGCAGGCTGACCGTGGCGCTCTCGCCCGCCACGCCGGCGGCGCTGAAATTGCCCAGGCTGATGCCGGCCACGGCGGGCGAACCCAAGGTGGCAGCGTTGACGACGCCATCCACGTCAGCGGCGCGCAGCACGGCGTTGCCGCCATTGCCCGCAGCCACGGCCAGGCTGGCGGGGCAGCTGGTGATAATCTGGTGCACCACGGGGCCGCCGCACGCATTCAACGGCGAGGCCGTGTTGCGCGGCGTCACGCTGCCGGTGGCGAAATCGGCGCCGTTGTCGTCCGTGTCGCCGCAACCGCCATGCGCGCGCAGGATGGACAGGGTATTCGATGGCGCCGGCGCCACAGTACCCTCGAAGCCGTTGGCCGTGCCGAAACCCACCAGATCGATGACGGCCGCGCCCGTGGGGCTGGCGCCCGTTTGCGCCGTCTTGCTATTGCTCAGCAGCACCTTGCCTGCCGTGCCCGACATGGCCACGCTGCCGCTGGCGTCCGGCGTGGGCAGCGCCGCCGTGCCGCCCGCGCCCTTGGCTTGCTGCACCAGCAAATACTGGCCCGGTTGCAGATCGATCGCCGGCAGGGCCGTCACGGCCCAGGTGGTGCCCGCGGCCGAGGCGTATTGCACGCTCCAGTTGCTCACATTCACGGCACTGGCGCCGCGGTTGAACACTTCGATGAAATCGTTGGTATATAAGGCCCCGCTGTTGCCGCCGCCGCCATATACCTGGCTGATGACGACATCGGAAGCGGCCAGGGCCGGCAAGGACAGGCTGGCCAGCATGGCGGCCATGGCGGTCAGGCGCAAAGGCGTGCGCGGGGAAGAAAGCGTAGAGTGCATGGAAATCCCGGTGGGTAAGAAAATGGCGCGCGCCCGGATCGCCGGCCGGCACGCCGCAATAACAAAATGATTGCAGACTTGTTATTTGCATATTAAACGCTGTGGATGACGACTTGATGACATTTGATTAAGCCGAATGGCGTAAATGCGCATGTCTGTCGCGGCGCGCGCGGCCTGCTTCATACGTAGCTTCTCAGCAACGAAAAGTCGAGCGCAACAATTCTGGCCGGCACGAAAACGCAAAATATGATATATTTCATGCAAATAAGTTTTTATCCTGACAAGCAATTAATATTGCCAGGAAAGCCATTGAAACAGATATCGCAGGGCAGGCCCCACTCACGCCTCGCTCTTGAAATGCCGGTTCATTCATGCTCATGACACTGCATGTCTGACACAGGCGCTAATCGCCTCCCGTATGCCAGTGCACCATGCATGCGCCGGGAAACCCGACCAAGAGATACGCCATGTTAAAACGTGTGACCCCATTTACTCCCCGCGTCCTGGCGCTCAGCGTGACGTTGATGCTGTGCAGCGGTTTGCTGCACGCACAAAACCATGAGGCGCAGGACGACAGCAAGTGCCAGGCAACCAGTAACGACAATCTGGACGGCAAGAACGCCGACATGAATGGCACGTATAACGCGTGCCGCCTGGTGAACGGCAAGATCGGCTACGCCAGCCGTCCGAACACCGGCAGCAGCGACAATCCCGGCTTCGAGAAAGACAATGCGATGCCGAGCCTGCGCAAGCCGCAATTCGACAATACCGATCATCAACTGAGCAATCCGTATGGCGACAGCAATGCGGCAGCCACTGGCGGCAGCGGCCGTCGCTTGCAGTCCTCGGCTCCGACGAATGTGGGCGCACGCGATTTCATTGCCCAGCAAGAAGATGAAACCCTGTTCCCGGAAGCTGGCGGCTATCGCGGTGGCCGCGTCGTCTCCAAGGCGGCCCCGGAATATGCGGCGCTGTCGCGCAGCACGTCGGACACGGGCTTCGATGGCGGCTCCGGGCAAGGCGGTGCGGGCGGCGGTGGCGCAGGTGGCGGCCTCGATAGTGGCGGCAGCGGCGCCATCCCGAACATCCCGACGATTCCTGCCGTCCCGGAACCATCAAGCTACGCCATGGTCATTGCAGGGCTCGCACTGATGGGCTTTGCGGCACGCCGGAAACGCGCAAAGAAAAACCAGTAAGCCAGGCCGGCGCCAGGAAAAACCTTGCCGCCGCGTCCCCCCTGAAGCAGCGGCGCACCGGCATCTGGCCGGCCAGCGTCGCCGTTTTATCGTCCCCTCCACTCCATTTCAGCGCCGGAACGCGGCATACGGCGCCGCCAGCGGGTCACCGATGAACAAGCCCTGCGCCGGCCACGCCACGCTGCCCCAATACGCCTCCAGCGCCGTCATGCCCGACAGGTAGCGACGCAGCAGCACTGTGGAATTGGGAAACTTTTGCCAGTAGTTGCAAGGCTCGCTGACGGTGCCATAGCTGGCCGTCGCGCCCGCCTCCAGCCAGCGCTGGCTGCTCATCTGCGCCGTCCCCTGCAGGTCGCCGCCAAACGAGGTCAGGTGGTCAGCCAGGGCGCCGGGCAGGAAGCGCAAGGTGTCGAGCTTGGCCACCTTGGCCATGCCCGTCTGGTACACCATGACATCCTGCGCGCCATCAAGCACGTCGGCCTTGAGGTTCTTGATCGTCAGCTTGCGCTGGCGCACCACGCCGGCAGGCGGAAAAAAAGCGGCGCGGCTGTTGCGCGCGCCTTCGCTGGTCGTCAGGTAATACGCGCTGGCGGCGGGCACGGAGAATCCGCTGACGGTGCCGCGATCGATCACCGCCTTGGCCTCGTCCACATAGTCGACGGGCAGCAGCATCGACAGGCGCAAGCCCATCTGCGCAAACGGCTGGCCCACATTGCTGTTGAAATACGTGCTGGGCTTGCCCGCATCGCATGTCTTCGCGCATTGCCCCGCGTCATAGCCCAGGGTAAAGGCGGAAGTGATGGAATTGCATTCGACCGCATACGGCGCGCTCCACACCATCAGCACGGCCTGGATCGCGGGCTTCAGTTGCGCGTCAATGCGCTCCTTCAGCTGCGCGAATTGATCCGCGCTGAGCTTGCGCGGGCGATTCGGGATACTCACGTGCACCACGTTGGCAAGCGGAATGCCATGCGCCTGGCGGTAGTACTCGCCCACCTCGATGCTATTTGGTTCCGCGTCATTGATCACAACTGCCAATTGCGAGGCATGCAGTCCTGGCGGCACGGGAGGCGCATCGGCGTGCGCGATGCCGGCGGCCAGCGCCAGCGAAAAGCAGAGAGATTTATGCAATGGTCAATATCGTCGTTGAGGAATATCAAGGCAACCATGCCGCAGCCGCCAGCTGTGCCAACTATGCCTGGCGATTATAGACCCATGCCGGCGCGCGGCAAAAAAAAACGGAGGCCGCAGCCTCCGTTTCCCATGTACAGCGTACTTCCTTCAAGCCTGCAGCTTGCGGCGGCGCGCCATGAAGCCCACCAGGCCCAGGCCCGCCAGCAGCATGCCGTAGGTTTCCGGTTCCGGTACCGGCGTGACCGCCAGGATGCCGCTGTAGCTGCCGCCCGTTGGCGAGGCAACATAACCGTCAATTTGCAGGAAGTAATTACCTGCGGCCAAAGGCGTGGCGCCGGACTGCAGCGACCAGGCCTGGTCTTGCGCCGTGAAGTTGATCAGGTCAAGGGCGCCATGGAACAGAATGCCGCTGGCATTGCCCAGGCTGAAACCGGTCAGCGTCAGGCCGGAGTTGGCGCTCGGCTTGAGCGAGGTCGCCAGCGCGCTCAGGTCGTTAAAACCCGTCACGCTGAACGTGAATTTGTCGCTGAAAAAGTTATTGCCCACGCCAGCCAGCTGGCCCGGCGCCAGCGAAAACGAGCCCAGCAGATCGCTACTGGAATAGTCGAGCAAGTCTTGCGTCAGATCCACGGTCGCGTGGCTGAGGTCAACCGGCGCCGCATGGGCTGCCAGGCTGCTGCCGGCAAACATGGCGGCCACAAACAGGGATTTCAGGAATTTTTTCATACTTTTCACCAAGATGACTGCAACCGGCTCATGCCAGTTGCGGGATGGAAACGCAAACGAGGATGCCAATCAGCCCAGCGGGGCTCAAGCTGCCTTCTGACGACGGCGTGCCATGAAGCCCAGCAGACCCAATCCCGCCAGCAACATCGCATACGTGCCAGGCTCCGGCACGGCCGAGACCAGACTGCCATTCGCACTGAACGCCGCGCCCGTGTTCGACACGACGTTGCCGCTCACTTTCAGATAGTAGGAACCGGCCGCCAGATTCGCATACGACAGGCTCCACTTGTCATCGATACCCGTCAGCAGCTGATCACCGCCCAGCAGCAAGGTATTGCCGACACTGCTGTACAAGCCGAAACCCGTCAGGTTCAAGCCATTTGCGGCATTGCTGCTGCGCGAGGTCAGCACGACGCTCAGGTCGCTCGCCTGCGTCACGCTGAAAGTAAACAAGTCATTGAAAAAATTGCTTTTTTGATTGTTCTTGAACTTGTCGCCAAACGTCAGCGAACCGCCCGCAGCCAGATTCACGGCGCCGGGCGTGGAACTGATGTCCACGGGCGCGGCCATGGCGGCCTGCGAGAATAAAGCTGAACCGGCAAAGGCCAGCGCAGCCAGCACCGAATACGTATTTTTCTTCATGCGATTCCACCGAGCGTGAGTGCGGATGCACTTGCATCCGCATGATTTATTTGATCAGACCAGGCAGAATCATAGCATAAAGCAATCAATTGTGTTAACTATTTTCCAATAGAAAGTTACCTTATAGCATCATTCTTACAACCAATAGTTTCCACACTAGTGATTGTTGCGAAACCTGCCATCACACGCGCTGGTACACATCCTCCAGGCGCACGATGTCGTCCTCGCCCAGGTAACTGCCGGACTGCACCTCGATCAGGTGCAAGGGCAGCTTGCCCGGGTTTTCCAGCCGGTGTGTCATGCCGATCGGAATGTAGGTCGATTCATTTTCCGTCAGCAGGGTTACCTTGTCACCGCAAGTCACGCTGGCCGTGCCGCTCACCACGACCCAGTGCTCGGCGCGGTGGTGGTGCATCTGCAGCGACAGCTTGCCGCCGGGATTGACGGTAATACGCTTGACCTGGAAGCGCTCGCCGATATCGATGCCCTCATAGCTGCCCCACGGGCGATACACCTTGCGGTGCTGCTGGTGCTCGCTGCGGCCCGTTTGCTTCAAATGCTCGACCACCTGCTTCACGCGCTGCACCTGGTCCTTGTGGGCGATCAGCACCGCGTCATCCGTTTCCACCACCACCAGGTCGTGCACGCCCAGCACGGCAACCATGCGGCTTTCCGCGCGCACCAGGCAATTGCTGACGCCATCGAGATAGACGTCGCCGCGCACCACGTTGCCGCTGGCGTCCCCCTGCTGCACGTCCCACAAGGCCGACCAGGAAC
>CAUSDR010000242.1:0-8598 GCA_963530105.1 uncultured Janthinobacterium sp.
AGTACCAGTGCAGGGTGGGCGAGGTATAGCCTTCGCGCTCCATCCACTGCTTCAGGGTGATGTCATCGAGCGCCTGCCAGGCCGGGTCCTGCGAGGACTCGATGGTGGGAAAGACGAACACGCGCTTGCCGTCATTGCCATGCGCCTGGCGCAGGCGCCGCACCTCGGCAAAGAAGCGCTCGTGCTGCGCCAGTTCCTCGGCAGGCACGCCTTCCGTGGGAATGAAGCCATCCTGCCACTGGCCGTTGAACAGCAGGCGCTCCTCGGGCGCGTGCAGGATATAGCGCTCGTCGTAGGTCGGTTTTTCCGCCATCGGGTCGCGCTGGATGATGCCCAGGTCGAACAGGATTTCACGCACATGCGTGGACTCGGGCGACGGCAGCGGCAGATAGTGGCCGCCCGTGGGATAGGCCAGGTCGCCGAACTGCCCGCCGGCCGCGTTGCCATATGGCTGCGGGCCATCGATCATGAGGAAATCCCGGTGCCCCAGCTTGTTCAGCCGCCACGCGGCCGTCAGGCCGGCGATGCCGGAACCGAGGATGGCCACGTCAGTGGTGACGGTTTCCGCAGGCGGCGGCAGGGCCTTGCGCTCGCGCAGCAGCTCGCGCAAATAATGGCCTTCCGTACGGCCCGGATACAGCACCCTGGGCGTGATTTCCTGCCAGCGCAGGTAGGCGGCGATGCTGCCAATGCCGGCCGCCGCCGCCGCGGTGCCGCCGGCGGCCCACAGCATGAAGGAACGGCGCTGCATCAGCGGATCACCCGGTTCCAGTCCTGCTCGAATTCATGCACGAGCGACTGGGTATTGAGGCGGTTCGGCGCCATCGGCAAGGGCTGCATGTCGGGCGGGAAGAGGAACATCTCGCGCGTGGTGTCCGCATTCAGGTAGCGCATGGGCAGGCGGTAGCTCGTCGGCGGCTTATAGTCAAGCTGGGGCGAGGCAAGGATAAAACCCCATTCGCCGAACGAGGGCACGTAGGCGTGGTAGGGCCAGGTGCGCATGCCCACTTCGCGCAGGGTCGAATTGATGGTCCAGTAGGCGTGCGGGGCGAAGAATGGCGACGTCGATTGCACCACCATCAGGCCCTTGGCCGCCAGGTGCTTTTTCACCAGGTCGTAGAACGGCACCGAATACAGTTTGCCCAGCGCGAAGCTGGACGGATCGGGAAAGTCGACGATGGCCGCGTCGAACAAGTCGGCATTATTGCGCAGCCAGACGGCGGCATCGGCATTGACGACGGTGACGCGCTTGTCCGAGAACGAGCCATTATTCAGCTTTGCCAGTTCCGGGCGCGTGGTAAACGCCGCCGTCATGGCGGGGTCGAGATCCACCACGGTGACGTGTTCGATGTGCGGATAGCGCAGGATTTCGCGCAGCGCCAGGCCGTCGCCGCCGCCCAGCACCAGCACGCGGCGCGCCCAGGGCAAGGCTTCGAGCACGGGATGCACGAGCGCTTCATGGTAGCGGTATTCATCGCGCGAGGAAAACTGCAGGTTGCCGTTGATATACAGGCGCGTATCGTCCTTCCAGCGCGTGATGACCAGGCGCTGGTAGGGCGTGGTGGTGGAATACACGATCTGGTCACCGAACAGGCCGTGTTCGCCCCACGCCACCATGCGGTCGGACATGGCGAAGCCGGCCACCAGCAGCAGCATCACGGCGCAGGCGCGCAGCAGTCGCCCCGTGAGGTTTTTCAGCTCCGCGCGAAACACGTAAATGCTCCACAGGCCCACGCCCACGTTCAGCATGCCGAACAAAAAGCCCGTGCGCACCAGGCCCAGGTACGGCGACAGCACCAGCGGGAACAGCAGGGAGACGGCCAGTGCGCCCAGGTAATCGAAGGTCAGCACGCGGCTGACCAGTTCGGAAAATTCCGTCTGCCGCGTGTTCAGGGCGCGCATCACCAGCGGCACTTCCATGCCGACCAGGGCGCCGATCAGGAATACCATCACATACAATAAGGTGCGAAACGGCGCCGCCATCCACGAAAACGTCATGAACAAAATCGCTGCCGACAGGCCGCCGATCAAGCCCACGGCCAGCTCGATGTCAACAAAGCGCGACAGCACGTCGTCATCCTTGACGTACTTGGAAAAGTGAGCGCCCACACCCATGGCGAACAAGTAACAGCCGATGATGGTGGAAAATTGCAGGATGGAGTCGCCAAGCAGGTAGCTGGACATGGCGCCAGCGATCAGTTCATACGCGAGGCCGCAGGAGGCGACCACGAAGACGGACAAGATCAGAATCTTTTTGTTCATGGGACTTTTTTTTGTTCTAATATGCGTTGACGTTATCAAATACTCATTGCGAGGAAAGCCGTGCCCGCCATCCTAAACTATCTGATCCATCTTATACTGGCCGCCGCGCTGCTGATTGCCTTTTTTATCATCTATACGCGCGTCACGCCGTATAACGAGGTGCTGCTGATCCGCCAGGGCAACCATGCGGCGGCGCTGTCGCTGGGCGGCGCGCTGCTGGGCTTTTCCGCCACCATCGCTTCGTCGTTGATGCACACGGCCGACTACCAGCAATTCTTCGCCTGGGCCTTCGGCGCCATGGTGGTGCAACTGCTGGTGTACCTGGTGACCACGCGCCTGCTGCGCATGTCGAAGGACCAGATCGAATCGAACAACAGCGCGTTTGGCGGCCTGCTGGGCGCCATTTCCCTGTCGATCGGCGCCATCAACGCCGCCTGCATTTCCTGACACTGTTTCATCTTATTCAAGGACATCCATCATGAGCCTCGGCAGCTTTATCAAGAAGCAGTTTATCGACGTACTGCAGTGGAACGAAGAGACGGAAGGCGTGCTGGCGTGGCGCTTCCCCATGCAGGATTTCGAGATCCAGAACGGCGCCATCCTGAACGTGCGCGAATCGCAGGTGGCCGTCTTCGTCAATGAAGGCAAGATCGCCGACGTCTTCGGCCCCGGCACGCACAAGCTGACGACACAGACCTTGCCGCTGCTGACCAACCTGAAAAACTGGGACAAGCTGTTCGATTCGCCGTTCAAGTCGGACGTGTATTACTTCAGCACCCGCGTGCAGACGGGCCGCAAGTGGGGCACGCCGCAGCCGATCACCATCCGCGACAAGGATTTCGACATGATCCGCGTGCGCGCCTTCGGCATGTACTCGTACCGCATCGCCGACGCCCGCACCTTCTTCACCGAGATCAGCGGCACGCGCGAGGTGTACACGCGCGACGAAGTGGAAGACCAGCTGCGCGGCATTTTGATGTCCAGCATGGCCAGCTCGCTGGGCGGCGCGAATGTGCCCTTCCTCGACATGGCGGCCAACCAGGCGCTGATGGCGCAAGAGGTCAAGGATGGCCTGGCGCAGGCATTCGCCCGCTATGGCGTAGGCCTCGACGAATTCAACGTGGCCAGTATCAGCCTGCCCGAGGAATTGCAGGCGGCGCTGGACGAGCGCATCTCGGCCGGCATGAAGGGCGGCCTGGGCGCCGACAAGATGAGCGGTTTTACCAAATTCCAGGTGGCCAATGCGATCCCGCTGGCGGCGCAGAACGAGGGCGGCATGGCCGGCATCGGCGCGGGTCTCGGCGCCGGGCTGTCGATCGGCCAGGTGATGGCGCAAAGCATGGGCGGCGCCTTGCAGCAGCCCGCCCCGGCACCTGCGGCGCCACCGGCGCCCGCGGAAGAACCGATCGAGGCACGCCTGGAAAAGCTCAAGGGCCTGCTCGACAAGGGTCTCATCTCGCCGACCGACTATGACGGCGCCAAGGCTGAACTGCTGAAAAAACTGATCGGCTAAGCGCGACTGCATGCAAACTGTTTCCTGTCCCAGCTGCGGTGCGGAGGTCCGTTTCCGCTCGCACGCTTCCGTGCTCGCCGTGTGCGAGTACTGCCACAGCACCATCCTCAAGGACGCCGACTCCGTCAGGGACGTGGGCAAGATGTCGGCCGTCCTGGAAGACTATTCGCCGATCCAGATCGGCACGGCCGGCGTGCACGATGGCGTGCACTTCACCGTCGTCGGCCGCATCCAGCAGCGCTACAGCGCCGGCACGTGGAACGAGTGGTATCTGCTGTTCGATGACGCCAGCACGGCGTGGCTGGGCGACTCGTCCGGCCTGTACACCTTGACGCGCGAGCGCAAGACCCAGGATGCCCTGCCCGCCTTTGGCGAACTGGCGCCAGGCCGGCGCTACACGATCTGCGGCGAGCCGTATACGGCGGCCGAGATCCGCAGTGCCGAATGCATCGCCGGCCAGGGCGAACTGCCATTCAAGGTGGGCGCCGGCTGGCGCATCCAGGTGGCGGACTTCCGCAACTACGCCAGCTTTGTCACGCTCGACTACACGGATGGGCCGCAGCCCGTCGTCTACCAAGGCGTGGCCGTTACCCTGGACGGCTTGCAATGCCAGCTGCTGCGCGACGACGATGCCATCGCCAAAAGCGCCGGCAAGTACCGTGGCAAGCTCGACGCGCTCGACTGCCCATCCTGCGGCAGCGGCATCCAGTACGTCCCGGGCGCGGCGGCGCAGCTGGTGTGTCCCGCCTGCCACGCGCAGCTCGACGCCAGCGGTCCGGAAGCGCAGGTGCTGGCCATCGGCAAGCAGGTGCACGAGAACGCCGAGCTCACGCTGGAACTGGGCGCAAGCGCGAAGATCAACAATGCCGACTACACGGTGATCGGCATGATGCGCCGCGCCGACGACGAAGGCAGCGAGTGGAACGAATACCTGCTGTACAACGCGCGCGCCGGCTTCTGCTGGCTGGTGGAGACGGACGACGGCTGGTCGCGTTCCAACGTGCTGCCCAACTGGCCCAACTGGACCTCGCTCGACGCCGACAGCTGCACGCTCGATGGCGCCACCTACCGCAAGCTGTATGGCTATGGCTCGCAGGTCGTGTACGCGGCCGGCGCCTTCAACTGGAAGGTGGCCGTGGGCGACAGCACGCAGGTGGTGGAATTCGAGCACGGGCAGGCCAAGCTGGCGGCGGAGCTCACCGGCGAGGAAATGTCCTGGTCGCGCTCCGTGCCCGTCGCCCACGACCAGATGGCGGCCTGGTTCGGCGCCGCCTTCCATGGCGGCGTCAAGACGACGAATATCCGGCTCAGCCACCGCGGCATCGCCAAGATCTTCATCGTCATCGTGCTGGTCCTCAATGCGATCCCCATGTTCGTCTCGTTTTCCAGCACCCTGATGTGGAGTCTGCTGGGCTGCCTGGCGCTGTTCCTGCCGGCTGCCTTCCTCGACAAGAATGAAAAGAATCCCCCATGAGTAAATACGTGATTTATGCCTTGATGGTGACGTTTTCCGTCACGGCCGCCAACTGGGTGCGCATGTTCAAGGTCGCCGGCAGCGGCAGCGGCGGTGGCAGCAGCTGGAGTTCACGCACCGGCAGCGGTGGCGGCAGCTATGGCGGCGGTTCCAGCGGCGGCAGCCACAAGTAAGCATGGCAGCCACACCGCATCTGCCCCTGGGCACCCATTTGCTGGCCGATTTGTCCGGCATCGCGCCGGAACGCCTACGCGACAGCACCACGCTCGAGCACCTGCTGCGCGCCGCGGCGCTGGCCGCCGGCGCGCAGGTACTGCACAGCCATTTCCACAGCTTCGGCAGCGGCATGGGCGTCACGGGCGTGGTGCTGCTGGCCGAATCGCACATTTCCATCCATACGTGGCCGGAATGCGGCTTTGCCGCCGTCGACATCTTCATGTGCGGCGCGGCCCGGCCGCAATTGGCACTGGACGCCATCAAGGAGGCGCTGCAGGCGCCGCACTGCCAGCTGCAATCCGTGCGGCGCGCGCCGCCGGGGCACGCCTAGGCGCGCTGGTGGATCGCGTGGGGATCGCTTACACTGTCGTCTCCTACTCTTACCGTGACTCCCATGCGCCGTTCCGCCCTGCTCGCCCTGCCCCTGCTGCTGCTGGTTTCCGCCTGCGATGACTACACGGCGCCCAGCCTGTACCAGGCCACCACGCCCGAGTGCAAGACGTGGACGGAAGGCTCGCGCTTCGCGCTGCCGCGCGGAATCAGCGTGTACGCCACGCCGCCCGTCACCCTGAAGGATGGCGGCACGGAATTGGCGCTGATTTTTACTTTACCCGTCGGCACGCAGGCCAGCTTCACGCGCCTGTCGTTCCTGCTGGAAGAACCGCAGCAGCCGCCGTTCGCCGAAGCCAAGGTGCTGACCATCTACCAGCGCGGCATGAACCAGAAAGCGGAAATGGTCGACGTCATCGAACAGCTGCCCATCATGTTTGCCGCTGTCGGCAACAGCAAGGAAACCCAGTGGCGCCTGCGCCTGCAATTGCCGCGCCAGCTGCCGCAGCGTTTTGATTTATCCATGCCCGACATGCTCGTCGCCGGCAAGCGCTATCCGGTCCGCACATTTACCTACCGCTATTTCCCCGAACGCCAGGCCTACGGCATGTGCAGCTGAGCCACACCATCGATTGACGCCAGCGCATGCCGCTGGCACACTGGTGTTTTCCATCACACCACTGGAGTAGACAACATGCGCCATTCGGATACTGCCGTGCTGTCGGCTGCCTGATCACCGTCTTTCTTCGCCAAGACGCTTAGCCCGCACTTCCCATACGCGTGATCGCGTAGCCGACTTCCCTTTCTTTCGTGCCAGACATGCCGACTGGCGGTGCCTGCACGCGCAGGCGATATGTCCGCACGCGGACGACAGAATACGGAATCACGCTACCATGATCGCATTTGATTTTGCGCAACTACGCCCCATCGGGCTGCAGCAGACCATCGCCAGCGCAGCCGCCCAACACGATTTATCCTCCCCCGCCGCGCAACTGCTGCGCGTGAGCGCCGTGCACCGCGACAGCCTTCGCGTGCACGACGGCAGCCTGGAACAGCCGGCGCTGATCCTGCCGCGCCTGCTGCACGAGCTGCAGGCGCAAGACACCGTCCTTGCCGTTGGCGACTGGATCGCCGCCATCCGCGATGCGCACGGCGCGCTGTGGATAACGGCGCACTTATCCCCAACGACCCAGATCGCCCGGCGCGGCAATGACGGCCGGCGCCAGGTACTGGCCAGCAATGTCGATACGGCTTTACTGGTGATGGGGCTGGATGCCGATTTCCATCCGCGCCGCCTGGAGCGCTATCTGGCCATCGTGCTGGCAGCGCAGGTGACGCCCGTGGTGGTGCTGAGCAAGGCCGACGTGGCCGAGGACGTGGCAGGCAAACTGGCACAGCTGAAACAGCGCCTGCCCTCCCACGTGCCCGTGTTTGCCATCGATACGCGCCATGCGTATGACGTGGCCATCCTGGAACCCTGGCTGGAGACGGGCCAGACCCTGGTACTGCTCGGTTCATCGGGCGCCGGCAAGTCCAGCCTGACCAATACCCTGTGCGCGGCGGCACAGCCGACCAACGGCGTGCGCCACGGCGATGGCCGCGGCCGCCACACGACGACGGCCCGCTCCCTGCACTTGTGCGCCGGTGGCGCCTGCATCATCGACACGCCGGGCTTGCGCAGCTGGCAAGCCGACGCCGATGCGCAGACCCTGGCCGCCACCTTCGACGACATCGCGGCGCTCGCTGCCACGTGCCAGTTCCGCGACTGCCGGCACGCCAGCGAACCCGGCTGCGCCGTGCGCGATGCCATCGATGGGGACCGCCTGCGCAATTATCACAAGCTGCTGCGCGACGCCCGGCGCGGCACGGAGACGCCGCTCGAGCGCATCAGCGCGCGCGCCAAGTGGAAGGTAACGCTCAAGGCAGTCAAGCAGCGCGGCAAGAACGGCCTTGTGTGAACGGCCGTCCGGTACCGGCGGCAGCCGGCCATGTCAAAGTTGCAATTGAGAAATATACACAGTATAGTCAAATGCAGTACCCGCGGACTTGCACCGCACGCAATGCCCGCGGCCCGCCAACCATGGAATGAGGATGCACTGTGTTCAAGAGAAAAACCGTTTTACGTCTGGCTACGTTGTCGGCCTGCCTGTTCGCCAGCGGTGCACTGTTCGCGCAAAAACTGGTCGTGCCGCAAGAGATTCACTATGCCGACAAGGTCTACAAGCTGGCGTTTACCGCGCCGCAGAATCACACTAGCAAACAGGCCTTGTATGAATATACGACGGATGGCGAAGCGGTAGAAAAATGGAGCAGCCTGATTACCGTGCTCTACGAAGGCAACTCCAGGAGCGATCCAATGGCCTTCTCTGCAGCCCTGCTCAAGTCGCTGGCAGCCACCAAGCCGGAGCCCATTTCCTCCGTCGTCATCGAGAATGGCCACGTGCTGATGCGTTCTGTCTATGAGCCGGATGCGGCCAATCCCGTGTATGAATCGAACGTGAGCAAGAGCTTTCATGGCGCCGCTGCCTGTGGTGGCCTGCTGCAGTTTCAGTATGCGGTAAAAACACCACCTGGCGCAGACCAGTCGGCAGCGGGCAAGCAGGCAACCCTGAAGCTGGTCAATGAGAACAATGCCAGCCTGGCTGTCCAGATGCGCGATGGGGGCTGGCAACCCACTTGCGAATAAGCGGGGCGCGCGGCATAAAAAAAGGCAGCCCGAAGGCTGCCTTTCTTGTGCGGCGCAGATTGAAATTAAATCTTGCGCAGCTTCTGGATCGCTGCCAGCTGCGCAATCGCGCTGGCC
>CAUSDR010000243.1:0-8593 GCA_963530105.1 uncultured Janthinobacterium sp.
ACACCCTGGCGCACTGGCGGGGCCAGCCCCTCACCATCCTGCACAACGATAATCCCGACGTGGCCGTCGCCCGTGGCGCCGTCGCCTACGCGCTGGCCCGGCGCGGCCAGGCGCCGCGCATCGGCGGCGGTTCGCCGCGCAGCTACGTCCTTGTGCTGGGCGAGGCGGGCAAGGAGCACCGCGCCGTCTGCATCCTGCCGCGCGGCAGCGCCAGCGGCGAGGAAATCCGCCTGACCCAGCGCCTGTTCGCGCTGCGCCTGGGCCGCCCCGTGCGCTTTCACCTGGCTTCCTCGATCGCGGAAACGGGCGCGCCGCCCAAGCTGGGCGACATCGTCGACCTGGACGCGGGCGACTACCTGCGCCTGCCGCCGCTGGCCAGCGTGCTGCACGACAAGCAGGACGCCGGCGACAAGCGCGAAATCACCGTGCAGCTGGCCACCGTGATGACGGAAGTGGGCACCCTGGAAGTGCACTGCGTGGCCGAAGCCGATGCCAGCGCGCGCTGGCTGCTGGAGTTCCAGCTGCGCGGCAGCGAGGAAGAGCAAGCCGAAACGGCCGGCGTGTCGCCGCGCGTCAAGGAGGCCATCGAGAAAATCGAGCGCATCTTCGGCGGCAAGGCGCAAAAGGTGGAAGTCAAGGAAGTGCGCCAGCTGCGCCAGCACCTGGAACGGGGGCTGGGCGGGCGCGAAAGCTGGGACACGCCCCTGCTGCGCCAGCTGTTCGACGCCCTCATGCTGCGCGCGCGCGGCCGGCGCCGCTCCGCCGAGCACGAGCGGGTGTGGCTGAACCTGGCCGGCTACTGTTTGCGCCCCGGCTATGGCGACGCGCTCGACCCGTGGCGCATCGAGCAGCTATGGGCCATGTTCGAGGCAGGCGTGCAGCACCACAAGGACAGCCAGGTATGCGCCGAATGGTGGACGCTGTGGCGCAGGGTGGCCGGCGGCTTGAGCACGGAGCAGCAATTGCGCCTGCTCGACGACTTCGCCTTCAACCTGCAAGCCGACGCGGCGCAGCGCGGCAGCCGTCCCGTCACCCTGGTGGGCGGCAGCGACGACGACATGCTGCGCCTGGGCGCCTCGCTCGAGCGCATCCCCGGCGCCTACAAGGCGGAAGTGGGCGCCTGGCTGCTGAAACGCCTGGACAAGGCCGGCAAGAAGGGCGAGCCGGCGGACACCAACACCCTGTGGGCGCTGGCCAGGGTCGGCGCGCGCCAGCCCTTCCACGGCAGCGCGCACGAAGTGGTCGACAGCGCCACCGTGGCCGAATGGCTGCACGTGCTGCTGGCGCTGGACTGGAAAAAAATCGAACCGGCCGCCTTTGCCGCCACCCACCTGGCGCGCATGACGGGCGACCGCTCGCGCGACATCGCCGACGACTTGCGCGCCACCATCCTCGCGCGCCTGAAAGCCGTAGGCGCCCCGCCCCTGTGGCACGCCATGGTCAGCGAAGTGACGCAGCTGGACGAAGCGAGCACCAAGCGCATGCTGGGCGAGGCGCTGCCGCCGGGCTTGAAGCTGATAGGCTGATTTTTTACCCACGCAGCGGCGCAAATGCCGGGGGCGGAGCTTGAGCGACTGCCTCCATATCCTGCGTTTGGGCGGTTACGCGTTTTCCCCTGCGCTGCGCGAGCCGCGATACCTTGGCAAGCCATCGGCCAGCTTTACCCACGCCACTTGCGTCTCCGTGTAGATATGGCTTTGCGGCGGCAAGCGTTGCGGGTCGTCGAGGCTGCAAGTGGTCAGGTCGACTTCGTCCGGACTGCGGTCATCCTCGAATACCAGCTGCGTGCCGCAGCGGGCGCAGAAACTGCGCGTGCCGTGGTCGCTGGACGCATACCTGGCGGGCTGCCCCTGCAGCCAGCGCAGGTTCGCCCGTGGCACGCTGAACCAGGCCACGAACGGCGCCCCCGAGGCGCGGCGGCAGATGGAGCAATGGCAGGCGCTTTCATGGAAGGCGCCCGCGCCCGCCGCGTAGCGAATGGCGCCGCACAAACATCCTCCCGTCAGCATGGCATCCCCCTGTCAACGTGAAAAATGGCACCCAGTGTAGCCCCGCTACGACGCGACGCCTTGCTCTAGATCATGGCCACCACGAACAGCACCAGCGCCAGCGGCGCCTGCACCAGCACGATGCCGGGATGCGTGCGGCGCAGCTGGGCCCACACGTTCAGGCCCGGCACTTCCTCGTGCGGGTGGTGCGCCTCGTCGCGCAGCGACATCGCGTGCAGGTACATGCCGGCGATCAGGGGGCCCGGGTTGACCCACCAGCCCTGCTCCAGCAAGCCGCGCGACAAATAGATGGCCAGGGCGCCGATGAGGAACGGCGACGCCCACACCAGCACCAGCATCAAGCGGATGCCATAGAATTCGGCCAGGGTGCCCATGCGGTGCAAGCGGCTGAAATCGTGGTCCTCCATGCGCTTGTCGATGGCCAGTTCGGCGCGGCCATACAAGGTCCACAGGCCGCCGAACAGGCAGCCCAGCAGCACGCCGATGACGATGTCGGCGGCGAAGACCACGTATTTGTTCACGTCGGCCGTGCCGATGCCCAGCGAAGTGTAGCCGGCAGCGTGCAGGTGCAGGCCCGCCTGCTCGCCTTCAGCCGTCGTGTAGCGGTCGCGCACGTCGTAGGTGGCGCCCACGAACAGCACCTTGTTACGCGGCGCGTCCGCCGCCACGCCCGCCTTGCCATCGACCAGCCGCACGCCCGTGCGCGTGGGGTCGAGAAACGCGGGCGCCACGGCGGCAGGATGAAATGGCGCCGTGACGGCGTTCTGCTCCGCCGCATCCTTGGCGTCGCCATGGATCACGGGCTCGAAGGCCCAGCGCGCCAACTCCTTTTCGCTGCGCGCGCGCTGCGCCAGCTGGCAAACCCTGCCAGCCAGCCGGTAGCCTTCCTTTTGCTCCGACAGGGCGGCCGGCATGGGCTGCGCCTGCTCCTGCTGCTGCGCGCCATGCGCCAGTTCGAATGCCACGGCCGCCAGCACGGGGCTTTTCAGCTCGATGCGCGTGACGGCGCCCATGCGTTCGCGGATGCGCGGGCTGGCAAAATGCACGCCGGCCGCGCAGCGCGCGCGTATCCACGGCAAGTTCGCGTTCCGGTCCGATTGTTCGGGCAGGATCAGCACCAGCTGATGGCCATCGGCGGCCAGCTTGTCGAGCAGGTGGTCCAGCGGCCGTGCGCCCACATCATGCTGTTCATAGACGGCCGGCGCCAGGTCCAGGTCGATGGCCAGCACCTGCGCACCGCGCTGCGCCACGTTGGCCAGCAGTTGCTGCAGGCGCGCCCGCTCCAGTGGTTCGCGCTCGTCGAACACTTGCTCGAACGCGGGCTGGTCGATCTCGATGATGCCGGGCCGGTAGGCGGCGCCCGGATCCTTGCCCCGGTTCAGCAGCTGGCCCTGTTCCGCGCTGGCGCGCAGCATGGCCGCATCGAGCCATTCGAGCACGTGAAAGCCTTCCAGCGCCAGCATCAGCGACGCGATCAGGCTGGCGCCGATCACATGGTGCAGCAAATGCGTGCCCGTCAGCTTGAAGGCCGAGCCGACCTGGGCGAGCGGCCACAGCAGGCGTCGCCACCATGGCAGGGACACGGTTTCAGGCTGGCTGGTGTTCAAAATGGATTCCCCTTGACGTCGCTACATGATTGCACTTGAGGCAACAATCAATAACAAAAGGAATATAATATTGCAATTGTGCTCAGGCCGCCGCACGGCTGGCGCCAGCCTGCGCCACGGGATGCTGGCGGCAATACGCGATGAACTGCGCCGGCGGCAAGGCCTTGGAAAACAGCCAGCCCTGGCCGTATTCGACGTCGCGCGCGCGCAGGTAGTCGGCTTGCAGCTGCGTCTCGACGCCTTCGGCGATGATCGCCAGCTTCAGCGTCTGCGCCATGGCGATGATGTGCGACGTCACGCTGCTCGTTACCGTCTCGCCGCCGATGGTGTCGATGAACGACTTGTCGATCTTCAGCGCGTCGACGGGCAGGTTCTGCAGGTATGCCAGGCTGGAATAGCCGGTGCCGAAATCGTCGATGGCGACGGAAAACCCCATGGCGCGCGCCCGTTCGAGCGCATCGCGTGCCGCCGCCACGTCGATGAAGCCGCGTTCCGTCGCTTCCAGCCAGATCTGGCCCGCCCCGATGCCGCTGCCATCGAGCGCCCTGGCCAGCACGCCGAGCAGCCTGCCCGTCTGGATATCGGAGGCGCATACATTGATGGCGATGTGCAGCTGCGGCTCGGCCAGCAGCAGCGCGCGCATCTCGCGCACCACCGTTTCCACCAGCTGGTCGGTGATCGGTTCGATCAAGCCGCTTTCCTCGGCCTGCGGAATGAAGTAATCGGGCCGCATCATGGTGCCATCGGGGCGCGGCCAGCGTATCAGCGCCTCGGCGCCCACGCAGGCGCCGTCCTTCAGGCGCACCAGCGGCTGGTAATGCACGATGAATTCGCGGTTTTTCAGGGCCTGCGCCATTTCCCCCAGCAGCGACAGGCGGCTGCGCGTCAGCCACACCAGCAGGCTGATGGCCACGGCGGCCAGCAGGAAACCGAAGGGCAATATGTACAGCTGTTCATTGCGCAGCTGCCTGTGCATGCTGCTCTCGGGCGCCAGGCCGACGGTGGCCAGCTCCCCCTTGCGCGCCACGGCGGCCTGCATCCTGTCCGCGCTGGCGATGGACGGGTCATTGTCCTTGTCGCGCACCAGCTAGCCCACCAGGTCCGCATTCGGCGCATTCTGGCTGCCCAGCAGCTTGCCGCCCGACGTGGCGACGGCGACCTGCACGTCCGGATCGGCGATGATATCGGCCAGGTGCGCGGGATCGACCAGCACGCGGTGCTTGTCCTTGAACAGGCCCAGCATGGGCCTGCCCTTGCCTGCCGCCGGCGGCGTGCGCGGGTACACGTCCACGCCGTTTTCCGTGGTGAATTCGGGCTTGTCGAGGGCGATGTGGCTGCCCTTCTCCGGCATGCCCCAGGACGAGCATTTCAGCTTGCCATCCTCGAAATAATCGATTTCCGCGACGCCGCGCGATTCCAGGGTCGACTGGCGCATCAGCGCGATATGCTCGTCGGAACACGGGTGCATCGTCAGATTGGCAACGGACGCCAGCGCCGCGCCAATTTCGTCAAACGATTTGCTGGCGCGCGTCATGGCGATGTCCGCCACCCGCTGCAGGCGCACCTGCTCGACTTCCCGCGCCCGCATGCCGGACAAATGCAGGCTGCCCCAGAAAGACAGCAGCACCACCACGCTGGCGCAAGCGACGGCCAGCGCAACGATTTTTTGACGACGATTCAATGCACTCCTCCGTTTCATGTGCAAATGGCCCGCAGGCGCGGGCCATTCGGCGTTGCGGCGGCCCTTACTTCGGCTTGGCCAGCAGCAGCTTGCCCAGCGCTTCAAACGCCGGCGTGGTGGTCGGATCGTTGGCGGAGTTGGCCGCCGTCGGCGTCGAGGCAAAGCGCACGATCACCATCTCCGCTTTCGGATCGACATAGATGCGCTGGCCGTACACGCCGCGCGCCATGTAGGCGCCATGGTCGTTGTGCGTGACCCACCACATGTCGCGGTAGCTCCAGCCCTTCAGCAAGTCGTAGCCGCCCTTGGCGAACAGCTGCTTGTCGCCGCCGCCGCGGATATCCGCCACCGCCGCCTTGGGAATGATTTGCTGGCCGTTGTAGCGGCCATCGTTGCGCAGCATCTCGCCAAAGCGCGCCAGGTCGCGCAAGCCCGCGCTCAAGCCGCCGCCGGCGAACGGCGTGCCCGTCGAATCGTCCGACATGTAGGCGTCCTGCTCGGCGCCGAGCTTTTTCCAGACATGCTCGGACAGGTAGTCGTTGACGTTCTGGCCCGTGACCCTGGCGATGAGCCAGCCCAGCACGTCGGCGTTGACGGTGCGGTAGCCGAATGCCTCGCCATGCTTGCCCTGGTGCTGCACCGTCTGCAGGTATTCGAAATAGCTGCGCGGCCCCGCGTAATCCTTGGGCTTGGGCAGCGGATTGCCGGCCGCCGCGTGCTGCCATATCTCGGCGTTCGGATCGGCATAGTCTTCGCTGAATTTCAGGCCGGTGGTCATGTCGAGCACCTGGCGCACGGTGGCGTCGCCAAACGCCGACTTGGCCAGCTCGGGGATATAGTCGGCCACCAGCTTGGCCGGATCGAGCTTGCCTTCGGCCACCAGCGCCGCGCCCAGGGTGCCCATCACGGACTTGGTCACCGACATGGCGCCATGCTGGCCATTGTCCTTCAACACGCCCAGGTAGCGCTCATACACGATGCGGCCGCGGTGCAGCACCACGATGCCATCCGTGTAATTGGCGCCCAGCGACTGCTCCCAGGTCATGCTGTCCTTGCTGCCCAGCGGCGTGAAGCGCAGGCTGTCGATATCCTTGCGCAGCGCGCGCTGCAGTGGCAGCGGCGCTCCCAGGCCGCGCGACACATTCACGGTCGGCATCAGCTGGCGGAAGTGCGACACGCTCCAGCGCAGCTGCGGGAAAGTGAAATAGCTGCCATCGTCGAAGCGGATGATCTTGTCTGGCGGCGGCGGCGAGCCCACCATCCATTTCAAGGTGGCCGGATCGCTGGCGGCCGCCGACAGCGGCGCGGACTCCGCCGTGCCGGCCGCCTCGGCGGCGTGTACGGCGCCTGGCATGCCGCCCGATGCGAGGGCCATGCAGCTGGCCGCCAGGGCCATGCGTTTGATCTTGGGCAATACGTTCATGCGGTGTTCTCCTGTGTTCAATGACAGATTAAATGCGAGGGCGCTCAGTAAATCCACACCACGTTGGCCAGCCACCCCGTCCAGGTCCTGGCCTGGCCTTTCACCAGCTGGTTGACGCCGGACTGCGCGAACGAGGCGCTCACGCCCAGCGTCAGATAAGTATTCGGGTTCACCACGCGCACGTACTTGAGAAAAACATCGTTCGCCAGCATCGGGCGCAGCACGCCCGCAATCACCACCGGCGCATCGCCCGGCACGTCGAGGCGCGTGGCCTGGCCGAACTGCAGCGGGCTGCCCATCTGGTTGGCGCGCACCTGCGCCAGATAGGCGATCACAGTGTCCTTTGGCGTCGGATGCAGCTCGATGGTCGCCTGCAGCGCATTCACGTTGGCATTGACGAAGACCCAGGTGGCCTTGCTGCCCGACGCCCAGGCGCCCGGCGTGCCTTCGAAAAACAGGGGATCGAAGCGCTCGTTGCGCGGCGTGCGCGGATCGTCGCCGGAAAAGCTCTGGTAGCCCAGCGTGAATTTCGGCGTCCACGCCACGTCGGGCAGCGAAAAGCCCCCTTCCGTGCGCCAGCCCCAGGCCCGCATCGGCTCGCGCGTATTCCATTGGCGCGCGGCGTCGACGCCGAACCAGCCTTTCGGCAGCACGGTGGGCAGCAGGGGAAAACGCGCATAGCCGTACACGAACTGCAGGTCCTTGCGGCCATCGGCCACCGCCAGCGGCGCGCCGATGCCGCCCGGCGCGGCCTGCGGATACGCGGCGCGCGAGCGGGGCACCTTGCCATACGCGAGGCCGGCCTTGCGGTCATCGGCAGGAGCGTAGCTGGCGTCCACGCCCACCAGGCGCGTGCCGCTGTCGTTGTCGGGATTTTCGTTCGGGTCGAGGTAAAACGCCTGCGCGCTGAATGCGGCGTGGCTCACTTTCGCCACCACGGAATTCTGGAAGGCCTTGCGCGGCCCCAGTTTCAGCGCCCCGCGGTCAAAGCCGTTCGAGCCGCCATTGGCGATCAGCATGCCCGTGCCCAGCGTGAAATTCTGCGCCCCGGCCGACAGGTCCAGCAAGGTGCCGGCGCCGCCGAGCGGCATGCGGATGCCGGCGACGAATTCCTCGATCGAGATGCGGCCCGTATCGCCCGCGCCGAACGGGTCATGGCGCACGGTGGCCGAACCCACGGCGGAGACGCGCGCATACAGCTGCCTGCCATCGCCCAGGTTGCGCTTGAAACCGAGCGCCGGCTTGGCGTAGAACTCGTACCAATAGGGCTTGAAATCAAAGCCGGGATCGCGCACCGGCGTGTTCGACAGCTTCCAGAACAGATTGTTTTCGCCGGCGATCTGCACGCCCACCTCGATGGAGCGCGTTATTTGCCAGGCGGCGCCGATGGCCGGTTCGACGGCGGCGCGCCGGGCCACTTCCTTTTCCATCGCACTCTGGCCATCGGGGTCGAACTGGCCGCCGGCATGGCAAGCAGCGCTCCACCCCAGCAAGGCCAGCGCGGCCGCGCGGCGCGCCATCAACATCGCTTGCGTTGCCATAGGTATCCCTTGCAATAGCTGCCGGTCAATTTCAGCGGATGTTATCAGAGATACTTTTTTTTATTGTTGTAAAGCATCCTATTGTGCGGAGCACTCTCGCCTGCCCAGGCATGGCAAACAGGCCGGATCTGCTACGCTGCCAGCTTGAGACGAACGTCTCACGGCGTGGCGATGCTGCAGCGCGCCATGCCAGCGCTGCCGCTTCATGTTACAAATCATGCTGGAAACGACAATCCGCATCCAGATACCAGAGACACGGGAGAGCGCCATGCCTTATGTTCGCCAGACCAGCCACCTCGACCGCGTGCGCGACCTGATCGCCGGCCGCGTCG
>CAUSDR010000244.1:0-8558 GCA_963530105.1 uncultured Janthinobacterium sp.
CTGATGATTTTTACCTACCGCTATTCCGACCAGACCTATGCCTGCCAGCGCCAGCTGCTGGCGCTGGCCGCGCCGCAGCGGGGCACCTTCATTACCGTGACGCGCGGTGTCAACGAGGTGATGGTGATCTGCAGCCGCAGCCTGCATGCGCTGGTGGAGGAAGTCTTCGGCGGCGAACAGGAACTGGCGCGCCTGGAACGGGTGACGGCGGTGACCTTGCACCTGGCCCCGGAAACCTGCTATACGCCAGGGGTGTACCACGCCATCCTGCGGCGCCTGGCGTGGGACCGCATCAACCTGATCAACATCATCTGCACGTACACGGAACTGACCCTGCTGCTGGAGGCGTCGCAGACGGGAGCGGCGTTTTCCGTGCTGTCGAAAATCGTCGCGCAATGAAAAACACCCCGCTGCATCGCTGCAGCGGGGCGTTCGCGGGATGGACGCCGCTTATTTTTCCAGCTGCGTGCGCACGCGGGCAATCGCGGCGCGCACCTGGTTTGGCGCGGTGCCGCCCACGTGGTCGCGCGCGGCCACGGAGCCTTCCAGGGTCAGCACTTCAAACACGTCTTCGCCCGTCAGTGGCGAGAAGGCGCGCAACTGCTCCAGCGACAGGTCTGCCAGGTCGCAGCCCGCATCGACGCAGGCGCGCACGGCCAGGGCCACCGCTTCATGGGCGTCGCGGAATGGCAAGCCTTTCTTGACCAGGTAGTCGGCCAGGTCGGTTGCCGTGGCGTAGCCTTGCAGGGCGGCCGCGCGCATGGCTTCCGGCTTCACCGTGATGCCGCCGGCCATGTCGGCGAAGATGCGCAGGGTGTCGATGACGGTGTCGACGGTGTCGAACAGCGGTTCCTTGTCTTCCTGGTTGTCCTTGTTGTAGGCCAGCGGCTGGCCTTTCATCAGGGTCAACAGGCCAATCAGGTGGCCGTAGACGCGGCCCGTCTTGCCACGCGCCAGCTCCGGCACGTCCGGGTTTTTCTTTTGCGGCATGATCGACGAGCCGGTGCAGAAGCGGTCGGCAATGTCGATGAAGCCGATGCGCGGGCTCATCCAGATCACCAGTTCTTCGGCCATGCGCGACACGTGCATCATCAGCACGGCGGCGGCGGCGCAGAATTCGATGGCGAAATCGCGGTCCGAGACGGCGTCCAGCGAGTTATGGCAGACGTCGTCGAAGCCCAGCGTCTTGGCCACGCGCAGGCGGTCGATGGGGAAGGTGGTGCCGGCCAGCGCGGCGGCGCCCAGCGGCAAGCGATTGACGCGCTTGCGGCAGTCTGCCATGCGCTCGGCATCGCGGCCGAACATCTCAACGTAGGCCAGCATGTGGTGGCCGAAGGTGATCGGCTGGGCCACCTGCATGTGGGTAAAGCCCGGCATGATGGTGTCGGCATGCTGCTCGGCCAGGTCCGTCAGCGCGCTGCGGAACGTCGCCAGCAGGGCGGTGATGTCGTCGATGGCGGAGCGGACGTACAGGCGGATGTCGGTCGCCACCTGGTCGTTGCGCGAACGGCCCGTGTGCAGGCGCTTGCCCGCATCGCCTACCAGTTCGGTCAGGCGTTTTTCGATATTCAGGTGGACATCTTCCAGGTCCAGCAGCCATTCGAACTGGCCGCTGGCGATTTCCTGCGAAATTTGCGCCATGCCGCGCTGGATTTCAGCGTAGTCGGCCGGGCTGATGATGGCTTGCGCATGCAGCATTTCCGCATGGGCCAGCGAACCTTCGATATCGAACAGCGCCAGGCGCTTGTCAAAAAATACAGAAGCTGTGTAGCGCTTGACGAGGTCCGAGACCGGTTCGGAAAACCGGGCCGACCAGGCTTCGCCCTTTTTGGAGAATTGATCAGTCATGAAAGAAGTCCTTTAGTGTAGGGCGATTATAAACAAGGTTGGCCCGCGGTAGGGCTTTTAGGGGGCTGCAAGGCGGGGAAATGGCGCGCAATGCGGCTTGCAGGCGTCAGATGGGGGAACTTGAGGTGCATCCGCGTTCCATCCTGCCTTTTTGTATTCTGTCCCGCCAATCGTGCGTTTTGTCGCAATCCGATGGCAGTGCAAGGTTGATAAGCCTACAGTTCAATCATCGCAGGACAAACAGCAAACAGCCAATCCACCTAAAGGAAAACATCATGAACATCGCTAAAAACATGGAAGCCATCTTCGTTGCCATCATCGCCGTTGCCGCCGCCACCAGCCTGGCTACCGCCGCCGTGCCGAAGTTCCGCGCCGCTCCCGTCACCATCGTCGCCAGCGCCGATCAAGCCACCATGCACACCGTGTACGTCAGCGCCAAGCGTTTGAGCGCAGCGGAAAAAGCCGCGCTGTAAGCGGGGCCGTGCAATATCCATAGTCACCGTCGCACCAGCAGCAGGCAGTAACCTTTCACCGGCAATCAGAACGGGCGGCGCCCCCGGTTCTTGTCGGCCCAGGCGGAATGCGAGGTTTCCGTTACCCAGCATTTTCCCGGCACGCTATCGGCATACGCGATTGGCGTTATTCGCTTCACTTCGCAACACAACGCATTGGACCCCGCTCCATGACCTCCTGTTTTCTCTCGCCTTTCCTTGTCGTGGCACTTGCGGCGGCTGGCCCGTCCCTGGCGCAGCCGCCGGCCGCACCCGATGCCTTCAGCGCTGCGCCTTGCGAGACCGGTATTTTCCGCAAGGACCAGACGGCCTTTGTCGCCCTCACGAAAGGAGGCAAGGGATACAGCTATACCTTCAGCGACGGTGCGGTCGGCAATACGCTTGATGCCGGCGCGCTGCTCGCATGCGGCAAGGACGCCGTGCTGGTGCGGGCCGCGGAGCGCTGGCCGAAAGTGGTGCTGGCGGAATCGAATACGCGCTTCGCGTCAAACGGCATCATGCTTGCTGGCCGCCTGATCGAGGCGCCGGGCGCCGGCGGGCACACGCCGCTGGTCGTGTATGCGCATGGCTCCGAGGGCAGCGGCTGGATCGACCGCGCGCGCGATCCTTACCAGATGGTCGGGCGGGGCGTGTCGGTGTTCGTGTATGACAAGCGTGGCAGCGGACTGTCCGAGGGTGAATACACGCAGAATTTTCCACTCCTGGCCGATGACCTGGTGGCTGCGTCGAACGAAGCACGGCGGCTGGCGCAAGGCCGCCATGGCCGTTTCGGCCTCGTTGGCGTGAGCCAGGGCGGCTGGATCGTGCCGCTGGCGCAAGCGCGCCCCAAGGCGGATTTCATAGGCGTCGGCTATGGCCTGGCGGTCGATATAGCGCAGCAGGATGCGGCGCAGGTGGAGAAGGAGCTGCGGGAGCGCGGTGATGGCGAGGACGTCATCGCCAGTGCGCGCAGGGCGACGGATATCACGGCAAGGCTGGTGAAATCCGGCTACCACGATGGCCTGGACGACCTGGCGGCGTTCCAGCAGCAGTTTGGCAAGGAACCCTGGTTTGCCCGCATCAAGGGCGGCTACACGGGCGTGCTGCTGGCGATGCCTGTCGAGGAATTGCGCAAGCATGGCATCCCGCAGTTCGACAAGCTCGGTGTCGACTGGTCGCAAGATCCCGTGCAGGCATTGCGCCAGGTCGCGGTGCCGCAGTTGTGGGCATTGGCGGAAGATGACCGCCAGGCGCCGCCGGCCGTCACCGTGGAACGCCTGATTGCGCTGCGCAGCCAGGGCCAGGCCATCTCCCTCTACCTTTTCCCCAAGGCCGATCACGGCATGCGCAGCTACGATCAGGCGGCGGATGGCACGCGCAAGTCCACCAGCATCACGCCAGGTTATTACGATCTGATGGCCGACTGGGCCAAGGGGCGCGTCGAGGGAGCTTACGGGCAGGCGTCTCGCAAATAAGAAAAAAGCCACGGCGATCATGCGTCGCCGTGGCTTTTTTTATTGCCAGTGCATCAGGCAAGGGGGAATCAGGAGCAGCAGCGCCAGCACCAGGTAGATCAGCTGCAGCGGGATCATCCACTTGGCCCACGTGATCCAGGGCACGCGCGCCAGCGCCAGCACGCCCACGGTGATGCCGGAGGTGGGAATCATCGGCGTGGTGAATTCGCCGAACTGGAAGGCCAGGATGGCCGTCTGGCGCGTCACGCCCACCAGGTCGGCCAGCGGCGCCATGATGGGCATGGTCAACGCAGCCTGGCCGCTGCCCGAGTGGATGAAGAAATTGATCACCGACTGCATGAAGAACATTTTTTGCGCGGCGAAGACGGGACTGGACGACGCCACCAGCGGCGTGAGCGCATGCAGCATCGTGTCGATGATCTGCGCGTCGCGCGCCAGGATCATGGTGCCGCGCGCCAGGGCGATGACGAGGCCAACGCTGACCATGTCGCGCGCGCCCTGGACGAAGGCCGCGACCAGGCTATCCATGTCGAGCCGGCCGACCAGGCCGACGACGATGGCCATGACCAGGAACAGTGCGGCGATTTCATCGATGAACCAGTCGTACTTGACGACGCCGACGACCATCGTCAGCAAGGTCCCCAGGAAGATCCACAGCACGGCGCGGTGCGTGCGCGTCATGCCGGCGAAGCTGTCCAGGTCCAGCGTATGCTCGCGGCGCTTTTCGATGTCGAGCAGGTAGGTCGGGCTTTTTTCCGGATGGCGCTTGATGCGCGCCGCGTACCACATCAGGAACATGATGCTGACCGCCGTGGCGATGGCCCAGACGATCAGGCGGTAGCCGATGCCGGAAAAGATCGGCACGCCCGCGATGCCCTGCGCGATACCGACATTGAACGGGTTCAGGAAGGCGGCGGAAAAGCCCACTTGCGAACCGATGAAGGGGATCGACACGCCGGTGATGGTGTCATAGCCCAGGGCCAGGGCCAGCGGTACGAAGATCAGGATGAACGGAATCGCCTCCTCGTTCATGCCGAAGGTGGCGCCACCCAGCGAAAACATAGTGAAGAAGACGGGGATGATGGCGGCGCGCACGAAGCGCGAACTGGTATGCGCCTTGGCGATGGCCTTGATCAGCGAATCGAAGGCTTCGGTTTTTTGCAGCACGGCGAAGGCGCCGCCGACGATCAGCACGAAGCCGATGATCAGGCTGGCGTCGACGAAGCCCTTGATGGGCGCCATCATCAGGGCGGCCAGGCCCTGCGGCTTGTTGTCGACGTAGTGGAAGGTGCCGGGAATGATCAGCTGCTTGCCATTCACCAACTGGGTGTCGAATTTCCCGCCCGGTACCAGCCAGGTGGCCAGCGCGATCATGGCCAGGATGCCGCACAGCAGGACGAAGGTATTGGGGAGCTTGAATTTTCTCATGGTGCTTTTTTGGGATTTTTTACTGGCTTAACAGGCTGCCGCCGCGGAAGGCGACGGCGCCGGCGACCTTGCCGACATTCATGCCGCGCAGGACGTGGCGGTGGGCGCTGCGCGCGAAGAATACACCAGCGACCGTGCAGCGCAAAGTCGTCGTTTCGCCGCTGACAGGGTCGATCAGGTCGGCCAGCGCATCGCCGGCGGCCAGCACGTCGCCCATCTCGCGCAGGTACACCAGCACGCCATGATGCGGCGCGAGGACAGGCTCCACGCCGGCCAGCGGCGTCGGCTGGCATTGCGGTGCGGGCAGGTCGTCGCCGGCGCCGTCGATCTCCAGCACGCCCTCGATGGCGAGGAAGCGCAGCAGGGCGGCGGCGTCGCGCTCGGCCAGGGCGTAGCTCACTTCCACTTCTCCGCGCAATTCGACGGTGGTCGACAGGCAGGCGGCGGGAATCGGGTAGCGTCCCTGGAAGTGTGCGTCGAGATCCCACCACAGCCGGCTGCACGCTTCATCGAACGGTTCTTCGCCGGCCGCCAGTTCCAGCAGCACGGCGCGCGCGCCCAATAGCGCCGACAGGGGCGCGATCTGCGCCGCCAGCGGCGTGCCCGTGTAAATGTGCAGGGCAGCCTCGTTATCGCAATGCAGGTCAAGCACGATGTCGGCGTCGATGGCCATGCCCAGCAAGGTTTTCTTCAGCGTTTCCGCGTCCGTGCCCGGCCGCCAGGCGGCGACGGCGTCGCGCGCATGCGCGCGGATCAGGGCCACGTTGGCTTGCGCATCCTGTCCCAGCTTGCCATCGAGCGTGGCTTTCAGCTCCTCGGCCACGTGGCGGTAGGCGCGGTTGAAGTTGATGCCGGTGGTGAGGTCGAAGCGGCCGAACGGCGCGCCGTGGATGGCTTGCGCCAGGCCGATCGGGTTGGCGGCCGGCACCAGGATGATTTCCCCATGCACCTTGCCCGCCGCCTCCAGCGCCAGCAGTTCGCGGCGCAGGAATTGCGACACCAGCATGCCCGGCACTTCGTCCGCGTGCAGCGCCGCCTGGATATACACCTTCTTGCCGCTGCGGCTATTCGCCGCCGCGCCGCCAAAGTGAAAACTGCTCAATTGGCAGGACATGCTGGCATGTGGCGTAGAGATGGGGTGCTGTTGTACTTGCATGGTGGGTGCCCCGGAAAGGTGCATGGTTGATGGATTTCGACCGATTATGTAGCATTATTTTCACGAAGTAAATCAATGAAAATCCTTTTGCAAAATTTTGTTGAGTTTTCTTTTTGATATGCGTACAGTGAGTTCACACGCTGACTCTTTGCGCATCGCGACCGATCCGCCATCCATGAAAAGCACAGGCCGCCAGTGATATGAATGCATCCGCCAGTCCTGCCCGCAGCAGCACCCGTACGCCGCGCACGCCAGCGCCTGCCGCGCTGGCGTCGCCCGATGCGGCCTTTGCGCAATCGCCGCTGGGACAGGCGCTGATGCACGTGTTGGCTAGCGGCTCGGCCTCGCAGCGCCAGATCGCCGACTACCTGCTGCGCAACCAGATGCGCGTCATCGCGCTGGGCATCGAGGAACTGGCCGACAGCTGCCAGGTCTCGACGGCCACCATCAGCCGCTTCGCGCGCGACATCGGGCAAAAAAATTATTCGGCCATGCGCAGCGCCATGGCGGAAACCCTGCAGGCACTGTTGCAGCCTGTCGACAAATTGCGCCACACGATAGAGCGGCGCGCGCGCGCCACCTCGCCCATCACGGAAAGCCTGGAGTATGCGGCCGCGAATATCGCCGCCACTTCGGGTGCCCTGTCGCTGCCCGGCATGCACGCGGTGGTGCGCCAGTTGACGCGCGCCAAAGTGGTGTATGTGATGGGATTTGGCCTGTCGGCCAACCTGGCGGGCATGCTGGTGCAGCATTTGCAGCCATTTTGCCCGCATGTGGTGGAGGTGGTGGGCATCGGCGGCTCGGAAGTGGCGGCCGGGCACCTGGTCAACCTGACGGTGCATGACGTGCTGGTGGTGATCTCGTTTCCGCGCTACACGCTCGACTGCATCGGCCTGGCCAGCTTCGCGCGCGACCGCGGCACCTGCATCGTGGCGCTTACCGATTCACCCGCTTCGCCCCTGGCCGAACTGGCCGACCATGCGCTCTACGCGCAAAGCACGCATCCGGTCCTGCCCAGCAGCGCCAGCACGGCGCTGGCCATGATCGAGGCGCTGGCCGTGGCGCTGATGGTGTCGAACAAGGACAACGTTGAAAAAGCCGCCCGCCTCAGCGAGGTGATCGCCGCCTACCTGTACGGCGGCGAGCATGGCGTGCAGGGCCCCCGCAAAACCGCAGTCAAGCAGCGCAAGGCAGTGCAAAAAAAGCAGTCACTATAAAAAAGCAGAGTTAACACCATCTGGGAGAGTTTGCATGCAAGCAGAAAAACAGAACGGCGGTCGCGCACTGCCACGTGTATCGGTACTGGCGCATGCCGTGCGCCAGGCAATGGGCGTCTTGGGTGTCACGGCGGCACTGGGCATGCTGGGCAACGGCGCGCTGGCGCAAGAGCCGCTGCCGGAGGGGGACGCGGCGCAGCCAAAGTTGCAGCGTGTGGAAATCACCGGTTCGGCCATCAAGCGGCTCGAGTCCGAGACGGCGCTGCCGGTGCAGGTGATCACGCGCGCCGACATCGAAAAGGCGGGCGTGACGACGGCGGCCGAGCTGATGGCGCGCGTGTCGGCCAATGTGGGTGGCCTGACGGACGGCGCCAGCATCAACGTGGGCGGCGACCAGCGCGGCTTCAACAGCGCCAACCTGCGCGGCGTGGGCACCTCGTCCACCCTGGTGCTGCTCAACGGCCGGCGCATGGCCAACTTTGCTTCGCCCGGCGACGATGCGGGCGTGGACCTGAATAACATTCCCGCCGCGGCCCTGCAGCGCGTGGAAGTGCTGCTCGACGGCGCCTCCGCCCTGTACGGCACGGACGCCATCGGCGGCGTCATCAATTTCATTACGCGCAAGGATTACCAGGGCGTGGAGCTGAATGCCTACGGCAGCGCCACCGATGAAGGCGGCGCCGGCAAGCGCACGGCCAGCATCACGGCCGGCACGGGCGACCTGGCCACGGATGGCTACAATATTTTTGCCGTCGTCGACCTGCAAAAAACCGACCACCTGAACACGTCGCAGCGCAAGTTCATTCCCAACCTGCATGTGCCGGAACGCCTCGGCCATTTGCTGTCCAGCTACACCAGCCCGGCGAATATCCGCCTCAGCAACGACCAGCGCGACTACCTGCAGGAACAGGGCTTCCTGCTCAATGGGCGGCCGATCACGAAT
>CAUSDR010000245.1:0-8486 GCA_963530105.1 uncultured Janthinobacterium sp.
CTCCAGTTCCGCCACCAGCATGGCCGCGCAATCGCCGTTGGCCTGCACGAAGCGCGCGATGGCACGCTGCAGGGTCTCGCGCCCGCCCCACAGGGCGATGCCGCGCTGCCAGTCGACCTGGCCCGAGGCGGCCCGCGCCGCCGCGCCCGATGCCGGCGGCGGCATGGCCACGGCGATATCGAGCAGGCGGGCGATTTCCGCCGTCAGCTTGTGCATCTCCAGCGGCTTCGAGGCGAAGCCGTTCATGCCGGCCGTCTGCGCGGCGCGCCGGTCCTGTTCCAGCACGCTGGCCGTCAGGGCGATGATCGGCGTCGCCTTCAGGCCCTGTTCGCGCTCGTGCACGCGGATCAGGCGCGCCGCTTCCAGGCCGTCCATGCGCGGCATCTGCACATCCATCAGCACGATGTCGAAGCTGCCCTTGCCAAATTCGCGCACGGCGCTCTCGCCATCGCCGGCCGTGATCACCTGGTGGCCGGCCGCGCCCAGGCTGATCAACAGCAGTTCCACGTTCTGCGGCACGTCGTCGGCGGCCAGGATGCGCAGCGGCGGCAAGGCCACCACCGGCTGTTCGCTGCGGCGCGACACGGCCTTGCCCGGCGCCAGCGGCAGCAGCACGTGGAACACGCTGCCCACGCCCAGGGTGCTTTCCACCGTGATCGTGCCTTGCATCAGCTCGACCAGCTGCAGCGAAATCGTCGTGCCCAGGCCCGTGCCGCCAAAGCGGCGGCTCATCGACGAATCGGCCTGCGTAAACGGGGCGAAGATCTTGTCCAGGCGGTCGGCGGGAATGCCGATGCCCGTGTCATGCACGGCGATATGCACCTGCTCGTCCTGCATGTCGACGGCCACGCGCACGTGGCCCACTTCCGTGAACTTGACGGCGTTGCCGATCAGGTTCGTCAGCACCTGCTGCACCCGGCGCGCGTCGCCGAGGAAGAACTGGCCCATGCCCGGATCGACATCCACGTGCAGCACCAGGTCGCGCGCATGCGCCGTGATGCGCAGCGACGCGGCCACGTGGTCGACCAGGTCGGGCAGCGAAAAGTCCACCAGTTCCAGCTCGGTGGCGCCCTTTTCCAGCTTGGCCATGTCGAGGATGTCGTTGAGCAGTTCCAGCAGGGAGCGCGCCGACTGGCGCACGGTGCCCAGGTGGCGGCGCTGCAGGCTGTCCAGGGCGGTCCCCAGCAGCACTTCCGTGAAGCCGATGATGGCATTCATCGGCGTGCGGATTTCATGGCTCATGTTGGCCAGGAAGCTGGTCTTCGATTCGGCGGCCAGCTCGGCGCGGTCTTTCGCCGCGCGCAGGTTTTCCTGCATGGCGCGCCGGCCGCTGACGTCGGTGGCGAATTTCACCACCTTGAACGGCTTGCCGTCCGTGTTGAAGATCGGGTTGTACGACGCCTGTATCCACACTTCCTTGCCATCCTTGCCGATGCGCTTGTACTCGGCCGCGTCGAATTCGCCCTGCGCCAGCTGCTGCCAGAAGGCCGCATAGGCGGGCGACGTGACGTACGCCGGTTCGCAAAAGACGCTGTGGTGCAGGCCCAGCACGTCATCGAGCTGGTAGCCGACGAGGTCGAGGAAATTCTGGTTGGCCGTCAGGATGCGGCCCTGCAAATCGAATTCGCACACGGCCAGCGCGCGTGAAATGGCCGTCACCTTGCCTTCGTACTCGGCATTGCGCAATTCGCTTTCCGTGATGTCGAGGATGACGCCGTCGATCCAGCGCACCACGCCGTCGTTGTCGAGCACGGGGCCGCTGCTTTCGCGCACCCAGCGTTCGCGCCCGTCGCGGTGGATCATGCGGTAGACGTTCTCGAAGTCGCGTTTTTCACTGGCCGCCTGCACGCAGGTGTCGTTGACGCGCTGGCGGTCGTCCGGGTGCACCAGGTCGAATACGCTGATGCGCCCGTCGATGAAGTCCTGCGGCATCCAGCCCGTGAGGTTGAAGACGGCGTCGCTGATGAAGATCATTTGCCAGTCGGGCGCAAAGCTGCAGTGGAACGAGACGCCGGGGATGTTGCGGATCAGGGTGCGGTACTGGCGCTCGCTGTCCTTCAGCGCCTGTTCCATGTTGCGCGAGGAGCGCATGTCCGTCACAAATGCAACGAACAGGGCCTGGCCCGGCGTTTCGATCTTGCCGATCGCCACGCGCATGGGCAGCACGGCGCCATCCCTGTGGCAGCCATCGAGTTCGCGGCCGCTGTCGAGGATGCGCGAAGTGCCCGTCGCCAGGTAGTCGTGCAGGTAGCCCAGGTATTGCGCAGCATCGGCCGGCTGCAGCAGCACGCTGGCGTCGCGCCCGACGATGTCGGCTTCGCGCCAGCCGAACAGCGCTTCGGCGGCCGGATTGAAGGAGCGCACCTTGCCCTGGCCATCGATGGTGATCAAGCCATCGGCGGCCGTGTCGACGATGGCGCGCAGGCGCGATTCGCTGGCGCTGGCATGGCGCAGCAGCTGGCGGTAGCGCAGCAAGCCATTCGCGGCGGCCACGAAGACGGTCAGGGTGACCGTGATCAGGGCCACGGCCAGCGCCACGAACGAGGCTTGCACGGTGATCGTATTGTAGCCCGCGGTGGGCGTGCCGGAAAAGCGCGCCGCCAGCATGCCCGTGTAGTGCATGCCGGAGATGGCCAGGCCCATCACCACGCTGCTGACCAGCAGCGACGTGACGGGACTCAGGCGCTGGCGCATGGCGTGCAGGCCGAAGCGTATCCACAGCGCCAGCATGGCCATGGCCACGGCCACCAGCAGCGACAGCGCGAACAGCCATGGCTGGTAATGCAAGGTCAGCGAGGTCTGCATGGCGGCCATGCCGCTGTAATGCATGGAACCGATGCCCACGCCGACCAGCACGCCGCCGACCAGCAACTGGCGCCAGCTGATGCGCGGGCGCGCCAGCAGATGCAGCGCCACCCACGAAGCCGCCACGCCTGGCAGCATGGACAGCAGGGTCAGGCTGGGATCGAACGAAACGCGCGTGCAGATGTCGAACGCCAGCATGCCGATGAAGTGCATCGACCAGATGCCGCCGCCAAGCGCGATGGCGCCCGTGCTGATGGCCGTCTGGCGCTGGAAGCCACGCTCGCTGCTGCGCGCCATGCCGGCGATCTGCAAGGCCATGAACGACGCAAAGATGGCGATGCCGATGGAAAACAGCACCAGCCAGTAATTGTGCGTGCCGTAGATGTAGGGCAGCGTGTTGTCGGAGACGTCAAACATGGAACTAAACATACGGTCGTGGCATAAGTGGATGAAAACTAACGTCGCAAAACATGACGGCGCACCGCGCGCCGGCGCCCGGCTTTTATTTACTAAAGCGGCAACACAGCGGAAATGACAACGGTAGCAGTCGACCAGGGCAAGGCTCGGTCATCACGCCCGCGCCTGCCGCGCGGGGGAAAGATGCTATTTCAGGCAGAAAAAGCGGATTGCGTGCGAACTCTGGCGCGGATATCTGGCCGCCAGCGTGACGATGATTTTTTCAAGAGCCATGAGTATAGTTGCTTTACGAAAATATTCATAGGACTTCAGCAATACAGTTGCCACAAAAGAATTATTATGCGGCCCCGATGCGACAGTGTCACGGCAGCAGGCATTCGGCCATCATTTCGCCATCCGCATCGAGTCCGACTTCGGTAAAGCCGGCGTCCGCATACAGGCGCCTGGCGCGCGCATTGGCGGGCACGTAATACAGCACCACCCTGCCCGCGCCGCGTGCGCGCATCTCGTCGAGCAGCAGGGCCAGCGCGCGGCGGCCATATCCCTGCCCCTGCTGGCCGGCGGCGATCATCAGCCGGTACAGCACGTAGGTATCCTGCCGGCCCGCCTGCCCCGGTTGCGCATACAAGGCGAAGCCGACCAGCGCTTCGCCCGCGTAGATGGCGCGCGCATGCATATTGGCATGCGCGGCGGCCAGTGCCAGCGAATCGGCATTGCTGGCGATAAGGTCGCGTTGCGCCGCATGCACGGCCAGGCCGGCGACCAGCGCGGCATTGGCCCCGCGCACGGGGCGCAAGGCCAGGGAAAATGCCTTGCTCGCGCTCATGCCGGCGGCCACTGCGCAAGAATCGCCGCCACTTGCTGATGCGGCGTGCCGGCGCGCTCGTCGACGGGAATGCCGGCCAGTCTACAGCGACGGCGCAACTCTTCCTTGATTTGCCGCAACGACCAGCGCTGCGGCACGGGCAAGTCCTGGCCCGCCACGCGGATCAGGGGGCAATCCGCGCGCGTGGTGTGCAGCAGCAACTCCACGCGCGCCAGCGGCGGCGCCCCGCGGTAGACGGAGATTGCACCCGCATGGCTGACCACTTCCAGCCGCTGCAGTTGCGCCAGGTCAAGCTGCACCGTCTTGTCCCAGCCGGGCAAGCGCCGTGCCTGGCGCCGCAGCTGCAAGCCTGCGTCGTCCAGTTCCACATGGAAGAGGAAATTACGGCCTGGAAAAACCAACAGGCCGACGATCCAGGCGGCCAGGGCCAGCGGGCCGAACAGCACGGCGTCGCCCGCGTACGGCAAGTCGCGCCAGACGGCTTGCACGATCAAGGCGAGGATCAGGACGCAGCCGCCCGCCAGCACGCCGCGCCACAGCGCGGGGCGCGCGTTTTCCTGCAGCGCGGCATCGGCGGCCGCCTCGTCGGCGGGCGCAAAGCGTATCCATTCGGCGCGCGCCGGTGTCGGCTGGCGCGCCGGCGCGCCGCTCAAGCGCTTGCCGCCAGCATGCGGCGGAACCACGCCAACTGTTCGCGCGTCAGGTAATTGGCGCCATCGCCGTGCAGGAGCACGATTTCGATCTCGGCGGGGATCGAGGCCAGCAATTGCGCGCCCGTCACGGGCATCGTCGGGAAGGCGATGCCGGCCAGGAAGGCCGGGTCTTCCGCCACCGTCACGCACTGGCGCTCGGGATTCGGCGACGGCACGAGGAACAGGTCGATCTGCTCGCTTTGCCCGCCGATGACGACGTGCAATTGCGCGGCCAGCAATTCCGGCAGGATCAGCTCGATATTGTTTTCCGTGCGCGATTGCTGGAAGGCGTTTTTCAGGGGCGTGAGGATGGGCGTGGCGGACATGGCAAGCGTGAAGAAGTGGGGACGGCGGCAGTGTAGCAGAGGCGCCGCCCGGGGCGCGCTCCGCCAGCACGCGCCTTACATCTTGTAGTTAAGCGAGAACAGCACGCTGCGCGGCGCGCCGTAGCGTTCCAGGCCGCCCGACCAGGAATAGCCGAGGCCCTGGTAATAGCGGCGATCAAACAGGTTGTCGATATTCACGCGCAATTGCAGCTGCTCGCTGAGGCGGTAGCCGGCCGTCAGGCCGACGAGCGCGTAGCCGCCCTGCTGCGTCAGGTAATTCGTGTCGCGGCGATAGATCTTGTCCTGCGCGATGACGGAGCCGCCCACGCTCCATTTCGCCAGGCTGCCGCCCAGCTGCACGTTCGTCATCAGCTTGAACAGCTGCTTCGGCTCGTCCGTGGCGATGCGCTGGCCGATATTGGCCGCCACGCTATCCCTGGTGTACCTGGCCAGCACATAGGTGTAGCCGCCGGAAATCTGCCAGCCCGGCAGGGGCGAGCCGGAAAGCTGCAAATCGATGCCCTCGCTTTTCACCTGCCCGGCCGCGCGCGCGCAATAGATGGCGCCGCCCGAAGGGCAATTCTGCTCGTCGGCCATCGCGCGGTTGTTTTGCTTGATGCGGAACAAGGCGCCGCTGGCATTGAGGCGGCCGCCGAAATACTCGCCCTTGACACCCACTTCCAGGTTGGTGCCGCTCAGCGGCGGCAAGGTATTGCCGCGCACATCGAGCGAACTTTGCGGCTCGAAAATCTGCGTGCCGCTCGCATACACGGAATGGTGCTGGTCGACGTCGTAGACGAGGCCCGCGTACGGCGTGAACTTCGCGTCTTCCGTCAGGCTGCGGCGCCAGGCGGGATCGGTGGAATACCAGCCCGTGACATCCTGCGCATACCAGCCGAAGCGCCCGCCCAGCACCAGGCGCAGGGGATCGGACAGGCTGAAGTTGCCTGCGGCATACAGCCCCTTCTCGTTTGTCTTGCGGCCCCAGTTATATGGCTCGAACGCCGTGCCGCGCATCGGGTAGGCGTAGGGATTCCAGCTGCGGATGTCGATCACGCGCGCCGCCGCGCCCTCCCAGCTCTGGCCCGCGTCCGAATCGTCGTGACGGTAGCTGGCGCCCACGATGACATCATGCTGGCGGCCGAACCAGCTGACGGGGCCGCTCAAGCGCCAGTCCGCCACCACTTGCTCCGTGTTGTATTTCCAGCCCGTTTCCGACTGGCTCAGCTTGTATATTTCGCCATCGATGCGGCTGTTGGTGGTGTTGCGCGTCGACGAGGAGGCGTCGATGTGCGTGATGGCGAAGCGGCTGCGCCAGCCCTTCTCCAGCCTGGTTTCCAGGTCGGCGAAGACGACATTGTTGTCGCGCTTCTGGAACGAGTCCGCGTTGTTGAGGAAGGTGGAACGGGGCAAGTCCATGTGGCGGCCGTCGGGCAAGGTCGGCAAGCCGACGAACACGCCGTCCGTGCGGCTGTGCTGGCGCGAAAAGCCGATGCCGGCCGTCGTCGACGGCGTCAGGTCCGCCTCGACGATCGCATACACGGTGCTGTTCTTGTTGTTGACGACGCCGACGAAACTGTCGCTGTCGCGCCAGCTGGCCGCCACGCGCCCGCGCACGCTGCCCGAGGCGTTCAGCGCATTGCTGGCGTCGACCGTCCATTGCCGGTCTTTCCAGCTGCCCAGGTGGGCGGAGAGGTTCAGCAGCGGCGTGGCCGTGGGGCGCTTGCGTATCATGTTGATGCTGCCCGACGGCGCGCCCGCCCCTTCCATCAGCCCCGTGGCGCCGCGCACCACTTCCACGCGGTCGTACATCAGCATGTCGGCCGAGACGTTGCGTTCATTGAAACCCGTGACGTCCAGCGGCAAGCCATCGACATTGACGTGGCTCAAGGCGAAGCCGCGCGCGAAATACGTGGTTTCCTGGTCGGACACGCCCTGCGTCTTGCCATAGATGCCAGGCGTGGCGCGGGCCACGTCCTGCAAGGTGGTCAGGTCAAAGTCTTCCATCTGCTGGCGCGAAATGACGCTCACCGTCTGCGGCGTGTGGCGCTGCGACAGGTTCAAGCCCGTGGCCGTCGACATATTGCGCGCCGTATAGAGTCCCGTGCCTTCCGTGGCACGGTCGGCCTCGGCGCTGACGACGACGGCCGGCATGCTGTCCAGGCCGCCATCGGCTGCGCCGCTGGCGACGCTGCCGACCTTGCGCAACTGGTAATTGCCGGTGCCGCCATTGCCAAGCTCCGCCACTTCCAGTCCGCTGCCTTGCAGCAACTTTTGCAAGCCGGCGGCCACGCCATAGCTGCCCTGCAAGCCCGGCGTCGACAGGCCGTCCAGCGCCACGCCCTGCGTGGACAGGTTGACTCCGGCGGCGATGGCGAACGACGACAGCGCGCCGCGCAAGCTGCCGGCGGGAATGTTGTACTCGCGCACGGCGGCCGCCTGGCTGGCCCCGGCCGCCAGCGCCAGCTGCGGCAGGCTGGCGCCCGCGGCGCCCACGGCAAGGAACAGCACCAGCGCGGCGCGCACGGCGCCGGTGGTGGGATGGAGCGTCAGTCGTGCTGGTGCAAAAATACGGTGCTGCAAAGCCATGGCTACCCTTTCGGTGGTTCGGATGATTCCTTCTCTACCTTGTATGACGAGGCAATCCGCAAAAAGGGACAGGCAACAGGCAATTATTTGTTCAAGCCGCCTCGACGCTGATCCAGTAGCGCGTGCGGCGCGTCATGCGTATCGGCAGCGAATGCTGCAGCAGGGCGAGGATCTTCTCCGGTTCCTGCAACTGGAAGATGCCGTCCACCGGCATGGCGGCCAGCGCCGGATCGCAACGGATCACGCCGTAGCGGTAGCGCGCCACCTGCTCCAGCACCTCGCCCAGCGGCATGCGTTCGGCGATCAGCACGCCCTGCAGCCACGCGCCCGCATGCGGCGCCAGCGGCGTCAACGGGGAAACGGCGGCGTCATCGAAGCTGCCCTGCTGCCCTGCCTTGACCAGGCGCAGGGCGTCGGGCGCGTGGCCCGGCAGGACTTCGACGGCGCCCTGGCTGACGCCAAGCTGCGTGCGCGGCGCCAGCAAGCTGCCGCCATGGCGCACGCTGAAGTGCGTGCCCAGCGCGCGCACGACGCCATTGCTGCTGCGCACGAGGAAGGGACGCGCCGGCGTGGCCCGGTCAGGGGCCGTACCCACATGGAGCTCGCCCGCATGCAGCACGACGGCGCGCGCCAGCGCATCGAAGCGCACGTCGATGGCCGTGTCCGTATTGAGCACCAGCTGCGTGCCATCGGGCAAATTCATGTGGCGAATTTCGCCCCTGGCCGTGCGGATGGCGGCGCGCCAGGCCTGCCACGGCGCCGACTGGCTGGCCAGCCACAGCGCCGGTCCTGCCACGATCAGCCCGGCCAAACCGGCCACCAGGGCGCGCC
>CAUSDR010000246.1:0-8470 GCA_963530105.1 uncultured Janthinobacterium sp.
AAAGTTAACAGAATCGTTGAAAGTATACAAGCGAATTGTGGGTAATCGGAAGGCTTGCGCGACGCTTACCAGCAGGCGGGCAGCGAGGAGGCGAAGGCCATGCTGATCGCCTTGTCGGACTGGGCCGTGAAGCTGTCGGCCTCGCTCACGGATGAGCAGATGCAAGCCATGCTGCGCGCCGAGCACGGCGGCATGAACGAGGTGCTGGCCGACGTCTACGCGATGACGGGCGAGCAGCGCTACATGGACCTGGCCGTGCGCTTCTCGCACCAGGCGGTCTTGCAGCCGCTGGCGGCGCGCCAGGACAAGCTGACGGGCCTGCATGCGAATACGCAAATCCCGAAAGTCATCGGTTTCGAGCGCATCGGCGCACTGACGGGCCGGCGCGACTGGCAGCAGGCGGCGCAATTCTTTTGGCAAACCGTGCACGACAAGCGCACGGTGGCCATCGGCGGCAACAGCGTCAAGGAACATTTCCACGACGAACACGACTTTAGCTCGATGGTGGAGGAAGTCGAAGGGCCGGAAACGTGCAATACCTACAATATGCTCAAGCTCACCGAGCAATTGTTCCAGCGCGACGAGCAGGTGAAATACGCGGATTACTACGAGCGCGCGCTGTACAACCACATCCTGTCGTCGCAGCGCCCCGGCACGGGCGGCTTCGTGTATTTCACGCCCATGCGGCCGAACCACTACCGCGTGTATTCGGAAGTGGACAAGGGCATGTGGTGCTGCGTGGGTTCCGGCATCGAAAGCCAGGCCAAATATGGCGAGTTCATCTACGCCCACGAGGGCGACGCCCTGTATGTGAACCTGTTCATGGCCTCCACCCTGGATTGGAAAGCCCAGGGCGTCAAGATCATCCAGAGCACGCAGTTCCCCGACCAGGACACGACGCGCATCACGCTGGGCCAGTTCACGGGCAAGAAGACGCTCAGCATGAAGATCCGCTACCCGCAATGGGTGGCGAAGGGCAAGCTGGGCCTCAAGCTCAATGGCAAGCCCCTGCGCGTGCATGGCGCGCCGGGCGAGTACGTGACCATCACGCGCGCCTGGCAGCAGGGCGATACGCTCGACGTGACCTTGCCGATGAGCACGCGCCTGGAGCAGATGCCGGACCAGTCGAACTACTATGCCGTGCTGCACGGCCCCATCGTGCTGGCCGCCAAGACGCAACCGTTCGCCAATGAACAGCTGAATTATTTTGCCGACGATTCGCGCATGGGCCATATCGCCCAGGGCCAAGTGTGTCCGCTGGAATCGTCGCCCCTGTTCGTCAGCGACAGCAAGGATTTCATGCACAAGATCAAGCCCGTGAAGGGCCAGCCGCTGACGTTCACGGCGCCCGGCTTGATCCAGGGCAAGGATGCGGTCACCTTGCGGCTGATTCCCTTCTTCCGCCTGCACGATGCGCGCTACATGCTGTACTGGCCCGTATCCACGCCCGCCAACCTGGCGCAGCTGCAGGAAAAGACCCGGCAGGCGGAAGCGCAGCGCCTGGCCCTCGATGCGCAAACCATCGACCAGGTGGCGCCCGGGCAGCAGCAGCCGGAATCGGACCATTTCTTCAAGGCCGAGGGCGGCGAAAATGGCGTCAACAAGGGCATGCACTGGCGCCATGCGACAGGCTGGTTCAGCTATGACTTGAACGACCCGCAAGGCGAGGCGAAGACCTTGCGCCTGACCCTGTCCACGCTGGACGCGGGCCGGACCTTCGACGTGCTGGTCAATGGCACGCCGCTGCAGACGGTGGCCGTGGCGGCCGATGCGCCGCAGGAATTGCATGCGGTGGATATCGCCATCCCCGCGGCCCTGGTGGCGGCCGCCAAGGGAAAGCTCGTCGTGAAATTTGTTGCCGGCAAGGACAGCGTGGCGGGCGGCCTGTACGGGCTGCGCCTGCTGCGCTGACAGGAAAGCACGCCCCGGAAAGGCCACAGCAGCCGTCAAGCGATACGCAAATCGGTATCGCAAGCGAAAAAGAATTGATTGGATGGCTATGTGGCTTTCTCCTACCATGGGTTCATAAAAAACCGCCCATCCGGCATCCGGCTGTGATGGTATTCCAATAAAAACTGGAGACAAGAATGACATTGACACGCCGCACCCTCCTCGCCAGCGCCATGCTGCTGGCCGCTTCCGCCACCACCTTCGCCACCTCGTCCGCGTTTGCCGCCAAGCCCCTGGTCATGGGCTTTTCGCAGGTGGGCGCCGAGAGCGAGTGGCGCACTGCCAATACCGTCTCCATCAAAGATGCTGCCAAGAAAGATGGCGTCACCCTGAAATTTGCCGATGCCCAGCAAAAGCAGGAAAACCAGGTCAAGGCGCTGCGTTCCTTCATCGCGCAAAAGGTTGACGTCATCGCCTTCTCGCCCGTGGTCGAGTCGGGCTGGGATACCGTCCTGCGCGAAGCCAAGGCCGCCAAGATTCCCGTCATCCTGACGGACCGCGCCGTCAACGTGGCGGACAAATCGCTGTACGTGACCTTCATCGGTTCCGATTTCGTGGAAGAGGGGCGCCGCGCCGGCCAGTGGCTGCTCGAGCACGCCAAGAAAACCCCGGATGCGACGCTGAACATCGTCGAACTGCAGGGCACGGTCGGTTCCGCGCCCGCCATCGACCGCAAGGCGGGCTTCCTGGAAGTGGTGGGCAAGAATCCGAAGATGAAGATCATCCGTTCGCAAACGGGCGACTTTACGCGCGCCAAGGGCAAGGAAGTGATGGAAGCGTTCCTGAAGGCGGAAGGCAAGAAGATCAACGTGCTGTACGCCCACAATGACGACATGGCCATCGGCGCCATCCAGGCCATCGAGGAAGCGGGCATGAAGCCGGGCAAGGACATCATCATCATCTCCATCGATGGCGTCAAGGGCGCGTTCGAAGCCATGATCGCCGGCAAGCTGAACGTCACCGTGGAATGCAGCCCGCTGCTGGGCCCGCAACTGATGTCGGTAGCGCGCGACGTGGTGGCCGGCAAGCCCGTGCCGGCGCGCATCACGACGGTGGAAGGCGTGTTCCCTGCCGAGGTGGCCGCCAAGGAATTTCCTAACCGTAAATACTAAGCTTGCCGCATGATGAATACGCAAGCGCATCAAGACGCCGCGCCAGCTCCCTTGCTGGAGTTGCGCGGCATCAGTAAATCCTTTCCCGGCGTCAAAGCCCTCAGCAATGTCGCCCTGCGCCTGTATCCGGGCGAAGTGCATACCCTGATGGGCCAGAACGGCGCCGGCAAGTCGACCCTGATCAAGGTGCTGACGGGCGTGTACACGCCCGACAGCGGCCAGATCCTGTTTGACGGCCAGCCCATCGCCCCCGCCTCCACCTCGGATGCGCAGGCGCTCGGCATCAGCACCGTGTACCAGGAAGTCAATCTGTGTCCGAACCTATCGGTGGCGGAAAACATCTTTATCGGCCGTTATCCGCGCCGCTTCGGCGCCATCGACTGGCGTGCCATGCAGCAGCAGGCGCGTGCCTTGCTGCAACAGTTGCAGATCGATATCGATGTCACGGCGCAATTGTCCAGCTTTCCGCTGGCCATCCAGCAAATGGTGGCCATTTCGCGCGCGCTGAACATTTCGGCGCGCGTGCTGATCCTCGACGAACCCACGTCCAGCCTGGACGAGGCGGAAGTCAACCTGCTGTTTTCCGTGCTGCGCCGTTTGCGCGAGCAGGGCATGGCGATTCTCTTCGTGACGCACTTCCTCGACCAGACCTACGCCATTTCCGACCGCATCACGGTCATGCGCAATGGCGAGCGCGAGGGCGAATATGCGTGCAGCGAACTGTCGCGCCTGGCGCTGGTGAACAAGATGATCGGCGTGGCAGCCGATACGCAGGAGCAAGAGCTTGACCTGGCGCAAGAAGCCGGCGCCGCCAGCTTCGGTCCCACCGTGCTGGAAGCACGGGGACTGGGCCGCAAGGGCGCCTTGCTGCCCATGGATTTCCACATCCGCCAGGGTGAATTGCTGGGCCTGGCAGGCTTGCTCGGTTCGGGCCGCACGGAACTGGCGCGCCTGCTGTTCGGCGCCGACAAGGCGGACTCCGGCAGCATCATGGTCAATGGCAAGCCGCGCCACTTCCACGTGCCGCGCGACGCCATCGCCGCCGACATCGGTTTTTGCTCGGAAGACCGCAAGCACGAGGGGGCGATCCTGTCGCTGTCCGTGCGCGAAAACATTATTTTGGCCTTGCAGGCCCGCACCGGCTTGCTGCGCGCCATTCCGTTCAAACGCCAGCAGGCGCTGGCCGACGAGTATGTGCAAGCGCTGGGCATCAAGACGGCCAGCATCGAGACGCCGATCGGCAGCTTGTCCGGCGGCAATCAGCAGAAAGCCTTGCTGGCGCGCTGGCTGGTGACGTCGCCCGCCATGCTGATCCTGGACGAACCCACGCGCGGCATCGACGTGCGCGCCAAGCAGGAAATCATGAGCTATGTGAGCAAGCTGTGCCGCAAGGGCATGGCCATTCTGTTCATCTCGTCCGAACTGCCGGAAGTGCTGCGCTGCAGCGACCGCATTCTGGTGATGCGTGACCGCAAGGCGTGCGGCGATTATGCGCGTGGCGAACTGGACGACAGCTCCGTGCTGCAAGTGATCGCCGGAGAAACAGCATGAGCATGACCACACCGTCGTCCGCGGCGCCCATCAAGGCGGCGCGGGCGGCCTCCACCACGGATTCTTCCATTGTGCATACCGTTTTGCATCACCCCCTGAGCCGGCCCCTGGCCGCGCTGTTCTTGCTGCTGCTGGTCGATTTCTTCGCCATTCCCGGCTTTTTCCACCTGGAAATGCGTGACGGCCACCTGTACGGCAGCGTGATCGACATCGTCAACCGCGCCGCGCCGCTGATGCTGGCGGCGCTGGGCATGACCCTGGTCATCGCCACGCGCGGCATCGATATTTCCGTCGGCGCCGTCGTGGCCCTGTCCGGCACCGTGGCCGCCATGCTGATCGGCGGCACCATGGTGATGGAGAATGGCGTGCCCACCTACGTGAGCAACATTCCCATGGGCTGGGCCCTGGCGGCGGCCCTGGGCGCGGCCCTGCTGTGCGGCGCCTGGAATGGCGTGCTGGTGGCGGGCCTGGGCTTGCAGCCCATCGTCGCGACACTGATCCTGATGGTGGCCGGACGCGGCCTGGCGCAACTGTTGACGGATGGCCAGATCGTCACCGTCTACTACCAGCCCTTCTTCTTCATCGGCAGCGGCTATCTGTTCGGCTTGCCGTTCTCGCTGTTCCTGGTGGCGGCCGTGTTCCTCATCACGGCCGTGCTGATGCGCAAGACGGCCCTGGGCCTGTTCATCCAGGCCGTCGGCATCAACCCTGTCGCCGCGCGCCTGGCGGGCATCAAGACGGCGACCCTGATCTTCTTCGTCTACGTCTTTTGCGCCGCCTGCGCCGGCTTGTCCGGGCTGATGATCAGCTCGAACATCAAGAGCGCCGACGCGAACAATGCGGGCCTGATGCTGGAACTGGACGCCATCCTGGCCGTGACCCTGGGCGGCACCTCGCTGGCCGGCGGCAAATTCAGCCTGGTGGGCAGCATGATCGGCGCCCTCATCATCCAGACCCTGACCTACACGATTTATTCGCTGGGCGTGCCGCCGGAAGTGAACATGGTCGTCAAGTCGGTCGTCGTCTTCCTCGTCTGCCTGTCGCAGTCGTCGGAATTCAAGCAATTGCTGCATCGGAGAAAAGCATGAAGGGTTTGCTGCACACCCCGTATTTCACCTCGCTCGTCACCGTCTTCCTGCTGGTGGTGATGCTGGGGCTCGGTGGCGCCGCCTATCCGGGCCTGCTGTCGACGCAAGTGATCTTCAACCTCTTGATTGATAACGCCTTTTTGCTGGTGATCGCCGTCGGCATGACCTTCGTCATCGTTTCCGGCGGCATCGACCTGTCCGTCGGTTCCGTGCTGGCCCTGTCGACCATGATCGCCGCCTGGCTGCTGAACGTGGCGCACTGGCCGCCGACGCTGGTGATCGCCACCGTGCTGGCGCTGGGCGCCGTGTTTGGCGGCGGCATGGGCGCGCTGATCCATTATTTCAAGTTGCAGCCCTTCATCGTCACCCTGGCCGGCATGTTCTTGGCGCGTGGCCTGTGCTACTTGATCAGCATCAATTCCATCACCATCGACGACCCCCTGTTCGTCGCCATGTCGCAGACGCAGTTGCAATTCCTGGGCGGCTTCGTCTCGCCCGGCGTGGTGATCGCCGTGGCAACCTTGCTGCTGGCCATCTGGCTGGCGCACGCCACGCCCTTCGGCCGCGCCGTGTATGCGATCGGCGGCAATGAACAGTCGGCCCTGATGATGGGCTTGCCAGTGGGCCGCACCAAGGTGCTGATCTACGCCTTCAGCGGCTTTTGCGCCTCGCTGGGCGGCGTGCTGTTTTCGTTCTACATGCTGTCCGGCTATGGCTTGCATGCGCAAGGCACGGAGCTGGACGCCATCGCCGCCGTCGTCATCGGCGGCACCTTGCTCAGCGGTGGCTACGGCTACGTGGCGGGCGCCCTGTCGGGCGTGCTGGTGCTGGGCACCATCCAGACCCTGATCGCCTTCGACGGCACGCTCAGCTCGTGGTGGACCAAGATCGTCATCGGCGGCCTGCTGTTCGTCTTTTGCGTCGTGCAAAGACTGATGGCCATGGGCCAGAAAAATACCAACGGGAGTTAACTGTATGTTGAAGCAAAAAACACTTGCCGCAGCCATCGGCATGGCGGCAGCGCTCGCCTGTGCCCCATTTGGCGCGCAGGCAGCCAACCCCATCGTCAAGGATATCTACACGGGCGATCCGGCCGCGCTGGTCGACAATGGCCGCGTCTACCTGTATGTGGGCCATGATGAAGCGAGCGCCACGGACCTTGACTACCGCATGAACGAATGGCGCGTGTATTCCTCCTGCGACATGGCGAACTGGACGGATCACGGCTCGCCCGTGCGTTACTCGACCTTCGCGTGGGCGGGCAAGGATGCCTGGGCCGGCGACATCGTCAAGCGCGGCAGCAAATACTATTTTTACTCCACCGTCGACCATAAAACCATTCCCGGCAAGGCCATCGGCGTGGCCGTGTCCGACAGCCCCACCGGCCCCTTCGTCGATGCGCGCGGCAGCGCCCTGATCACGAATGACATGACGAAGCAGACGACGATCCCGTGGGACGATATCGACCCGGCCGTCTTCATCGACACGGATGGCCAGGCCTACATTTACTGGGGCAACACGGTCTTGAAGTACGCCAAGCTGAAAGCCAACATGACGGAGCTGGATGGCCCGATCCTGACCTTCGGCATGGATGCGTTCACGGAAGCGGCGTACATGCACAAGCATGCCGGCACGTATTATTTGTCGTACTCGCGCAACTTCCCGGAAGAAACGGCGTACTCGACGGGACCGACGCCCACGGGGCCGTGGCATTTCCGCGGCACCATCATGGACAAGAACGCCATCGTGAAGACCATCCACCAGGCCATCATCGAGTTCAACGGCAAGTCCTACATCTTCTATCACAACGATAAATTGCCCGGCGGCGGCGAGTACCGCCGTTCCGTCGCCGTGGAAGAGCTGAAATACAAGCCGGACGGCACCATCGAGTTCATCCACCAGACGCAGCAAGGGCCGGCCGCCAATCCGAGCGCCGCCTGCAAGGCAAGTTAGGACCGGGGCCAGGCCCGCTGGGGGCGTACGCCCCGATGGCGCGCACGCCGATCGCGACGCGACTGGCCCCAGCCTTTGCTGCGGGTTTTTTGAATTGTAAAAAAGGAGACACACCGATATCTATAATATCGATATTAGCTAGAAACTGATATCGATCATGATATGATTTATTCATGGATACCCTCAACCCCAACTGGTTCTTGCGAGCCCGCCTGAAGACGCGGCAATTGCTGCTGCTGATTGCCCTTGACGAGCAGCGCAACATCCACCGCGCGGCGGAAGAATTGCACATGACGCAGCCGGCCGCGTCCAAGCAAATCAAGGACCTGGAAGAGATGCTCGACGTGCGCCTGTTCGACAGGTTGCCACGCGGCATGGAGCCGACGATTTACGGCGAGACGATGATACGCCACGCGCGCATGGCATTAACCAGCCTGTCGCTGGCGCATGACGATATCGTCGCGCTGAAGTCGGGCCTGACGGGCCAGGTAGAAGTGGGGGTCATCATGACACCGGCCATGGCCTTGCTGCCGCGCGCCATCGCGCGCATCAAGCAGCAGGCGCCGCTGATGCGCATCGGCGTGCATCTGGAGCACAGCAATACCCTGATGGACATGTTGCAGCACGGCACGCTGGATTTCATGATCGGGCGCATCCTGGAAAAGGAAAGCAGCGCCGGCCTCATCTATGAGGAATTGACGGAAGAACCGGCCAGCGCCGTGGCGCGCAATGGCCATCCTTTGTTGTCGCGCAAGAATCTGCAATTGAAGGACTTGGCGGGCCAGCCGTGGATCCTGCCGCCACAGGGCAGCATCC
>CAUSDR010000247.1:0-8458 GCA_963530105.1 uncultured Janthinobacterium sp.
GAAGGGAGAGGTGGCTGAGAAGCGCAACCGTACGAAGGTACGGTGAGCATCGCAGGCCGCCTATGCCGACGCGCAGCAGGCTTGGCCAGGCTTCCTCAGTAATTCATGGGTTCGCCCCGGAAGCAGCGGATGGCCGAATCGACCATGCCCTCGGCGCTGCCCTGCAGGCTGTGCTGCTTGCGCAGGTATTGCGCGTCGCTCCACTGCTTGGCCACGTCCGACAGGTGCTTCAGGGCCTGCGTGCTGCCCAGCGCCTCGGCGTGCGGTTCCATCTTGCGCAGGGTGGTCATGATGTCTTCGCGCAGCGACATCGTCTCGTAGGTTTTCGGATGCGTGATGGCGCCATCGAGGCCGAAGCGGCAGGCCTGGAAGCGGTTGTAGTTGTACACGAGGTAATCGTCTTCCACGGGCGGCGCCTCCTTCTGCTCCAGCAGGTAGCGGCACAGCGCCTGCAGGTAGGCGGCCAGCGCGGCGGCCCGCTCCACCGTCAGCGGCGTGTCGCACACGCGCAGTTCGATGGTGCCGAATTCCGGCTTGGGACGGATGTCCCAGTAAAAATCCTTCATGCTCTTGATGATGCCGGTGTTCTCCATCTTGGCGAAATACTCGTTGGAGAACTGTTCCCAGCTCAGCGTGAACGGCGCGCGTCCGCTCATGGGAAAGGCGAACACGGAGTTCAAGCGGGCCGAATCGAACAGGGTGTCGCGTCCCTGCACATAGGGCGAGGACGCCGACAGGGCGATGAAGTGGGGGATGTAGCGGTTCAGCGAGTGCAGCAAAAACATGGCGTCATCGCCCGAGGCGCAGCCGATGTGCACGTGCTGGCCGAAGATGGTGAACTGCTTGGCCAGGTAGCCGTACAGTTCCGAGATTTCCTGGAAGCGGGGCTTGGAAAAGATCTTTTGCGACGACCATTGCTGGAACGGGTGCGTGCCGCCGCCCGCGATGCCGATATTGAGCTTGTCGCCCGCCGTCACCAGGGTGTCGCGGATTTCCTGCAGCTGTTCCAGCAGGGGGCCGTGATGCGTGTGCACGCTCGAATTGATCTCGATCATGCTCTCGGTGATTTCCGGCGTGACGTTGCCAGGAAACGGTTTCTTGTTCAGCAGGTGCAGCAGGTCGGGGCTGGCGGCCGTCAGGTCGTAGTCCGACAGGTTCACCAGTTGCAGTTCGAGTTCGACGCCGAAAGTCAGCGCGGCCGATTGGCCAAAGGGTTCCAGCGGCATTTAGCGCTCCTTGATTTCGTGGGTTTCTTTTGCCAGCATCAGCACGCGCTGCACCAGCACGGGGCCGACCAGTTCCAGGCCCAGGGTGACGGCGGCCAGCGCGTTTAATTCGTCGCCGAAGTTCACGCCATGCTGGCGCGCGTGTTCGAGCAGCAGGATGATGAAGACGGAGACGGGGGTGAGGGCCACGCCCGTCAGCACGCCCTTGCGCCAGGATATGCCGCTCACATGCGAGAAAGCGGCCACGCCGACGACCTTCGTCAGCAGGCGGCCGCCGACGACGGCCAGGGCCAGGCCGGCGCCGGCCGTCACGCTGGCCCATTCCAGGGTCGAGGCGGCATACACGAACAGCAGCACCGTCAGCAGCTCGCCCAGGGCGCCGAAATTGCGCTGCGCCTGGCTGAAGGCCACGCGGCGGTGGCGCGCCACCAGGCCGAAGGTGAGCGTTGCCAGCAGCGGCGACAGGCTGGTGGTGTAGGTGAGGGCGACGAGCAGCATCACCGACAGGGCGAAGGCCACGGTGGCGTCCTGCGCCATGTTGCCCAGGCGGCGCAGCATGGCCGGCACGACGATGCCGAAGACGGTGCCGGCGGCCACCGAGGCGGCCAGCACGGCGGCGCTGCTGCTGGTCGCTTCGATCAGGTCGGTGGAGCTCTGGAACATCCAGAAGCCGACGATGATGTTGAACATGAAGACGGCCAGCACGCAGTTCAGCGCCGTCAGGTGGACGATGCGTTCCGTGACCTGGCCCGAGCTGCGCTCCTCGTTAATCACGCGCATGATGGTGGCGGGCGAGGTGGACATGGCCAGCGACGCCAGCAGCAGCGCCGTCATCGAGGTGGAGCCGAATTCGATGCCGATGAAGTAGACGACGGCAAAGGTCAGCAGGGATTCCACCAGGCCCGTGACGGCGATCCAGGGATTGTTCTTCAGCCAGCGCAAGTTGATGCGGTAGCCCACCTCGAACAGGATCAGGCCAAAGGCCACGTCTGCCAGCACCAGCATGGGGCCGGCGTCCGTCTGCGGCAGGATGCCGACCTGGGTTTGCGCCAGGATGAAACCGATCACGCCATAAAAACTGATGCGCGGCAGGCCAGTCCAGCGGTGACCGAATTCGCCGACTACCCAGGCCAGGGTAATGGCGAACGGCCAGGACAGGTCGGCGGCGATCGAGATCAGACTTTGCATGCTCATTCCTTTGAAATTGCGCTGGCACCGGCCGGCAGCATGGAGGCTGGCGCGGCAACGGCATGGTGCAGCGATAGTGCATTGTTTGCGCAGCGCGATGCGCCGATTCTACCGGAGCAGATGGCGCGCACGATGTGCGCAATCGAACAGTGCCACGGCCATGGCGGCCGGCCACAAGATGCAGCAGGGCGCGCCTGGTGTCAGCCCAGCTTGCGCGCCCGCGGCGGAGATGCTCCGCACGGGTGTTTCTACCGCAGTGTACGACATGGCGGCGGCATGCCGCCATGGACTTTTTGTTGCGCGCTTTTATTTACTAAGCAAGCGCATGCCCCGTTCCAGGCCGTCGATCGACAGGGGGAACATGCGGTCGTTCATCAGCTGGCGCATGACGCCGATGGACTGGCGGTACTGCCACAAGCCTTCCGATTCGGGATTGAGCCAGATGAATTTCGGGAAGGCGCTGGTAAAGCGCGCCAGCCAGACGGAACCCGCTTCCTCGTTGTTGTACTCGACGCTGCCGCCCGGATGCAGGATTTCATAGGGGCTCATGGTGGCGTCGCCGACGAAAATGAGCTTGGTGTCGGGCGGGTACTTGCGCAGCACGTCCCAGGTGGAAAAACGCTCGGCGTTGCGGCGCCGGTTGTTCTTCCACAGGGTATCGTAGACGCAGTTATGGAAGTAGAAGAATTCCATGTTCTTGAACTCCGTCTTCGCCGCCGAGAACAGTTCTTCCGTGCGCTCGATATGGTCGTCCATGCTGCCGCCCACGTCGAACAGCATCAATACCTTGATGCGGTTCTTGCGCTCGGGCCGCATCCTGATGTCCAGATAGCCCGCGTTGTTCGCCGTGGCGGCGATGGTGGCGTCGAGCGCCAGTTCGTCTTCCGCGCCTTCGCGCGCGAACTTGCGCAGGCGGCGCAAAGCCACCTTCAGGTTGCGCGTGCCCAGTTCGCGTTCGCCGTCGTAATCCTGGTAGCTGCGCGCTTCCCACACCTTGACTGCCGTGCGGTTGCCGCCCTTGCCGCCGATGCGGATGCCTTCCGGGTTCGTGCCGCCATTGCCGAACGGCGAGGTGCCGCCCGTGCCGATCCACTTGCTGCCGCCTTCGTGGCGCTCCTTCTGCTCCTTGAGCAGCTCGTTGAGGCGGTCCATCAGCTTGTCGTAGCCGAATTTTTCCAGCTGCGCCTTCTGCTCGTCGCTCAGCTCGCGCTGCATGCGTTTCAGCAGCCAGTCCAGCGGAATCGCCGCGTTCGTCTCAAAGGCGGCGTTGACGCCCTTGAAGTACTGCCCGAAGGCGCGGTCGAACTTGTCGAAATGCGCTTCGTCCTTGACCAGGGTCAGGCGCGACAGATAGTAGAAATCGTCCATCGAGGCGCCGATGACGTTCTTTTGCAGCGCTTCGAGCAAGGTCAGAAATTCCTTGATCGAGACGGGGATCTTCGCATCCTTGAGGGTGAAGAAAAAATCGATCAGCATGGCGCTTCCCCGGCCGGCGGCAGCGGTGCGATGGGCCGCTGCGCCAGCTTGTAGCGCAGGTGCGCGGCGATTTCCGGCCATTCGCCGCGCGTGATGCTGTACATGACGGTGTCGCGCACGGTGCCGTCGCGGCGCAGCGCGTGGTGGCGCAGCACGCCATCTTTTTTCGCACCCAGGCGCTCGATGGCAGCCTGCGAGGCGTGGTTGAAGTTATCGGTGCGCAGGCCCACCAGGGCGCAGCCGAGCGTCTCGAAGGCGTGCGTCAGCAACAGCAGTTTGCAGGTGGTGTTGACGTGGCTGCGCTGGCAGCGCTTCGCATACCAGGTGTAGCCGATTTCCAGGCGGCCGATGGCAGGCACCACGTCGTGGTAGCTGGTGGTACCCAGCACTTCGCCGCTGGCGCTGTCGATGACGGCGAAGGCGAAGCGCGTGGGGCGCATCTCGATGCCCTTGAAGATGTACTGTTCCACCTGATCCGGTTCGGGCACGGAGGTGACGCGCAGATTCCACAGTTCGCCGTCGGCCGCCGCCGCGCGCAGGCCGGGCGCGTGGTGCGGCGCCAGTGCTTCGAGGCGGATGCCGTGCAGTTCCAGGGGGACAAAGACGGTGTCCGGGACGATGTCGTTCATCGCCGCGCCTTAGCGGTTGGTGCGCGACATGAACATCAGACGCTCGAACAGGTGCACGTCCTGTTCGTTCTTCAGCAGCGCGCCATGCAGGGGCGGCACGATGGCCTTGCTGTCCTTGCTGCGCAGCGCTTCGGCCGGGATGTCCTCGGCCAGCAGGAGCTTGAGCCAGTCGAGAAATTCCGAGGTGGACGGCTTTTTCTTCAGGCCCGGCACGTCGCGCACGTCGTAGAACGTTTGCAGCGCCTGCGCCAGCAGCTCCTGTTTCAGGTGCGGGTAATGGACGGCGACGATCTGCTCCATCGTGTCCTTGTCGGGGAATTTGATGTAGTGGAAGAAGCAGCGGCGCAAGAAGGCGTCCGGCAGTTCCTTTTCGTTGTTCGAGGTGATGATGACGAGCGGGCGGTGGCGCGCCGTGACCATTTCGCGCGTCTCGTACACATAGAATTCCATGCGGTCCAGTTCGCGTAGCAGGTCGTTGGGGAATTCGATGTCGGCCTTGTCGATTTCATCGATCAAGAGCACCACCGGCTCGGGCGCCGTGAAGGCTTGCCACAGCACGCCCTTGACGATGTAGTTCTGGATGTCGCGCACGCGCTCGTCGCCCAGCTGCGAATCGCGCAGGCGCGAGACAGCGTCGTATTCGTACAGGCCCTGCTGCGCCTTGGTGGTCGATTTGATATGCCACTGCATCAGCGGCATGTTCAGCGCGGCCGCCACTTCCTCGGCCAGCATGGTCTTGCCGGTGCCGGGCTCGCCCTTGATCAGCAGCGGGCGCTGCAGGGTCAGCGCCGCATTCACGGCCAGTTTCAGGTCGGCGGTGGCGACATAGCTGTCGGAACCTTCGAAGCGTTGGCCTTGCTGGGGGTGCTGTGCTTGCATGAGCTGTCTGCCAAAGTAGGGAAAGGGCAAGTATAAACAGAACTGTGGCGCACTGCCACGCGGGCGGCCTGTGCCCGCCTGCCGACAGTGTATTTTTTGTGAGTGGACTTGCAAGAACATCTTGGTTAGAATCGGCAATTAACAGTTTAATTGTCAACATTTAAAGTCAACACATAAAATCAAAAAAAACCAGCTCTGGCGTTTCTCCGATTACCTTTGTTCACTTTGCCACTATGAAAAAAATATTTGCACTTCTCGTGCTTGCCGGCATCGCCAATGCCGTCACAGCGGCTGACATTGTAGGAAACGCCAAGGCAGCCACTGCCAAGGTGGAAATGTGTATCGGTTGCCACGGCATTCCCGGCTACAAGGCAACTTTCCCCGAAGTGTTCCAGGTGCCGATGATCGGCGGCCAGCCGGCAAAGTACATCGAGAACGCGCTGCAAGCCTACAAGAAGGGCGACCGCAAGCACCCCAGCATGAAGGGCATCGCCAGCAGCCTGTCGGACCAGGATATCGCCGATGTCGCCGCGTACTATGCGCAACAAGCCAAGTCGAACTGAGGACTAGCCAGATGAAAACACTACTCGCCGCCCTCGTTTGCGCCACCGTCTCGTTCGGCGTCAGCGCCGCCGGCAATATCAACACCGGCAAGGCCCTGGCGGAAAAATACAGCTGCGCCACCTGCCATGGCAAGGATTACGGCTCGCCCATCGACCCTTCGTATCCGAAGCTGGCCGGCCAGCACAAGGATTACCTGGAACACGCGCTGACGGCCTACAAGCGGGGCGACAAGCCGAATGGCCGCAACAATGCCATCATGACGGGCCAGGTAAAACCGCTGAGCAACCAGGATATCAAGGACCTGGCCGCCTACTTCCACAGCCTGCCGACGACCCTGGTCATCCACCGCTGAGCGTCATGGCCGGATCAGGCTTTCAGGCCGATCCGGCGCGCCAGCTTGTGCAGATTGCTGGCGTCCAGCCCCAGCTGGCGCGCCGCGGCCGCCCAGTTATCCTGATGCAGGGCGAGCGCCTGGCGGATGGCCTGGCGCTGGCTCGCCTCCACGATGTGATGCATGCTCTGCGGCACCGCTGCTGGCGTGTCGCACGCCGCCGCAGCCGCCGGCGCGCCCGCGCCGGCCGGCGCATCGAGCGCGTCGAGGTCCAGCATGTCCGTTTCCAGGGTCACGATGTCCTTGCGGTCCGCACCGCGGATCACGGCTTTCAGCGCGGCGCGGCTGATCACATGTTCGAGTTCGCGCACGTTGCCGGGCCAGCGGTAGTGGCATAGCGCGTTTTCCGCCGCAGGGGACAGGCGCAGGCTGCGCAGGCCCAGGCGGGCACGGTTCAGCTCCAGGAAGCCGCCCGCCAGCAGCAGCACGTCATTGCCCCGCTCGCGCAGCGGCGGTATCGGCACGGGATAGACGGACAAGCGGTGATACAGGTCGGCGCGGAACGAGCCGTCGCGCACGTGTTCGCGCAGGCTGCGGTTGGTGGCGGCGATCACGCGCACGTTGACGCGGCGCGGCCGGTCCGCGCCCAGGCGCTGGATTTCGCCATTTTGCAGGGTGCGTAGCAGCTTGGCCTGTATCGACAGCGGCAACTCCCCCACTTCATCGAGGAACAGGGTACCCCCTTCGGCCGCTTCAAAGCGGCCGGGCCGGTCGCTGACGGCGCCGGAAAACGCGCCGCGCACATGGCCGAACAATTCACTTTCCGCCAGCGATTCCGGCAAGGCGGCGCAATTGACGTGGATCAGGGGCTTGCCCGCGCGGCGCGACAGCCGGTGCAGCCGGTGCGCGCACAGCTCCTTGCCCACGCCCGTTTCCCCCAGCAGCAGCACGGGCAGTTCGGAATCGGCCACTACCTGCAATTCGTGCAGCAGCTGCGTGATGGCGCTGCTCTGGCCCACGAAGTCGTGTTCCTCGCGCGGCGCCTGCGCGTCGGCCAGCCGGGTGCCGCCGGACAGGCGCAGGCCGCGAATTTCCGCCTCCAGGCGCGTGACGCGCACGGCCGCCTCGATGGCACAGGCCAGTTCCCCCAGCTCGCGCTGCGCCGTGGCGTCGAAGGCGCCCACCTGCAGCGCATCGAGCGTGATCACGCCCCAGCGCTCGCCTTCCAGGTCCAGCGCCATGCCCATGCAATCGTGCACGGGCAGCGGCTCGCCCGGATGGCCGGCAACCAGGCCATCGTAGGGGTCGGGCAGGGAACTGTCGTGATGGAAGCACAGCACGCCGCGCCGCTGCAGGATGGCGGCCAGGCGCGGATGGTCGCTGACGGCAAAGCGGCGGCCCAGCGCATCGCTGGCCAGGCCGGCCATCGCCACCGGACGCAGGTGCTCGTCGTCGAGCTTGAGCAAGGCCACGGCCTCGCAGCCGAAGTGCGCGCGCAGGCTGCCCACCAGGCGCTGCAGGCGCACTGCCACGGGCAGGTCGGCCACCAGGTCGGTCAGCAACAGGAGGTGAATGGCGGTGGTGGTCATCATGACCATGCAGGGTACAACGGACCCTGTTCAAGTTGGGTCATGACGACCATGCAAATTTCAAATCGTTGATTTAAAACAAGTTTTTCCTGGCATGTGGCTTGCCTAGGTAAGTGGGCCGAACCGGCATACAAGACCAAGGAACGCTTGATGAAAACCATACCCTCCCTTCGCGCCATTGCCGCCGCCATCTGCGTGCTGGCATTGCCCCTGTCCGCCAAGGCGGCACCCAAGGCCGCCGCCAAGACCGGCGCGGCCGCCCCCGCCCCCGCCGCCACGCTCAAGCGCTATGAGCTGCAAACCAATATCGTCGATGGCAAGATGGTGTTCATCGACGCCAAGGGCCAGGTCAACCCGGTGCTGGCCGCGCATACGGGCGACACGGTGGAACTGGTGCTGAAAAGCGGCGAAGGCGCCGAGCACGACTTGCTGATCCCGGAACTGAACGTGGCGTCGAGCAAATTCAGCGCCAATACGGGCAGCACCACCGTGCGCTTCAAGGTCACGCGCGCCGGCACGTTCACCTATTACTGCTCCATTCCCGGCCACCGGCAGATCGGCATGGAAGGCAAGCTG
>CAUSDR010000248.1:0-8444 GCA_963530105.1 uncultured Janthinobacterium sp.
TCGCCAGGTCGCCCTTTTCCGACACTTGCATGGCGCCCAGGATGGCCAGGTTGATCTTGCCGCCACGGATCATGCCAAACGAGTCGGCCGAGCTGAAGTAGGCCGCGCCCGGCAAGGCCGTCACCGTCTGCTTGCCCGCGTTGATCAGGTCAGCGTCGACTTCGTCATCGGTGGGGAACGGGCCGATGCCCAGCAAGCCGTTTTCCGACTGCAGGAAGACTTCGATATTTTCCGGCACATAGTTCGCCACCAGGGTCGGCAAGCCGATGCCCAGGTTCACATAAAAACCATCCTGCAATTCTTTCGCCGCGCGCGCGGCCATTTCGTCACGTGTCCAAGCCATAATCATCTCCCTCAAGTTCGTGGAACGCCTGTCCAAACCTACTGTGCGGCGCGCTTTGCGGCCTGCGATGCTCACCGCACTCAAGTACGGTTGCGCTTCTTAGCCACAAATCACTGCCGCTCGCTACGGTTTTGCCATGCGTAAATCTTCTATTTATCAGTCGGTGCGCACGGTGCGCTGCTCGATGCGTTTTTCCGGGTTCGCGTTGACCACGATGCGGTGCACGAAGATGCTGGGGGTATGCACCTGGTCCGGGTCGATCTCGCCCACTTCGACCAGTTTTTCCACTTCGACGATGGTGATCTTGCCGGCCATGGCCACGTTCGGGTTGAAATTGCGCGCCGTCTTGCGGTAGACCAAATTGCCCGCGCGGTCAGCCATGTAGGCTTTGACGAGCGACACGTCGGCCACGAGGCTGCGTTCCATCACGTACTGTTCGCCGTCGAATTCGCGCAGTTCCTTGCCGTCGGCAACGATGGTGCCCACGCCCGTCTTGGTGAAGAAGGCGGGAATGCCGGCGCCGCCGGCGCGCAGCTTTTCGGCCAGGGTGCCTTGCGGCGTGAATTCCAGTTCCAGTTCGCCGGCCAGGTACTGGCGCGCGAATTCCTTGTTTTCGCCCACGTAGGAGGCGATCATTTTCTTGATCTGGCGCGTGGTCAGCAGCTGGCCCAGGCCGAAGCCGTCCACGCCGGCGTTGTTGGAAATGGCCGTCAGCCCCGTCACGCCGGAATCGCGCAAGGCGCCGATCAGGGCTTCGGGAATGCCGCACAGGCCGAAGCCGCCGACGGCGATGGTCTGGCCATCTTGGACGATACCGGCCAGCGCCGAGGCGGCGTCAGGATAAACTTTATTCATGGGTGTCCCTCTATCTTTTGTTAAGCTTTGGTCTTGAGTCCATGACTCAGGCAGCGACTCAGCATAAAATACGCGAGTGGAAAGTACAATACCGTAGAACTACCGGCGCCGTGCCGACCATCCCCCTGTGAGAGTGATACGTATCAGATGAATGCCGCGTCAGCCATCGATTATGAAAGCATCTTCCTGCACGCGCCTGTCGGCATGTGCATGTCGGAAAACCGCATCATGCGCAGCTGCAACGAAGCGCTGGCCGGCATGTTCGGCTACGCGCGCACCCAGCTCGACGACCAGTCGTTCGAAGTACTCTACCCCACGCACGATGAATTCCTGCGCACGGGTGACCGCATCATCCCCATCATGAACGCCAAGGGGCGCTATTCGGACGAGCGCATCATGCGCCGCAGCAATGGAGAATTATTCTGGTGCCACGTCACGGGCCACGCCATGCTGGCCGCACAGCCGCTGGGGCCAGGCATCTGGACGTTCGAGGATGTCAGCGAGAAACGCCCCGTGACGGCGGAACTGACGCCGCGCGAGCGCGAAATCGCCGCCCTGCTGGTGGAAGGCAAGACCAGCAAGCTGATCGCGCGCCAAATCGACCTCAGCCCCCGCACGGTGGAAATGCACCGCGCCAAGCTGATGCGCAAGTTCGCCGCCGCCACCTCGTCCGAGCTGGTGCACAAGCTGGTGGGACTGCAGCTGCCGCGCTAGGACTGCAGCCAAGGTGACTATCGTTTAACGCCAAGTAAAACCGTCGCGAGCGGCGGCGATTTGTGGCCGAGAAGCGCAACCGTGCTTTAGCATGGGGGCGCCGAGCTGGGGGCGCCGAGCTGGGGGCGCCGAGCCGGGGGCGCCGAGCCGGTGAGCATCGCAGGCCGCAAAGCGCGCCGCGCAGCAGGTTTTATCGCGTTAAAACGTGCTCATGCCGCCATCGGCGGAGATGATGGCGCCGTTGATGAAATGCGAATCCTCGCCCGCCAGCAACAGCAGCAGGCCGTCGAGGTCTTCCGGCTTGCCCGGGCGCTTGTTCGGCAGCATTTCGATCAACTTCTTGCCTTGCTCGGTGGCAAAGTAATCTTCATTGATTTCCGTGGAAATGTAGCCGGGGCAGATGGCGTTGGTGTTGATGCCGTACTTGCCCCACTCCACCGCCATGGCGCGCGTCATGTGCACCATGCCGGCCTTGCTCATGCAGTACACGCCGATCTGCGGCAGCACCTGCAAGCCCGCCATCGAGGCGATATTGATGATGCGGTGCTGTTTTTTCGGGTCGCCCTTGGCGCGCGCGATCATGCGCTTGGCCGTCTGCTGGGCCACGAAGAACGAGCCGCGCAAGTTGGTGTCCATCACGAACGAGTAATCTTCGGGCGTGACGTCGACCAGGCGTTGCGTGGTAGAGACACCGGAATTGTTGACGAGGATATCGATGGGACCCGCTTCCGTTTCCGCGTGCGCGATGGCCGACTTGATGCTGGCGAAGTCCGTCACGTCGAGCGACACCACGTGCGCGGCGCCGCCGTCCGCTTCGATTTCGGCGCGCAACTCCTTCAGGCGTTCGGTGCGGCGCGACGCCAGCACGACCTGTGCGCCGGCCTGGGCCAGCACTTTCGCAAAGCGCGCGCCGAGGCCGCTCGATGCGCCGGTAATCAGGGCAATCTTGCCCTCGAAATTGACTTCTATGCCCACGAGCTACTCCTGTTTTATTTTAGACAACACTTTACGCCGTGCCTATGGCAATCGGGCACATTCCCCCGCAGCGCACTCGAGCAAAAGTAAACGCCATCATTACACAAAATGGCTGGATTTAGATTGCGGCGAGGGGCAATGTCACGCAAAATGGCGCCAAAGTTGCAATCCTCGTCAAAAACAAGCACACTCGTGCTTAAATTTCCCCGATGATGCTTTATTCCCTATCCTTGCTACCTATTTAGTTACTAACAATCGAGACCATGACACAGCCTAATAACTTAGTTGAACAGTACGGACCGCGCGAAACCATGGAGTATGACGTGGTGATCGTCGGCGGTGGCCCCGCAGGCCTGGCCGCGGCGATCCGCCTGAAGCAGCTGGCCGCTGAAAAGAGCCAGGAAGTGTCCGTCTGCGTGCTGGAAAAAGGCGGCGAACTGGGCGCGCATATCCTGTCGGGCGCCATCATGGACCCGAAAGCGTTGACCGAACTGATTCCGAACTGGAAAGAACTGGGCGCGCCCCTGAACACGGAAGTGACGGAAGACCGCATCCTGTTCCTGACCGAAACGAAAGCGTATAAAACGCCGGGCTTCGCCGTGCCGGCCTGCTTTGAAAACCACGGAAACTACATCGTCTCGCTGGGCAATGTGGTGCGCTGGATGGGCCAGCAGGCGGAAAACCTGGGCGTGGAAATCTTCCCGGGCTTCCCTGCCGCGGAAATCCTCTACAACGACGACGGCTCCGTGAAAGGCGTGGCGACCGGCAACATGGGCGTCAAGCGCGACGGCGAGCCGGGTCCCGACTTCCAGCTGGGCATGGAATTGCACGCCAAGTACACCCTGTTCGCCGAAGGCGCGCGCGGCCACCTGGGCAAGCAATTGATGGCCAAGTATGACTTGAACGCCGGCAAGGACCCGCAATCGTACGGCATCGGCATCAAGGAACTGTGGGAAATCGACCCTGCCCTGCACCAGCCGGGCCTGGTGATCCACTCCACGGGCTGGCCGCTGGACGCCTAGACCTACGGCGGCTCCTTCCTGTACCACCTGGAAAACAACCAGGTGATGGTCGGCTACGTGGTCGGCCTGGCCTACGAAAACCCCTACCTGTCGCCCTACGAGGAATTCCAGCGCTATAAAACCCACCCGGAAATCCGCAAGTTCTTCGAAGGCGGCAAGCGCATCTCGTACGGCGCGCGGGCGATCACGGCGGGCGGCCTGCAATCCTTGCCGAAACTGGTATTCGCCGGCGGCGCGCTGATCGGCTGCGATGCGGGCTTCCTGAACATGAGCCGCATCAAGGGCAGCCACGCGGCCATCAAGAGCGGCATGCTGGCGGCAGACGCGGCCTTCGGCGCGCTGGGCGAACAGCGCCAGCACGACGAACTGACGAGCTACCCTGTCGCGTTTGAACAATCCTGGCTGCATGAAGAGCTGCACGTGGCGCGCAACGTCAAGCCATGGCTGTCGAAGGGCCTGTACCTGGGCAGCCTGATGACGGGCATCGACCAGCTGATCTTCCGCGGCAAGGCGCCGTGGACCCTGCACCACTCGCACGGCGACCATGAATGCCTGAAACCGGCCGCCCAGTCGAAAAAGATCGTGTATCCGAAACCCGATGGCAAGTTGACCTTCGACAAGATGTCGTCCGTCTTCATCTCCAACACGAATCACGCAGAAGACCAGCCGATCCACCTGACCTTGAAAAACGCCAGCGTGCCCGTCGACGTCAACCTGGCCACGTATGCGGGTCCGGAAGCCCGTTACTGTCCCGCCGGCGTGTACGAGTTCGTGAAAAACGACGACGGCGCCGAACGTCTGCAGATCAATGCGCAAAACTGCGTGCACTGCAAGACCTGCGACATCAAGGACCCGACGCAAAACATCGTGTGGGTGACGCCGGAGGGTGGCGGCGGGCCGAATTATCCAAATATGTAATGTGGCGAGTGTAGCGAGCAGCCGCCAGGGTGGCGGCTGTTGCCGCTTGCCTTGACGGCAAGACGGCACGCGCTGCGGCGGCGACAAGCGGGGCCAGGCGGCCGGGCCGGGGAATTTTCCTGGCCCGCACCGCCGCTTCAACACATGCGCTAGCTTGCCAGCTGGATGAAGAGTGCCCCGCCCGAAAAGAAGGCGCAGGAAATGCGCGCCGCATGCTGTTCCAGGAACGCGTCCGTTGCGCGGCGCGGCCCGTCGCCGTAGGCCCAGGCGTAATCATCCATCACGATCCAGCCGCCCGGCCTCACCAGGTCGCACCAGGAAGCCATGTCGGCTTGCACTTCGGCAAAGCCGTGGTTGCCGTCGATATGCAGCAAGGCGATGCTTCCGCTGTACAGGGTGCGGCCAAAGGCTTCCGTTTCGACCATGCGGTCGCGCCGGTATTCGACTGCCGCGTCCACCGACGGCAAGCGCAGATAGTTCACCATGCCATTCGCGTAGGGCAGCAGGTTGAGCTGGAACACGGTCAGCGCTTCACTGGCATCCCACGCAACGTTATCGATCAAATCACTCTTGTTTTCCTGCACCAGGTGCTCGCTCGTCCACGGATCGACGCAAAGCAGCTTGCCGGTGCCATGGCAGCGCGCCAGGGAAGCGAGCACGAAGGCGGATTTCCCCCACCAGCTGCCCACTTCCACGACATCGCCCGCCGGGCAATAACGGAAAACTTCGCACAGCGCGCGTATCTTTTCCTGGTCGCACATGCCGGGGATGGTCTCGGCATGCCGGAACAGCGCCGCGATTTCAGTGGCGGCAGCGGGCGGCTGCTCGCCGCCGGCCGCCAGCCCGAACGGCTGCGCCAGCACCGCCTTGCCGAATGCGAGGGCGCGCGCATACGGCGCCATTTCGCTGGCGAGCGGCGCGCTGTTGACCAGCACCAGGCCCGGGAAATCGCGCGCCAGGCGCCGCTGCAGGTAGTCCCAGACGACGGGATTGGGCGTGTAGATGCTGCCGACGTCATGCGCGGCCACCGCTTCGCGCAAGGCCTGGTCGAATTCCGGCGCCGTCACGTAGGGCAGCTGCACCCAGCGCGAATAGCGTTCGCGCGCGGGATCGTGCCCCAGCGAAGAAGAACCCACCACCTCCATGCCGTTCGCCAGGGCCTGGTCGAGATAGGCCAGCGAGCGTGGCATGCCCGCAGGAAAAATCAATACGCGCTTGTTTATGATGTCCGCCTTTCTTTATTCATCGGGAGCCGCCGGCCAGCCGCGCGGCGGCTGCATTGCCGGCGCGCCGTCGTCACGCCTGCGCCCTGGGACGGGCAATCGCGTACACGTCGGCGCACATGTCCGGATATTCGTTGCCCATGCGATACAAGCCTTCCAGCTGCGGCTCGCCGAGGATGCCCGAATCGATCATCTTGTCCATCTGGAAATCGGCCAGCGGCTTGAAGAAAATCCCTCCCAGCGCCACCACGTCGAAACCGGCCGTCTCCAGTTCGCGGTTCAATGTCACGCGGTCGTAGACCCGGCGATGGCCGCCGCGCAGATCGTTCGGCGTCAATTCATACAGGTCGTTGATCAGCCCCATGTGCCGCGCCAGCTGGCGCGACATGGCGCGCGCATTCGGCACCGCCACCAGCAGGTACCCGGTGGGCGACATCTGCGCCTTGACCTGCTTCAAGACCTGCTGCACATCGAGCAAGTGTTCGAGCACGTGCGAGGCGAACACGGCCTCGTACGGCTGCTCGGCCACATATTCCTCGAACAGGGAACAGAAAAAGCGCGCATTCGGGATATTGCGCGCCCGCGTTCTGTCGAGGAACAGCTCGGAGGCATCGACGATGTCGAGCTGGTCGACCAGCGGCGCGATCAGCTCGGACATGTAGCCGATTTCGCACCCCAGTTCCAGCGCGCGGCCACGGTTCACGTATGGCTTGAAGACGCGCATTTCCAGATGGCGCATCAGCCGCTGCTGGCTCGAATCGTCCGACGTAATGTAGTTGGCCGCGTAATTTTCCAGCAGCGTTTTTTCTTCACTCAACCCTGTTTGCATTTCCACTACTCCCTCTGCGCAATTATTCATTGTATGTTCATCCTGGCCAGGCCGAAGCCGTGCCGTCCCATCTGGTTACCCAGGTACAGCATGTAGATCTCGCCATCGAGGGCAAACACGTGCGGGAAGCACACCATTTCCGAATCCCAGCCCTCCGTCGACACGCTCAGTCCCGCCTTGCTGTCGTCGCGCTGCCAGTGCAGCAGGTCGTCCGACACCGCGTACCCGAGCTTGTAGCCACCGTCTTTCCCGTGATAATTCTCATGCGCCCGGTAACAGAACAGCATGTGGTACTTGCCGCCAAACTCGAACACATCGGGACAGGCCTGGCATTCGTTGTCGCCGATCACGCACTCGACCAGATCGCGCTCTTCCTTCACCCAGTGCACGCCGTCGTCCGAAGTTGCCATGCGGATGTGGTACACGGGCTCGGCCCTGCGGCCCGTCTTCACCCAGCGCTTGCCGGCGCTGTACCACATGTGCCATCGCCCGCCGAACTTCCTGACCCGGGGCGTCGTCAGGAAAAATGGTTCATCCGGGGTGCACGGCAACAGCGGCCCTGCCCCCAGGCGGCTGAAGGTATCGCCGCCATCGTGGCTGACCGCCGCGCCGATGTTGATGGTAAACGGCACCGATTCGCAGCGCGTGTAGCCCACGTAATAAGCCATCACGTCGTCGTCGCGCGCCACCACCGAGGTAAAGTAGGCGCCGAACTCATCGAACGTGCCCAGGCCGCCCAGCTCCAGCAAGGGCTGCTCGCAGACGCCGACCAGTTCAAGCAAGTTATCGCGCCGGAAATCGGCGTAGGCGGACAGGCTGACATAATTACCCTGCGCATCGGGCGGCGGACGACAGGCGAAATACACGCGCACGACCTGGTCCATGACTACCACGGATGGCGCCTGGGAAAATTCCTGCATCCAGGGACGGTCCAGCACGGTGGACGGATCGAACATCTTCCCCAGTTTTTCCCACTTGAACATCGCTCGCTTCTCCATCGCCAATAGGGCCAGAGCAAGCCATCGCCGCTCTGGGGCCGCGATGAAAAAAACTTGCCGACGGACAAGATTATCGCATATTCCCCCGGGCGAGAAGGCGAAATTAGGGGGAATATGCGGCGCGGCGCGAGGCGCGTGGCGGCAAGCGCACAGTCTCCCGGACCACATGCGCTCGCCGCTTCGCGCATGCGCGGGCCGGTCATGCATTATCGGAAATACCATGCTTTCCCGCGCTTTGACCTGCTTGCAACAGCCAGTTTGCGCAGTTGCCCCGTGCGCGCATAAATTCCGCCCGGAAAGTTTCTCATAAGCACTTCCAACAGTTACAATTCTCGTTGCTAACTATTTTCGATCGCCACCGTCCATGAACGCGTCCCCTGCTGCGCCATTGCGCCTCAAAACTGAACAGCTTGCGCAGCCACGGCGCCGGGCCGCTTTCGCCATGGACCTGCCTGGCATGGGCGGCAAGCTGCGCGCGCCCTCCGGAGGCCGCCATGCGCCATGATGCCTTGAGCAAGCCGCTGTACGTCACGCAGCCCGCGCTGCCGCCCCACGAGGATTTCCTGC
>CAUSDR010000249.1:0-8442 GCA_963530105.1 uncultured Janthinobacterium sp.
ATCGCATTCTTGCGTTCCAGGCGATTGAATTCCAGGGTCAGAACACCCTCGCTCGTGCTGCACAAAATATCCATGTCGTCTCCAAATGATAAAGGGCGCCGGGGTAATCCCGCAGCGCCCTGTTTTATTGCTTTAGCCCGTCAAACTTAGACGCGTTCGAAGATGCCTGCCGCACCCATGCCGGCGCCCACGCACATCGTGACCATGCCGTACTTCTGCTTGGTGCGTTGCAGCGCGTGGATCACGGTGGCGGCGCGGATGGCGCCGGTGGCGCCCAGCGGGTGGCCCAGGGCGATCGCGCCGCCCATCGGGTTCACTTTGGCCGGGTCCAGGCCCAGGTCGCCGATGACGGCCAGCGCCTGTGCGGCAAACGCTTCATTCAGCTCGATCCAGTCCAGTTGATCCTGCGTGATGCCGGCGGCGGCGCACGCGGCAGGAATGGCGAATTTCGGACCGATGCCCATGATTTCCGGCGGCACGCCGCGCACGGCGAACGAGGAGAATTTCGCCAGCGGGGTCAGGTTGTGCTCGCGCAGGATTTTTTCGCTGACGATCAAGAGCGCACCGGCGCCGTCGGACATCTGCGAGCTGTTGGCGGCCGTGACGGAACCCTTGGCGGCGAAGACTGGCTTCAGCTTGGCCAGCGACTCCATCGACGAATCGGCGCGCGCGCCTTCGTCCGTGTCGACCGTGCGGCGCGTGACATCGACCTGGCCGGTGGCCAGGTTCGGCGTGCGCGTGATGATTTCCACTGGCGTCGTTTCAGCCTTGAAGAAACCGGCTTGCTGCGCGGCGATGGCGCGGCGGTGCGATTCGACGGAGAACGCGTCCTGCTGTTCGCGCGACACCTTCCATTGCTGCGCCACTTTTTCGGCCGTCAGGCCCATGCCGTAGGCCATGCCGATGTTCTCGTCGCTGAACATGTCCAGGTTCATCGACGGGTGGTGGCCCATCATCGGCACCATCGACATCGATTCGATACCGCCGGCGATCATGACGTCGGCTTCGCCCACGCGGATGCGGTCAGCGGCCATGGCGATGGCCGTGATGCCCGAAGCGCAGTAGCGGTTGACGGTGACGCCGCCCACGGTTTTCGGCAAGCCGGCCAGCAGCACCGAGTTACGCGCGATATTGAAGCCCTGCTCCGCTTCCGGGAACGAGCAGCCGATGATGGCGTCGGTGATCAGTGCAGGGTCCAGGCCAGGCGCTTGCGCCAGTGCCGATTGCAGCACGCGCACCAGCAGGTCGTCCGGACGGGTGTTCTTGAACATGCCGCGCGGCGCCTTGCCGATCGGGGTGCGGGTTGCAGAGACGATGTACGCGTCTTGAAGTTGTTTGCTCATTTTATGCTTTCAAAGATGTTGAACGAGGTTCGTGTTCTGTCGAATGTCCGGGGTAGAGGCTTATCGCTTCTGCGACAAATACCAGTCCACCGTCACCTGTGCCGCCAGCGTGCCTTCGGCATCGAAAATATCGACTGCCACGGGAAACGCCACCTTGCCGTCCTGCGCCAGCTGCGCCTTCAGGGCCGCCAGGTCGCCCGGTACCCGGCCTTCGGCGCGCGTCGCGCCCCGGGCCACCTTCTGGTACTGGATGCGCGACTCCTTGGCCACCGGGCGCAAGCCCAGTATCAGCTCGGCGAAGCCGCCCGCCATGGCCGCGCCGGAAGCCGTTTCGGCCAGGGTAAACAAGGCGCCCGCATGCTGCGTGCCCAGGTGATTATTCAGTTTCGGATCTTCCGGCATCGACACCTTGGAGGTGCCGGCGCCGATGTCGTCGATGCTGATCCCCAGCAGCCGCACGAAGGGCAAGGTGTCCATCATCTGTTGTTTGATACGGTCATACACCATGCTTGGCCTCACGCGCAGTACTACTTTGAATACGAGGGACAGGATCGTCATCGACGCTGTGCTTAGTTGCGTACCGGCTTACCGGTCTGCATCATGCCCATGATCCGTTCCTGGGTTTTCGGATGGTTCAACAGCTCCAGGAATGCCTTGCGTTCCATATCCAGCAGCCACTGTTCGCTGACGAAGCTGCCCTGGTCCACGTCGCCGCCCGATACGATCTCGGCGATCATCTCGCCCAGCTTGAAATCGTGCGCCGAAATGAAGCCGCCGTCGCGCATGTTGACCAGCTGCGCCTTGATGGTGCCCCAGCCGTAACGGCCCGTCACCTGGATCAGCGACGGCAGTTGCGGACGGAAGCCGGCGTCGAACATGGCGCGCGCTTCGACTTTGGCCACGTGCAGCAGCTCGTAGGCGTTGAACACGATGACGTCGTCTTCCTTCAGGTAGCCCATTTTCTTCGCTTCCAGCGCCGATTTCGACACGTTGGCGGTGGCCGCATTGGTGAAGCCCGTTTTCAGGAATTGCAGGATGTCGTTGCCCTTGGCTTCCTTGTAGGCGCGCTGCGCCGCTTCCTTCAGGCCGCCGCCGGCAGGAATCAGGCCCACGCCCACTTCCACCAGGCCGATATACGACTCGATCGAGGCCACGCGCTTCGACGCATGCAGCGCCAGCTCGCAACCGCCGCCCAGCGCCAGGCCGGCCACCGCGGCGATCACCGGCACGTTCGCGTATTTCAGCGACATGAAGGTGTTCTGCAGTTCGGCGATGATCGGATCGACGGCTTTCACGCCGCCTTGCATGAATGCCGGCAGGGCCGATTGCAGGTCGGCGCCGGCCGAGAAGGCACCGCCTTCGGCTGCGTCGGCGTGCCAGATCACCAGGCCCTTGAAGTTCTTCTCGGCTTCGGCCAATGCCAGTTTCAGGCCATTGATCACGCCTTCGCCGATCACGTGCATCTTGGTCTTGAACGAGATGATCAACACATCGTCGCCCGTATGCCAGACGCGTACGGATTCGTCTTCGAAGACGGTGGTGCCGGCGGTCTTGCCGTCGATGGCACCGCTGCCCAGGACGGGCGCGCGGAATGGCTGACGGTCATACACGGACAGGGTCGAACGCGGCACGAAGCTGTTCGACACGGCGGAGTACGAACCTTCCGGCGTGTGCACGCCGCCTTTTTCAGCGACCGGACCTTCGAAGACCCAGGCTGGCAGCGGTGCATTGCACAGCGCGTGGCCGGCGTCGATGTCTTCCTTGACCCAGTTGGCCACTTGCAGCCAGTTCGATGCCTGCCACGTTTCAAACGGGCCCACGTTCCAGCCGAAGCCCCAGCGCATGGCGAAGTCGATGTCGCGCGCATTGTCAGCCACGGTGTCCAGGTGGACGGCGATGTAGTGGAAAGCGTCGCGGAAGATCGCCCACAGGAACTGGCCTTGCGGGTTGGTCGATTCGCGCAGCGCCTTCATCTTCTTGACCGGATCCTTTTCCTTCAGGATGCGGGCGATGATGTCGGCCGCCTTGGCGCCGCCGGCCACGTATTCACCGGTGGCGAAATCGAGGCGTTGAATTTCCTTGCCGACCTTCTTGTAGAAGCCCGCGCCGCTCTTCTGGCCCAGCGCGCCTTTTTCCACCAGCTTGGCCAGCACTTCCGGCGTCTTGTAGACGGCGGCGAACGGATCGTTCGGCAGGTAGTCCTGCATGGTCTTGATCACATGGCCCATGGTGTCCAGGCCGACCACGTCCGCCGTGCGGAAGGTGCCCGACTTGGCGCGGCCCAGCTTGGAGCCGGTCAGGTCATCGACGACGTCCACGGACAGGCCGAATTTTTCGGCTTCATGCACGATGGCCAGGATGCCGAACACGCCAACGCGGTTGGCGATGAAGTTCGGCGTGTCCTTGGCGCGCACGACGCCCTTGCCCAGGGTAGTGGTCAGGAAGGCTTCCAGCTGGTCGAGGATTTCCGGCTTCGTCGACGTCGTCGGGATCAGTTCCACCAGGTGCATATAGCGTGGCGGATTGAAGAAGTGCACGCCGCAGAAGTGCGCTTTCAGGGTTTCGTCGAAACCGTCGGCCAGCTTGTTGATCGACAGGCCCGAGGTGTTCGAGGCGAAGATCGCGTTCGGGCCGATGTGCGGGGCCACCTTCTGGTACAGGTCGTGTTTCCAGTCCATGCGCTCGGCGATGGCTTCGATGATCAGGTCGCAACCGGCCAGCAGGTCCAGGTTGTCTTCGTAATTGGCGACCTGGATCAGCGCGGCGTCGTCCTTGTTGCCCAGCGGCGCAGGCGACAGCTTTTTCAGGTTCTCGATGGCGCGCAGCACGATGCCATTCTTCGGGCCTTCCTTGGCCGGCAGGTCGAACAGCACGACCGGCACTTTCGCGTTGATGCAGTGGGCGGCGATCTGCGCGCCCATCACGCCGGCGCCGAGGACGGCTACTTTTTTAACGATGAAATTGGTCATATTTTCCTCAAGTCTTAGAACAGGTCTGCGTCGAGTGCCATCAGGTTGGCCGAACCGGAACGCGCCTGACGGATCAGGGTTGCCGTTTCAGGCTGCAAGCGGGCGAAGTAGAAACGTGCGGTAGCCAGTTTGGCGTTGTAGAAGGTGTCGCCGCTGGACTCTTTTTCGAGGGCGATCTTGGCCATCTGCGCGAACAGGTAGCTGTAGATCATGTGGCCGACGACACGCAGGTAAGGCACGCATGCCGCGCCCACTTCGTCCGGATTCTGGAATGCCTTCATGCCGATTTCCATGGTCAGCTTGGTGACTTTGTCGCCCAGGTCGCCCAGTGGCGTGACGAATTCGCTCATCGCTTCATCGGTGCCGTTGTCTTCGACGAAAGCCTTGATCTTTTCGCCGAACTTGCGCAGCTTGGCGCCGTTGTCGCCGAGGATCTTGCGGCCCAGCAAGTCCAGTGACTGGATCGTGTTGGTGCCTTCGTAGATCATGTTGATGCGCGCGTCGCGCACATACTGTTCCATGCCCCATTCCGAGATGTAGCCGTGGCCGCCGAACACTTGCATCGCGTCCGAGGTGGCGATCCAGGCGTTGTCGGTGATGAAGGCCTTGATGACAGGCGTCAGCAGCGCCACTTCGTCGGCCGCTTCCTTGCGCACGTCGGCGTCAGGGTGGTGCAGTTCGCGGTCGATCTGCAGCGCCACGTACGAGGTGAAGGCGCGCGCGCCTTCGGCGTAGGCTTTGCCCGTCAGCAGCATGCGGCGCACGTCAGGGTGCACGATGATGCGGTCGGCCGGCAGCTCCGGGTTCTTGATGCCGGACAGCGAACGCATTTGCGTGCGGTCCTTGGCGTAGATCAAGGCGTTCTGGTAAGCGATTTCCGTCAGGCCCAGCGACTGCATGCCCACGCCCAGGCGGGCCGCGTTCATGAAGACGAACATGGCGTTCAGGCCCTTGTTCGGCTGGCCGATGATCCAGCCCTTGGCGCCGTCCAGGTTCATCTGGCAGGTCGAGTTGCCGTGGATGCCCATTTTTTCTTCGATGGCGCCGCAGGTGATCGGGTTGCGTTCGCCTGGCGTGCCGTCGGTGTTCGGCAGGAATTTCGGCACCAGGAACAGCGAGATGCCTTTCGAGCCTTCCGGCGCATCCGGCACGCGGGCCAGCACCAGGTGCAGGATGTTTTCCGCCATGTCGTGCTCGCCGGCCGAGATGAAGATCTTGTTGCCGGTGATGGTCCAGGAACCGTCCGCCTCAGGCAGCGCTTTCGAGCGCAGCAGGCCCAGGTCGGTGCCGCAGTGCGGTTCGGTCAGGCACATGGTGCCCGTCCATTCGCCCGACACCAGTTTCGGCAGGTAGACTTCCTTCTGGTGGTCGGTGCCGTGTTCCTTCAGGCACTCGTAGGCGCCGTGCGACAGGCCGGGGTACATGGACCAGGCCTGGTTCGACGAGTTCAGCATTTCATAGAACGAGTTGTTCAGCACCACAGGCAAGCCCTGGCCGCCGTATTCCGGATCGCAGGCCAAGGCCGCCCAGCCGCCTTCGACGTACTGCTTGTAGGCTTCCTTGAATCCTTTTGGCGTGGTCACGTTTTTCGTGACGGGATCGTGGTGGCAGCCTTCGCGGTCGCCAGAGTGGTTCAGCGGGAACAATACCTCGGAGGTGAATTTGCCGCCCTCTTCCAGCACCTGGTTGATGATGTCGGCGTCGACGTCGGCATACGACGGCATTTGCTTCAGTTCTTCTTCCACTTGCAGGAATTCATGCAGGACGAATTGCATATCCCGGATTGGCGCGACGTATTGACCCATAATTTTCTCCTGAAGGCGTTTAGCTAAAGTGTGTACTGGTGAATTGCGTGTTCGTTACTGCGAAAACTACTGATTCCTGACGGCTGGTTCTTGACTGGCTGCTGCGGGATTCTGGTACGAGGCCAGCAGGCGGACAAAGCCCGCTTGCGCCCGTTCGATGCTGCCCGGCACGCGCAGGAAGCGCGCATCGTGATGCAGGGCCAGGATCAGGCCATACATCTCGTACACCAGCTGCTGGGCGTCCGTGTCCGCTTTCAGGTCGCCCGTGGCGATCGATTGCTCGACACTGCGCAGCAGCGCGCCCTGCCAGGCCCGCACCATGGCCACCAGGGACTCGCGGATGGGACCCGGACGGTCGTCATACTCGACGGCGCCGCTGATATAGATGCAGCCGGAAGCGATTTCCACGCTGACACGCTTGACCCAGCGCGCAAACATCGATTGCAGGCGCTGGATGCCGCGCGGTTCTTTCATGCTGGGGAAAAACACTTCTTGCTCGAAACGGTAGTGGTAGAGCTTGAGCACTTCCATCTGCAAGTCTTCGCGCGAGCCGAAGTGGGCAAACACGCCCGACTTGCTCATGTTCATTTTGTCCGCAAGCAAGCCAATGGTCAGGCCTTCCAGGCCGTCGCGGCTGGACAGGTCCAGCGCCACGTCGAGAATGGCTGCACGGGTCAGTTCGCCCTTGCGCATGAATTTGACTGAAGTATTCAAGAGGTCCGTTCTCAAAGTGATGTTGCCGATCTGGCGGATGGGGGGCGCGGGTAAAAAAAAGCACGCCCCGAAAAAATCCGAACGCTCGTACTATTATCCACTACACCATAAAAGTCAAACGGGAACTTTAGAGCCGGTGTTCTATTGGTGCAGCGCAGCATTTTTTGCCTGCGTGTTTCCATCGATTTCAGAAGGGCAAAAGCGGCGCGCGTCCTTGCCTTATAACAACAGACATACCTCAGTCGAGGCCGCCCGCCTTGCTCAATTGACGGCGGTCGCGCTTGGTCGGCCGCCCTTTGATGGTGCTGCCCGGCTCGCGGAACAGCTTGCGTTCCTCCGCCAGCTGCTCGCGGCGGGCGATGCTGGCCGGCGTCTCCCCGTACAGCAAGCGCGCCACGGGCGCCGCGCCGCGCTTGTCGGACAGGCTCAGCACGGCCACTTCCCACGTTTCCGCGCCATTGTCGATGGCCAGCTCGTCGCCCACGCGCACGCTGCGCGCCGGCTTGACCTTGTCGCCCCCCACCTTCACCTTGCCCGTATCGACGGCCTCGCTGGCCAGCGAGCGCGTCTTGAAAAAGCGCGCCGCCCACAGCCATTTGTCCAGCCTTACCGTTGTCATTTCGCTCATGCGTACTTGCCTACTGAAAAAATGCGCATCACCAGCCGGTACACGAGGAACGCGGCTTCATAGCCGATGCGCCGGAAGCGGCCGATGTGCTTGAAATCATCCTGGTGGATGACGATACCGTCCGCCACGCCCTGCTCGATGTGCTGGCGCAGGCTTTGCGCGAACGCGACGTCCTTGATGACCACGTTCGCTTCCTGGTTCAGGAACAGGCTCAGCGCATCAATATTGCTGGAACCGACCGTCGCCCAGTCATCGTCGACGACGGCCACCTTGGCGTGCAGCTGCGTCTTGCGGTATTCGACGATTTTCACGCCGGCCGCCAGCAGCTTCGGATAAAACGAGTGCGCCACGGCATCCTGCATGCGGAATTCGCCCACGCCAATCAACAGCACCACGTCGACGCCCCTTTGGGCCGCCTGGGCCAGGGCGCGGCGCAGCTTGTGGCCGGGCGCGAAATACGGGTTGGCCAGCATCACGCTTTTCCTCGCCTGGCCCAGCGCCTGTAAATAGGCGCGCTGGATGGTGCGGCGGTTGCGCAGGTTGTCGCGCACGACGAAACCGGCCACCACGGGGTTTTTCGCCAGTTCCTTGCTGACCACGCGCATCTTGCGGTACAGCTTGATACGCCGCACCAGGTTCATCTTGCCCAGCCGCGCCCACTGCGCCTGCACCTCTTCATGGATGGCGTCCACCAGCGGGCCCTTCACCTGCACGGCGAAATCCCAGCGCGGCGCTTCCAGGCTGATGTTGTGGTCGTAGTCGCAAAACATGTCGTCATTGATATTGATGCCGCCCACCAGGGCGATCTCGCCATCGGCCACGCAGATCTTGCGGTGCGTGCGCGTGATGCCGCGCCGGAACCACGGGTTGAAGATGCGGTGGTGCACGCCGGCCGCTTCCAGCTGCGCATGCATGGCGTTGACCCGGCGGTTGCCCGTGCCGAACCAGTCCGTGATCATGCACACCAGCACGCCGCGCGCGGC
>CAUSDR010000250.1:0-8424 GCA_963530105.1 uncultured Janthinobacterium sp.
TGAACCACAACATTATGCCGGATCTGATGCCTGAGTACATGCATACGAAAACGGCTCCATGATGAGTCAACCGCGCCCAAGCAACACCGGGCGCGCCCCTGGCGCCGCATCGCAAGATGCCGCGCCAGGCCCACGCGGCATGGCCGTGCAATATTCAAAAATTGCACTGGCCTTGCTGGCGGGGATCGTTTTTGCCGGTTTCTGTGCCCTGGGCACCTGGCAAGTCAAGCGCCTCTTCTGGAAGCTTGACCTGATCGAGCGCGTCGAACAACGCGTACATGCGCCCGCAACGGACGCACCTGGACCCGCAGCCTGGGCCAAGGTCACGCAGCAAACGGATGAATACCGCCATGTGCGACTCTCCGGTACTTATCTCCCCATTTTCAATACCCTGGTGCAGGCAACGACGGCACTGGGCAGCGGCTACTGGCTGATCACGCCCTTGCGCCTGGCCGATGGCAGCACCGTGCTGGTCAACCGCGGCTTCGTGCCGAAACGCGACGGCATCGCCGCCAGCACGCCGCCAGGCATCGTCGAGGTCGACGGCCTGCTGCGCGTCAGCGAGACGGGCGGCGGTTTCCTGCGCGAAAATAGTCCTGCCACGCAGCACTGGTATTCGCGCGACGTGGCCGCCATCGCCACCTCGCACATGCTCAGCAACGTGGCGCCATACTTCGTCGATGCGAAGGCAAAGTCGGAAACGGCGGCTGACGCCCCCGTCGGCGGCCTGACCGTGATTTCCTTCCACAACAGCCACCTCGTGTATGCCTTGACATGGTTCGCGCTGGCCCTGATGGTCGCCGGCATCAGCTGGTGGCTCGTGCGCGAAGACAAGCGCCGCCGCGCGCGCAAGGCGAGCCTGTCCCAGGAGCACCTTGATCAATCGCAAGAAAGCGACCATGCCGGGCAGGATTGAGATCCTGCCCAACCGCGAAGTGCTGGAACGCGGTGCGGTAGCGGCCGAGATGGAACATCCGGCCGGCCACCAGAACATGAAGCTGCTGATCCAGCTGCGCTGGCTGGCCGTGATCGGCCAGATCAGCACGATCTTCGGCGTGGGGGTAGGCCTGGGCATCGCCTTGCCCGTGCCCTACATGCTCGAAGTGCTGTCCTGCCTGATCGCTTTTAATTTAGCCAGCCTGCTGCGCTGGCACGAACGCCAGCCCGTCTCCAACACGGCATTGTTCCTCGCCCTGCTGGTCGACGTCACCGTGCTGACGGCCCAGCTCTACCTGAGCGGCGGCATCAGCAACCCGTTTGCCTTCCTGTATTTGTTGCAAGTCATCCTCAGCGCCGTGCTGCTGGAAGTGTGGTCGACCTGGATCATGGTGGCCATCACCAGCCTGTGCCTGGCCGGCCTGGCCTTGCTGCCCGGCCCCCTGATCCTGCCGATCGACCCCGAGCGGGGCTTTGCCAGCCTGTACGTGCAAGGCTTGCTGATCTGTTTCATCCTCAACGCCGCCTTGCTGGTGGTGTTTATTACCCGCATCAACCGCAACCAGCGCGCCGGCGACGCCAAGGTGGCCGACTTGCGCCAGCGCGCGGCGGAAGAAGAGCACATCATCCGCATGGGCCTGCTGGCCTCGGGCGCCGCGCACGAACTGGGCACGCCGCTGGCCACGCTCTCCGTCATCCTCGGCGACTGGCGCCGCATGCCGGAATTGAGCAAGAACAGCGAATTGCTGGAAGAAATCACGGAAATGCAGGCGCAGTTGCAGCGCTGCAAGAGCATCGTCAGCGGCATCTTATTGTCGGCGGGCGAGGCGCGCGGCGAATCGTCCGTCAAGACGACGATCAATACCTTCCTCAACGACTTGGTGGACGAGTGGCGCAGCAGCCGCCCCATCCACGATTTCGAGTACGATAACCGCATTGAGCATGACGTCCCCGTCGTCTTCGATTCGACCCTGAAACAAACCATCTGCAATGTGCTCGACAATGCGCTGGAGGCGTCGCCCTACTGGCTGCGCTTCGAAGCGACGCGCGAAGCGGACGCCTTGCACCTGGTCATCACCGATGCGGGCCCCGGCTTCGAGCCGTCGATGCTGACGCACCTGGGCAAGCCGTATCAAAGCAGCAAGGGCAAGCCTGGCGGCGGCCTCGGCCTGTTCCTGGTGGTCAACGTCGCGCGCACCCTGGGCGGCACGGTGACGGCGCGCAACCGCGTGCAGGGCGGGGCGGTGGTGCACCTGGCCTTGCCGCTGGCAGCCATCAAACTGGAAAGAGAAAGCGACCACCATGCAAGATGAGCGTCTGTTACTGATCGTGGAAGACGACGCCGCGTTTGCCCGCACCCTGGGCCGCTCGTTCGAGCGGCGCGGCTACCAGGTCATCCTGGCCACCAATTTCGACGAGGCCAGCGCCTTGCTGGAGCAGCATTGCCCCGACTATGCCGTCGTCGACTTGAAGCTCAACGGAAATACCTCGGGCCTGGCCTGCGTGCAGATGCTGCACCAGCACGACCCGGACATGCTGATCGTCGTGCTGACGGGCTACGCCAGCATCGGCACGGCCGTCGAAGCCATCAAGCTGGGCGCCTGCCAGTATTTGGCGAAGCCGTCCAACACGGACGACATCGAAGCGGCCTTCGGCCACATCGCCGGCAACGCCGACATCGAACTGACCAACCGCGCCACCAACATCAAGACCCTGGAATGGGAACGCATCCACGAAATGCTGGCCGAGACGGATTTCAATATCTCGGAAACGGCGAGACGGCTGGGCATGCACCGGCGCACCCTGGCGCGTAAGCTGGAAAAGCAGCGGGTGAAATAATCACTGCGCAGTTTGGGTGTCGTCGAACGTCAGCTCAAGTACGCTGTCGTCGCTCCAGTCCTGCTCGCGCAGCGGCGGCGTAAACGATGAGCCACTGAAGGGCACGGCCGCGCTCTTGCCGTTGAAGCTGATCGTCGCCCCGGTGATGCGCCGCGGCTCGGAAAAGCTGTAGGTTCCCTTTTGCGACACGAAATTGCAGGGGCCGCCCAATGCGCTCATCGCCGTGCGCATGGCAAACGGCAGGGTGTCCCTGTCGATGGCCCAATGCACTTCGCACGCCAGCCGCAGGTCGCCCAGGCGGCGCGTGGTGTCGCTGGTGGCCGCGCTCCTGACGTAGGGAATCCACCGCACCGACCCCGCCTTGCGGTTCACGGTCAGCTCGGCCTTCTCATACAGCGCACCCTGTTCCACGGGCAAGGTGAAGACATGGCGTTCTCCCAGCGGTATCGCCATGCCCGCTTCATCGCTTTCCAGCCGCAGCGCGATGGCGTGCATGTCGACATCGGCACGGCGCGGCTCCAGGATGAAGCGCAGCTGCGCGCCAGGCGCCAGACCATGTTTTTCCTCGAAGCGTTTGACGCCCTTGAGCATGGCACTGTAGGGCTTCCAGTCCGGATCGCGGATGCCTTTGACATTGACGGACGCCGCCGCCTCCAGATTGGCTGGCTCCACGGCTTGCGGCGTGTCCGCCCGGGCCTGGACCGCGGCGACGCATAAACACAGCAGAAGACCAGCTATTGCAGGCATATTCATCCTGTTCATTTGACTCCCAAGTAATCGTAATCCCAGCCTGGCAGAGTGTAGAAAAAAACACAGGCGCCAGGTGGTTTTTAAGACAGGATGTCAATTGGGATGAATGGAGTGCTTGAAATTGCCGTTTTCCGGCTTCACCATCAATGATCCGCGGCTTTAATGGCGGTGCCCGAAATGACCAATGCCTCGTGCTCATAGGCGCCCAGATGGCCATAATGACCTTTGGGGCTGAGATAAGCGACAATATGCACAAGCGGCTGCTCATAGGCTGAATTGGGCGCCACCAGGCCAACGTCCCGCCATGCAACACTGCCGAAGGAATTTAGCCACCATGGGCCGGCGTCACCAGGGTCAAGCTGGGCCGGCTGGAACATGCTCTTTTCAAAGCCTCGCGACCAGACGCCATCGCGTTCGATGGTACGGTAGCCATAGCCTGCCATGATATTGGCGTGTTCGGATGGATGGTCGCGCCAATAGCGTTGACCATTCGTGTAGGCATCACGCATGACGTCTGATTGCGTGAGAATTCCACCATATGGATGAGTCAAGCCTTGAAAGAACCACTGCGCATATTCGGCTGGCGGCGTGGATGCTTGCTTGTCCGCCGCCTCTGATTGCGCAAACGCATGGGCATATTCAAGAACGATCTGTGGAATATTGCCAGCGTTCGCCTTGCCGGCAAGGGCGCTTATGAATAGCAGGACTGTTGCAATAGATCGTCGCATCGCGTTTCCTCTTTCCATTGTTAATGTCTAGGCAGGCTCCCGCCATTCCATTTTCTGCACCTGGATATGCGGATGGCTTTCCAGCGCTTCCCATTCCGGCAAAAAGACAAAGCCCTGTTTCCGGTAAAACGCGGCCGCGCGCGCATTTTCCGGCGCCACGTCGAGCACCAGGCGCGCATGGCCATTGCCGACGGCGCATTGTTTCACGGCGTCGACCAGGCCCTGCGCCACGGCCAGGCCCCGATATTCGCGATGCACCCACATGGCGATCAGATGGCACTCGCCATTGCCGGCCACCACTTGCGCGGCCAGACCGATGGGCTGCTCTCCATCAAAGGCGAGGAAAAACGTGCGCTGCGGCGTGCTGACGGCGCGCTGCTGCCAGTCGGCATCGGAAAAACCGGCCGCGCTGGCGTGGCTGGCGCCAAAGGCCGTGGGGGCGTCGAGCAGGGCGGCCAGGCGCGCGGCTTTCAGGGCGGGCCAGTCGCTGACGGTGGTGGGGCGGATGAGGATGTGATTCAAGTCTGCGACATTCCTGAACTGGTGGGCGCGGCAGTGGAGGCGGAAATCTTCTTGTACGCTTCGGCCCGTATCGGGACGGTCGCCAAGTCGTTGAAGTATTTGGCAATATTAACAGAGTCGCTGCTCCGTTTGCAGACGCTCCCACCATTTTGCTCATGCCGAGTTGTATATTCTCCCTGACAGTTCCAGCAGCATCTTGGCCTGGGCTACCACCAGCAAGCTCACGCGGTAAAAGGCATCAGGAGAGGAGTTGACGTCGTCGACCAGCACGTCCGTGATCCACACGCTTCTGCTCGCCAGATATTGCGGAAAAGCATCGTTCATGCCCTCGCGCAAACCTTGCAGGATGGCGGCTTGGTATTCTTCAGGACATGCCACCTTCCATTGGATGCCCGCTTCCTGATTATCATGAAATTGAATGCGCAATCCCGCCGCGCGGAAGCGCCCGCCCAGGTGCTGGCTGAACCAGGCAAGGTGTTCAATCTGCAGGGGAACCCTGTTATGCTGATTTGTCATGCTGGAAATGTAGTGTCAGTGTTGGGCATCAAAGGCAGGATGATAGCTGACGCTACCTGCAGGCAACTCCCTTACCAGACGCAGTGCCTGGAAATACTCGGCCGGCACACCCGGCAAGACCAAGGCAGCGTCCGCGCGGAAGCCGAAACGCCCGTAATAGGCGGGGTTGCCCAGCACCACGCAACCGGCCGCGCCCAGCTGGCGCAATGCGTCCAGCAACTGCCTAATGAGCTGGCTGCCCACGCCTTGGTGCTGGTGGTCGGGGCTAACGGAAACGGGACCCAATCCATACCAGCGCGACGTGCCGTCGCTGATGCTGACGGGCGAGGCCGCAGCGTGGCCGATGATGGCGCCTTCCAGTTCGGCCACCAGCGAGACGCTCAAGGCTCCCGCAGCACGCAGCGCGTGCACGATGAACTGTTCCGTATGGTTCGTGTGTTCGGCGTGCAAGAACGCCTCGCGCGTGACCTGATCGATGGCATCGATGTCGGCCGCGGTTTCTTTGCGAATGATCAACGCTTGTGTCATGACTGATCCCACACTTCGATGCTCAGCAGTTGCCCGGGCACGCAGGTGGCGATGCGTTCCCGGTGCACGGTAATGCAACCGGGCCAGCCCGTCAGGCGGTCCCGTGGAAATTCGCCATCTTGCGCTTCGGCGATGCCCGCCTGCAGCAGGGGGACGATGTCGTCCGCCAGGGCTGTGTAGCGGTTGGGAAAGCCGTTGAAGGCCAGCTGGGTCGCCTTGCCTTGTGTGCACAGTTGCGCGATCCAGTCGGCGCCGAACAGGCCTGCTTCCCAGGTGGCGAGAAACGCTTCCTTGTTGACTTTCGTCATGTCGGCCATCTGCTCCGGCGTTTCTGTCGAGATAATAGTCCACCAGCCTGACATGGGCGTTCCTTGTGAAAAGTAAAATTTAACGGGTCATGGCGCGGCGCAGCAGGTAGCTGAGGCCATCGACGGCGGCCACCATCAGCAGCATGGCGACGATCACGGTGGCGGCGTTCTGCATCTGGAACAGCGACAGATGGTATTTCAGCATTTGCCCCAGGCCGCCCGCGCCGACGACGCCGAGGATGGCGGCGGCGCGGATATTGTTTTCCCAGCGGTACAGGGTGTAGGACATCATTTGCGGGCTGCATTGCGGCAAGGTGGCGTACAGGAACGCCACGGCGGGCCGCGCGCCATTGATGCGCAGGGTGGCGGCCGGCAAGGGCGGGCAATTTTCAAACGCATCGGCAAACAAGCGGCCCAGCACGCCCACCGTGTGCAGGGCCAGCGCCAGGGTGCCCGCGAACGGACCCAGGCCGGCGGCGATCAGCAGGATCGAGGCCCACACCAGTTCCGGGATCGAGCGCAGCACATTGAGCACGCCGCGCGTGGCGTTGCGCGCCACATTGCCGAAGCGCCCGCTGGCGGGCAGGGCCAGCAGCGCGCCCAGCACGGCGGCGATGATCGTGCCGATGGCCGACATGGCCAGCGTTTCGAAGGTGGCCACGCCCACTTTCATGAGGAAGTTCGGCGCCAGTTCCGGCGGCGCGAAGCCATGCAGGAAGTCGCTGGTGGTGCGCACGGCGTCCGCGCTGAAGAACTCGCCCCACTTCAGGGGCAGGCTGGCGAAGCTGGCGATGACCAGCAGCAATAATCCGGCCAGCAAGGCCCAGGTGGACCAGCGCACGGGCGCCGGGATGGGCATCTCAGTAGGCAAGTGCGGCGCCGTCTTCATGCCAGCCTCCGGCGCAGCATGGCGGAGACGGCGTCGGCGCCCGCCACCAGCAGCACGAACACCATCAGCATGGTGGCCAGTTCGCTGCCCGCCATCATCTTCATCGATTCATCCATGCGCTGGCCCAGGCCGCCCGCACCCACAAAGCCCATGACGACGGAACCGCGGATCGCGCATTCCCAGCGGTAGATCGTGTACGACACCAGTTCGGCGGCCGATTCGGGCAGGGCGCCGTACAGCAGGGCTTGCAGCCGGCCGCTGCCATTGTGCAGCAGGGCGTTGCAGGCGGAGGCGTCCGACGATTCGAGGATTTCCGCATACACCTTGCCCAGCATGCCGCAATAGGTGAGGGCGATGGCGATCACGCCCGCCGTCGGCCCCAGGCCGACGATGCGCACCAGCAATAACGCCCACACCAGTTCCGGCACGCTGCGCAGCAGCACCAGCAGCGCGCGCACGGCGTGGCGCACGGCGGCGGCCAGCGGCGACACTTTGCCGGAGCCGATGCGCGAAATCGACAGGCGCTCCGTCACCAGCAGGGTCAATGGAATGGCGCCCAGCATGGCCAGCGCCATGCCGGCCGTGGCCATGGCGATGGTTTCCCAGGCGGACGTGGCCACCAGTTGCAGGAATTCCGCCGAGTGGGCGGGCGGCACGAAGCTGGAAATAAACTGCCAGGTGGCGGCCAGGCTTTGCGCATCCCACAGTATCCACGGCTTGAATTCGGCCTGCACCAGCATGGGCCACAGCACGATGAGGATGACGGCCGCCCCGATCAGGCGGCCGCGCCAGGCGGGGTCGCGCGGCATGGCGCCATGTGCGGCCTTCAGCAACGGGGCCTCGCGGCGCCGGGATCGACGTCGATGGCCTCGAAGACGGGAGACGTATCGGCCTGGTTGCGGTACAGCGCTTCAATCATGGCGTCGCTGACCGCGCTGCTGGGCGCGTCAAAGACGACCTGGCCGTCGCGCAGGGCGACGATGCGGGGAAAGCAGGCGCGCGCGATTTCCACCTGGTGCAGGCTGCAGACGAGGGTGGCGCCGCGCTGCGTCGCTTCCGCCTGCAATACGGCGATGGTTTGCAGGGCCAGGGTGGGGTCGAGCGCGGACAGCGGTTCGTCGACGAGGAAGACTTGCGCATTCGACACGAGCGCGCGGGCCATGCCGCAGCGCTGGCGTTCGCCGCCGGACAGGCGGTCGACGCGCGCATACAATTTATCCTGCAGGTTAAACTTGCCCAGCGCTTCCCACGCGGCGCGCGGGTCCACGGGCGCCAGCAGCGAACGCATGGCCCTCCACAAGCTCCATTGCGGCAGGCGGCCCGCCAGCACGGCGTTGACCACGCGCTGGCGCGGCGGCAAAGGGGGCGTCTGCGGCGCCAGGAACAGCCGGGCGCGCAAGGCGTGGCG
>CAUSDR010000251.1:0-8421 GCA_963530105.1 uncultured Janthinobacterium sp.
GCCACCGCTGCGACGCCTCCCGCCAAGCCGCCGCCGGCCACCGCCGCGCCCGCCGCCACCGAACATGCCGCCCTGCCGCCGCCCTCGTCGGCCGCGCAAAAGCTGTACACGGCGGCGCGCGCCGACATCCTGCAAGTGCGCGTGCTGCTGAAGAATGGCCGCACGCAATCGTCCGTCGGCTCGGGTTTCCTGATCGGCACGGGCGACCTGGTGGTGAGCAACTATCACGTCGTGTCGCAATTCGCGCTGGCCCCGGACACCTATGTAGGCGAATGGGTCGATACCAGCGGCCAGCGCGGCAACGTGGAATTGCTGGCCGTCGACGTGCTGCACGACCTGGCCGTGCTGCGCGTGAACCGCCACGGCACGGGCTTTTTCAAGATGCCGGAACAGCTGGCGCCGCTGACCCAGGGCCAGTATCTGTATTCCATGGGCAATCCGCTGGACCTGGGCTTCGCCATTTCGGAAGGCTCGTACAACGGCGTCGTCACGCGCAGCTTTTACGACCAGCTGATGTTTACGGGGCCCATCAATTCCGGCATGAGCGGCGGCCCCAGCGTGACGGCGGCCGGCGACGTGGCCGGCGTGAATGTGTCGAAACGCCTGGATGGCGAACTGGTCAGTTTTCTCGTGCCGGCCCGCTACGCGCAGCAGCTGCTCGACAAGGTGGCGCACCAGGGCAAGCCGCCGAAGGATTTCAAGCCGCTGGTGACGGCGCAATTGCTGGCGCACCAGGAAGTGATGCTGGCGCGCCTGCTCGACACGCCCTTGAACTTGAAAGCCATGGGACCGTACCGCGTGCCCGTGCGCGAATCGGACCAGATGCGCTGCTGGGGCCGCTCCAACGTGAAATCCGACAAACCGTACACCATCGACAACACCAGCTGCGCCATGGAATCGGCCATCTTCATTTCCGGCGCCCTGCAGACGGGGCAGGTGTCGATGCGCCACGAATTCCTGCGCAGCAGCGAGCTGGGCGCCCTGCGCTTTTCCGAGCTGGCCAGCACCTCGTTCAAGAATGAAAGTTTCGGCAGCTACAAAAGCGCGAACCTGACGGGCCCCCACTGCATCGAACAGTTCGTCAAGAACAAGACCCTGCCTTTGCGCGCCGTCATGTGCGTGCGCGCCTACCGCAAATTCAGCGGCCTGTACGACTTCGCCCTGCTGGCCGCCAGCACCGACGAGCCACTGATGAATCTGCAAAGCCGCATCGACGCGCGCGGCGTCTCCTATGCCAACGGCATGCGCGTCACGCGCACCTTCCTCGAAGCGCTGTCGCGGGAAAGCGGCAAGCAACCATGAGCGCGCCCTACTACCTTGAAATCCTGGCCGAAAATGGCGACGTGCAGCAGCGCCAGCGCATGGAGTCGCTGCCGATCCGCATCGGCCGCGGCTACGACAATGACTTCATCCTCGATGACGCGCACACGGCCGCCGCGCACGCCATCGTCGAGGACGATGGCAACGGCGGCCTGCTGCTGCGCGACCTGGGCAGCCACAATGGCGTGATCCACCGCGGCAAGCGGCAATTGCAAGTGGCATTGAGCGGCGACAGTGTCGTGCGCCTGGGCCACACGCGCCTGCGCGTGCGCGCCAGCAACCATCCGGTGGCGCCCGAGCTGAGCGACACCACCATGCACGACTGGGAAGGCTTGCGCCCCGCCGTCGCGGGCCTGGCCATGATCGGCGCCTCGGCCGCCTTCAGCAACTGGCTGGGCGACGCCGAAGCGTTCGATCCGATTTCCTACCTGATGATCATCGCCTATGCGCTGGGCGGCGGCCTCATCTGGGCCTCGATCTGGGCCGTGGCGAACCGCCTGTTTGGCCATACGGCGCGTTTCGGCCGCCACCTGTTCATCATCGGCTGCGGCTTGCTGGCCATGGAAGTGTGGGAACTGGGCAGCAGCATGGCAGCCTACGCGCTGTCGCTGGAAGTGCTGACGCGCTACGGACGGCATATGTTCATCGTCATTGTATGCGCCATGATCTACTTCCATTTGTGCACGATCAAGCCGCAGCATCCGCGCCGCTTCGCCCTCGTTGCCGTGGTGCTCGCCATCATCGGCTCGACCCTGATTTTGCTGAGCAACCTGCAGATCAGCGGCCGCCTGGCCGACGAACCGTATATGTCCGTCATCTATCCGCCGGCGCTGCGCCTGAGCCCGAACCATGCGACGGACGCCTTCTTCCGCGATGCGGCCGGCCTGCAGCAGGGCGTCGATGCCGAGCGGGGCAAGGCCGCCAAGGGCGATGCGGACGACGACAGCGACAGCGACGAATAAGGTCGAGGCCCCCCAAGCAACAAGCCCGCCGTGTCCTTGCAGACACGGCGGGCTTTTTTCATGCGCCGTCAGGCGCCGGGCGGCGCAAAAAGCTTAGAACTTGACTTCCTGCTTGCGGCGCGCGGCAAAGCCCAGCAAGCCCAGGCCGACCACCAGCATGGCGTAGGTGCTGGGTTCCGGCACGGCCGAGATCAAGCCGTCATTCGCGCCAAAGCTGGTGAAATTATTGTTGCCTGCCTTGAACTGCACTTGCTGGCCGCCATCGCAGCAGCCTTCCAGGCCATAGATGCTCAAGGTATGGTTGCCGGCCGACAGCGCGCTCGAACCGCTGAGGAACTGGCTGCCATTGTTGTAGTTACCCGCCCACCACAGGTCGTTGTTCTTGAAGTCCAGCGCCACGCCGTCCAGGAACAGGGCGCCGCCCCGGCCGAAGTCGACGCCGCTGCGGAAGCTCCAGGCACCCGCATCGGCGGCGCTGACGCCAAAGTTGATGACGGATTTGAAGGCGATGTTCGAGCCGCTGCCGAACAGGCTGCTATTCGTGACGTTGTCATAGCTGGCGATGGTCGCCGAGCCGTAACCGGCGCCTGGCGTGGCCACGGCGGCGTTCACGACGGACTGGTAGTCGGCGGCGGAGCTTTGCGCGCCGGCGCCCGAGTAGCCGGTGGTCAGGGTGATGGTGCTGGCGTTCGCGTGGGCAAACACACCGACGGCGATGAGGGACAGGGCGATTTTAGGCAAGTTTTTCATGATGGTATCCCGTCAGTAAGTATTCAGTGGGCGCAACAGGCGTGCGGGCGCTTGAGCTGAATACACGCTGCATTGAGGCGTGTCGGCGTAGCGCTAGGGATTGCAAGGATGAGCGGTCGGTGGCGTGACTGCCGCAGCATGCGCGGACTTGCGGCGTGCCATGGGGGCACTGCAAGCGTCCTGGAAAGGGTTCGGGTTCCCGGGACAAGGCCAGACAGTTGACGGGTCAGGTGAAACGTTGAGGCTATTCTATCGCAAATTCCCATGAAGAAAAGTATTTTTCTTTTTACCATGAAAGATATTTTTCTAGCAATCCTGCACAGGTGGGGTGGAATCCCGCCCTGCGCCCCTGCCAGGCATCCTGCGCCGCCCGGCAAGCGGGCTGTTGTGTGTCGCGCAGGCACCACAAACGTTCTCCCGACTGTCGCATGGCGCGCATTTCTTTTCGCATGCCGCTGCACCACGCGGCGAAACAGCATGGCAAAATGCAGTCACACTGCTATCTGTCCGATGAAGGGAAAAGAGGAAATGGTCGACCTGGAAGAACTGCGCTATCTGGCACTGTCGTTTCCCGACACCACCGAGGAAGAACACCACGACCGTCCGTCCTTCCGCGTGGCCGGGAAGATCTTCGCCACCCTGCCCGATGACGAGCACATCAACGTGCTGCTCGATGCGGAGGCGGCGCATATCGCCACCGTCATCACGCCGGCCGGCTGCGAGAAACTGTGGTGGGGCGAACGCCTGGCGGGCATCACCGTGCGCCTGGCCGATGCCGAACTGGACATGCTGGCCGCGGCCCTCACGGCCGCCTGGCGGCGCAAGGCGCCCAGCGACCTGGCCAAGACCATCGACCAGGCGGGATAAACGCCCCGCTACAGCGGCCAGTTGCGCAGCATCAGCGCCACCATCTGGTGCAACTGCTCGCGCGCGACGCCGGCCGCCGCCTGGATGGCCATGCCCTGCGACAGGGTCACGACAAAGCGCGCCTGCTGTTCCGGACAGGAATCGGGCGGCAAATCCCCCTCTTCCTTGGCGCGCCGCAGGCGGTCGCGCAGCTTGATTTCACCGCGCAGGCGGCGCGCAAACAATTCATCGCGGATCGGCAAGGCATCGTCGCTGCAAGCGAGCGCCGCGTTCACGCCCATGCAGCCATGCGGCCCGTCGGGCATGGTTTGCGCATCGACATATTGCGTCAGCAACGCTTCGACCACCTGGCGCGCCGTCGGCTGTTCCAGTGCCGCATCGAAAAACTGCATGCGCGTGTCGCTGTAGCGCTCCAGCGCCTTGTGGAACAGCTGCTCCTTGTTGCCGAAGACGGCATACAGGCTGGGCCGGTTCATGCCCATGGCCTTCGTCAATTCCGGCAGCGAACTGCCTTCATAGCCTTTTTCCCAGAATACTTTCATGGCGCAATCGAGCGCCTCGTCCGCGTCGAACGTGCGTGGCCGCCCCGTTTTCGCCTTGACCGCTTCTTCTTTTTTATCTTGTTTCATACCGTTCGGTAAAAAATTATTGACAACACTGTCTGCCTGCCCTGATTATATACCGACCGGTTAAAAACACTAGCCCCGTCTTTCAGGATTTCTACCATGCACACACCACCTGCTTCCACACCCGCCTCCGCGGCCGCCAGCGACGACACCACCGTGGCGCCCTGGCTGGCCGTCCTGTCGGTCGGCATCGGCGCCTTCGCCCTCGTCACGTCCGAGTTCCTGCCCGTAGGCCTGCTGCCGGCCATGGCCGCCGAACTGGCCATCAGCAAGGGCCAGGCGGGCCTGATGATCACCACGCCCGGCATCGTCGCCGCGTTTGCCGCCATTTTCGTTACCGTCGGCTCGGGCCGGCTGGACCGCCGCATCGTGCTGCTGGCCCTCACGGCGCTGCTGATTGCATCCAACCTGCTGGTGGCGCTGGCGCCATCGTTCGGGGCGATCCTGCTGGGGCGCGCCATGCTGGGCGTGGGCGTGGGCGGCTTCTGGGCCATCGGCAGCGCCATCGGCCCGCGCCTGGTGGCGCCGCAGCATGCGTCGCGCGCGATGTCCATCATCTTTGCCGGCGTCTCGCTGGGCACGGTGGCGGGCGTGCCAGCCGGCGCCCTGGTGGGCGACCTGGTGGGCTGGCGCGTCGCCTTTGGCGCGGCCAGCGCCATTGCCGTGCTGGTCTTCATCGGCCAGCTGTTCCTGCTGCCCAAGCTGCCGCCCACGCAAGCCATCCTCCTGCGCCAGCTGCCGATGATTTTCGGCATCCGCAAGGCGCGCCTGGGCCTGATCGCCACGGCCATGCTGTTTACGGGGCAGTTCGCCGCCTACACGTACATCGCGCCCTTCCTCACCCAGGTGTCGCACCTGGCCGCCGGCACCGTCAGCGCCATGCTGCTGGTGTACGGTGCGACTGGCTTCATCGGCAATATCGTCGGCGGCTGGATCGCCGGACGCCACGAGCGCTCGGCCTTGATGGCGACGGGCGCCATCCTGGGCGCATCGACCCTGGCGCTGGCCGCGCTGGGCAGCCATGCGCCCTCGGCCATGCTGCTGGTGGCGATCTGGGGCTTTGGCTTCGGCGCCATGCCGATCGCCGTGCAGACGTGGATGTTCAAGGCGGCGCCGCATTTGATGGAAGGTAGCAGCGCGCTGTTCGTTGCCATCGTGCAGGTATCGCTGGCCTCGGGCGCCTTGCTGGGCGGCATGGCCGTCGATCACCTGGGCGTGCCCAGCGCGATGGTGGTGGGCGGCCTGTTCGCCCTCGGCTGCGCCGCGACGATCGCCCTGTTCGGCAAGCCGCAAGCGGCGAAGGCGGCAGCCGGCGCGCCGGCGTGCGAAGCGTAGCAAAAAGTCAGATGCGGCCGCGGCGGAATTCACCGAGGAATTTGCTGACTTCGGCCGGCGTCATCGGCACGTCCGCATCGCCGTGATACGCGTACAGGAAGGGCGTGCCGCCCAAGCGGTCCGTCAGCTTGGCGAACAATAAAAAGCGGCTGCCCAGCGGGTAGCGCTGCACGTCGCTCAGGCGGCGCGAGCATTGCACGGCCAGCTCCGGCGAAAAGGCCTGGCCCGGCACGGGACGGATTTCCACGTGGCCATGGATGGCGCGCGATTCGACGGCGACATGCCGGTATGCATAGGTATCTCTGGCCATCGATTCTCTCTCATTCTCACTCTGTGGGGCGGGGCCGCCATCTTAATCGCAAGCGGGGCAAAGCGGCGCCTGTTTTTTCAGCAATTGCTTATATTCAAGCTTCCTCAACCCACGAAAGGCGATCATGGAAGCGAATCATACTTTGCAGATGTGGCTGGACGAAAAAGAGGCGATCAGCATACGCCTGGCCCCCACCGGCGTGGCCAGCCACGAGACGATACGCGGCACGACGGGACTGGCATTCATCCACGGCATCGGCACGGGCGGCATGCCGCCGCCGCCCATCGCGGAACTGATGGGATTTACGCCCATCAGCGGCGCCCCCGGCCATGCCGTGTTCCAGGGCTTGCCAGGGACCATGCATTACAACCCGGGCGGCGCCGTGCATGGCGGCTACGCGGCCACCCTGCTGGACCTGGCCGTGGGCGGCGCCATCCACACGATGCTGCCGGCAGGAAAAATCTACACGACCCTGGAATTGAAAATCAACTATGTTCGGGCCATGACGGACAAGACGGGACCCGTGCGCGCCGAAGGCAAGGTCATCAGCTGCGGCGGGCAGATCGGCGTGGCCGAAGGCCGCATCACCGACGCCAGCGGCAAGCTGTACGCCTATGCCACCACCACGTGCCTGATCTACAACCTGTAACGCACTAAAAACAGGATAGCGGAGACGGCGCGCCTGCGGGACGCGCCTTTTTTTTGCCCCCCCTCTGCCCCAGCGTTATTGCGCCTGGATGCGCAGCAAGCGCCCGTTGTCTTCATCCGTCAGCGCATACAGATAGCCATCCGGTCCCTGGCGCACGTCGCGCACGCGCGCGCCGATGTCCAGGCGGTCCTGCCCCGTCACCTTGCCGCTCGCATCGACGGCGATCCGGCGGATATCCTTGGCCGCCAGGCCGCCGCTGAACACGCTGCCGCGCCAGGCGGGGATCTTGTCGCCCGTGTAGACGGCCAGGCCCGACGGCGCCGGCGACGGCACCCAGGCCACGCTCGGGTTGAGCATGCCCGCCACTTCGTGCTTGCCGACCGGTTCGTGCGTCTTGTAGTCGGCGCCATAGCTTTGCAGCGGCCAGCCATAATTGCCGCCCGCCACCACCAGATTCAGCTCGTCGCCGCCATACGGGCCGTGTTCCGTAGCCCACACGCGGCCGGAGACGGGGTCGAGCGCCAGGCCCTGCACGTTGCGGTGGCCATACGACCAGATTTCCGGCAAGGCGCCCTTGGCCGCCAGCGGATTGCCGGGCGCCGGCTTGCCCTCGTCCGTGAGGCGCAGGATGGAACCCTGGTGCGTGGCCAGGTTCTGCGCCTGCTCGCGCGCCAAGCGGTCGCCGATGTGCAGCGGCGGATTGCCGCCATCGGCCACGCTCATCAGCAAGGTGCCGTCCGGCAGCCACAGCAGGCGCGAACCGAAATGCTGGCCGCCGCTCTTGTCCATGGCCACCTTGAACAGGGTCTGGATGCCCGTCACCTTCTTGCCGTCGAACACGCCGCGCACCAGGGTCGTGCGGTTGGCGTCGTTCGTGCCCGTGGATACCGTCATGTACACGCGCGGGTTCGGCTTGGCCGCATCCTGCGGGTGGATGACGATGTCGAGCAAGCCGCCCTGCCCGCCCGCAAAGACCTTGGGCATGCCTTCCAGCGCCACATCCTCGAATTTCTTGCCATTCAGTAAATGCAAGGTGCCCTGCTTGCTGGTGACCAGCGCGCGCCCCTCGCCCAGCCAGGCGATGCCCCACGGCTGGCGCACGCCTTCGGCCACGGTGACGGCCTTCCATGCCTGTTTCGCGGCAGGCGGTTCGCCCGTGGCGGCCAGTTCGGCGTGCGCGGCAGGCAAGCCCAGCAACAGCAGGGCGGCCGCGACGGCGGTACAGCGCAGGGGATGGCGGCGGTGGGGCATGGTGTTCTCCTGTAATGAGATGGCAAACGAAGTGATGTGTCCAGGCACATCCTTGGCATATGAGCACATTTGCTGCGAAAACAAGTATTACACGGGCGATGGCCCGCACATTAAAAAACTTTAATGATATGCAAAGGCTGGCGTAAGCGCGGGGCTGGCATAGTGCATCGCAACAATTCCTCGTTCCCGTTCCTTGCCCCACTCTCGCCTTCTGGAAACGCCCATGCCCGCCTTGCACCTGCCCCGCTCCCCTCGCCAGCTTGTTCCCTGTCTCTGTCTCACTGCCCTGGCCGCCTGCAGCCCAGCGCCCAAGCCCGCCGCCAGCGCCGCGCCGCAAGTGGCCGTGCTGAC
>CAUSDR010000252.1:0-8417 GCA_963530105.1 uncultured Janthinobacterium sp.
CGCGACCCGCTCACCGCCCTCTACAACCGGCGCGCCCTGGACCAGCGCGCGCCCGCGCTGCTGCAGCAAGCCTCGCCACGCAGCGCCGGCGCCGTGCTGCTGATCGATATCGACAATTTCAAGCAGGTCAACGACTTGCACGGCCACAGCGCCGGCGACACCTTGCTGGTGGCGCTCAGTGAAATGATCTGCAATACCCTGCCGCAGGGCGCCCTTGCCGCCAGGCTGGGCGGCGACGAATTCGTGATCCTGCTGCACGGCGTCAGCAGTGAAAGCGTGACGACGCTGGGCAATGCCTTGCGCGGCATGTTCGGCCAGATGGCGCAGCAGGCGTTTGCCACGCCCAAGGCAGTGACCCTGAGCGTGGGCGGCACCTTGTTCGAGCGGCCGCCGGCAAGCCTGGCGGCGCTGCTTGAACTGGGCGACGCGGCCCTGTACGCGTCAAAGCGCGAGGGTCGCAATAGCGTGCGGGTGGTGCGGGCCGCCTGACGTCCGCTCAGCGATCGGACATCATGTCGATGCCGCAAAAGGCGCTGCCCGATGAACTCGTGCGCTCACCCGCCATGCACCAGCCGCGCGTACAGCTCGGCCACCCGCTCCACCGAAATGCCGTCGCGCTGCTCCACGGCCAGCGGGTGGTCCGTCGGTTCCAGCTCGATGCACGGGCGTATGCCGTCGTCGCGCAGGTGCACGCGGGTTTTCAGGTTCAGGGTGGCGGGATACACGGGCAGCTGCGTGCTGAGCCAGCCAAAGAAAGGGCCGACGTGGGCACGCTTCGCGTCGTTGAAGCAGGCGTCCCAGGCGTCGAAGCTGTCGCCGCCGAGCGACACCCACACGCCCCAGCTGAACGGCTCGTCCGCGCCATGCACGGGAATGTCGATGGTGGCGCGCACGAAGCAGTGTTCTTCATCGACGACGCAGGCGTCGCTGTCAAGCTGGCAGCGCGCTGCCCGTTCGGCGGGCGCCATCTGCTCGTACAGCCACGGCGCATCGGCGCCGAAGCTGGGCATGCCCGTGTGGGTTTCGCCGCAGCTGCGGCACAGAAAGGAAAAAGTCATGGAACAGTAGCGTAGGCCGGATGGGCGGAGCGAAGGCCAGGCGTCATCCGGCAACGCTGCGGGCCAGGGACGGTGCCGGATGACGCTGCGCCTCGGCGGCCCCGCTCATCCGGCCCGCGCCATCATTCAAACTGTTTGCGGAAGGCCTCGAACTGCGCCGCCAGGCCGTCGAAATCGCTGCGCAATTGCAGCACTTCCTGTTCCAGCTGCGCCACCCGGCTGCCCTGCTGCGGCGCGCTGACGGCGCCCGCAAAGCCGGCCGCCGTTTCGATCTGCGCCAGCGCTTCCTCGCCGCCCAGCAAGTGGCCGTAGCGCGGCTCCTTGGCGCCGGGGGCGACGGCCAGCTTGGCCACCAGCGGCGGATACTTGTCGATCAGAAATTGCAAGCCCGACTCCACTTCCGCCACGGACTTGAAGTCGTGCACGCGGCCGCTGCGGCTGCGGATTTCGCCCGCCGTCTGCAAGCCGCGCAGCATCAATATCGTCAGGATCGCCAGCTTGTCCTGCTCCAGCGACCATTTGATGCGCATGCGGTGTTCGTACTTGGCCACACGCGCGCCCGCCTGCGTGATGCCGTTGACGAACTTGCGCTGCATCAAACGCTGCAGCACGTCGTACACGGTTTCCTCGGACAGCGCCATGACGGGATCGCGGCTGGACAGTTGATTGCAGCCGTTGGTCAGCGCATTCAGCGACAGCGGATAGCTGTCCGGCGTCAGCGCTTCCTTTTCGGCCAGCACGGCCAGCACGCGGATCTCGAAGGGATCGAGCAGATTGGGATTGTCAGTGCTTTTTTCGCCTGCCGTCACATCAGTATTCATGCATAAATCCTTAATCGACCAGTTTGTTCATTTGCTCGGAATCAAATTTATCACATTCAGGCACGGCCTGGCAGCAAATGCCCGCCGCCTTCAGGGTGGCGAGGATGGTTTCGATGCGCTGTTCCTGCGCCACGGCATGCGTGATCAGGCCCTGCAGGGCTTTCGACAGCGGATCGTCGCCGTTCGGCGTGACGCCGTACGCGGCGAACAGGTGCGCCGTGCTGCCTTCGCGCAAGGCGTTGACATCCTTTTGCACGATGTGCGCGGGGTTGCCCACGGCCGTGCCGCCAGCCGGCACGGGTTTCAGCAGCACGGCGTTCGAACCCACCTTGGCGTACTCGCCCACCGTGAAATTGCCCAGCACCTGGGCGCCGGCGCCGACGATGACGCCCCGCTCCAGGGTCGGATGGCGTTTACTGCCGCTGTGCAGCGAGGTGCCGCCCAGGGTCACGCCCTGGTAGATGGTGCAGTCGTCGCCGACGATGGCCGTCTCGCCGATCACCACGCCGAAGCCATGGTCGATGAAGACGCGCCGGCCGATGGTGGCGCCCGGGTGGATTTCGATGCCCGTGATGATGCGGCCGATATACGAAATGAAGCGCCCCACCCACTTCAGGCGGCGCGTCCAGCACCAGTGCGCCCAGCCATGCATGACGATGGCGTGCAAGCCCGGATAACAGGTCAGCACCTCCCAGCCATTGCGGGCGGCGGGGTCACGTTCGATGATGCTGTTGATGTCTTCGCGCAGGTGGTGGAACATAAGACGGATTTCTGAATGGGTAAGAGACAAGACGCAAATGGTAGCGTATTCGGTGGCATGCTGCCGGAGAGGCAGATAAACAAGCGCCGCCTCAAGGGCGGCGGCTGATCAAAGAAGCGCTACAAAACGTTCAGGGCAAGGCGCATTGCCGAAGACAGTACGCAAGTACGGCGAGGCAATGCAACGCCGCCCTGGACGTTTTTTAGCCTTCTTTCGCGATGCGCTGGCGGCGGGCTTCGTACAGACAGACGCCGGAAGCGACCGACACGTTCAGGCTCTCGACGGAGCCGAACATCGGGATGCTGACGAGCATGTCGCAGGTGTCGCGCGTCAAGCGGCGCATGCCTTCGCCTTCGGAACCCATGACCAGGGCGGTCGGGCCCGTGAAATCGGCTTCGTACAGGCCTTTTTCGCCATCGTCAGAAGTGCCGATCAGCCAGATGCCGCGGTCCTTCAGTTCACGCATGGTGCGCGCCAGGTTCGTCACGGTGATGTACGGCACGGTTTCGGCGGCGCCGCTGGCGACCTTGGCGGCCGTGGCATTCAAGCCCACGGCGCGGTCCTTCGGCACGATGACGGCATGCGCGCCGACACCGTCGGCCACGCGCAGGCAGGCGCCCAGGTTGTGCGGGTCGGTGATGCCGTCGAGAATCAACAGCAGCGGCGGGCCGTCGATGGCGTCCAGCAATTCATCCAGATTGCGCGCCAGCGACAGCTGCGACGCGAAGGCGATCACGCCCTGGTGGCGGCGCGTGCCGACGATCTTGTCCAGACGCGAGGAATCGACAGGCATGACGCGCACGCCGGCCGACTTGGCGGCGGCGATCATGTCCTTCATGCGGCCATCGACACGGCTGGCATCGACGAAAATTTCTTCCACGGACGACGCTTCATGACGCAGACGCGAGGTGACGGCGTGGAAGCCGAAAATCATTTTATTCTTCATTATTTATCGTTTCTTCTTGCTTGTTTTTGATGCAGATACAGTTTTTGCTGCTCGTGGTGCCGCCGCAGCGGGCGCCGCGGCTGGTTTCTTGCTGCGCTTCGGCTCGCCCTTCGGCGCGGCTTTCGGGGCGGCCTTGGCTGCTGCCTTCGGTGCGGCGGCCTGAGGCGCGGCCTTGGCTGCGGGCTTGGCGCGATTGGCGCGGTTGCCCGAGCCGTTACTGGCGCCATTGCCAGCCTTGCCGCCGGTCTTGATCTCGTGGCGCTGCTCGGTCGTGGGACCAGGCTTGACCATCGATTTCTTTTCACCCTTGCGCTTGCCGCCGCCGTTCGGCTTGGCTGGCGCTTCTTCGCCCGCCTGTTCCGCCTCGGTCACCAGGCGCAGGTCGATCTTGCGCGTTTCCAGGTCGACGCGCGCCACTTGCACGGTCAGACGGTCGGTCAGCTGGTAGCGCTTGCCCGTGCGTTCGCCGCGCAGTTCATGGCGCGCATCGTCGTACTGGAAGTAGTCGGTGCCCAGCTCGGTGACGTGCACCAGGCCTTCGACAAACAGGGTATCGAGCTGCACGAAGACGCCAAACGTCGTCACGCCCGTGATGGTGCCGGTGAATTCCTCGCCCAGCTTGTCCTGCATGAAGTAGCACTTGAGCCACGCTTCGACGTCGCGCGACGCTTCGTCGGCGCGGCGCTCGTTGGCCGAGCAATGCACGCCCAATGCGTCCCAGATGGTCAGGTCGGTTTTCTTCGGCTTGCCTTCGGCCTTGTCCTTCGCCTGCTGCTTGCGCGTGGCGTTCGACACGTTCGTGTTCAGCACGACCTTGTCGGACAGCTTCGGCTCGTATTTCTTGCCTTGCAGAATGGCCTTGATGGCGCGGTGCGTCAGCAGGTCGGGATAGCGGCGGATCGGGCTGGTGAAGTGGGCATACGCCTCGTACGCCAGGCCGAAGTGGCCGATATTGTCAGGGCTGTAGACGGCTTGCTGCATCGAGCGCAGCAGCATCGTTTGCAGCAGGGCCGCATCGGGACGCTGCTTGATCTGCTGCATCAGGGTCTGGTAATCGGAGGCCGACGGCGTATCGCCGCCCGTCAGGTTCAGGCCAACCTGCTTCAGGAAGGTGCGCACTTGCGTGAGCTTTTCCTTGGTCGGGCTGGCGTGGATGCGGTAAGTGCCGGGATGCTTGTTACGCAGCAACAAATCGGCCGCGCAGACGTTGGCCGCCAGCATGCACTCTTCGATGATCTTGTGCGCTTCGTTGCGCGTGCGCGGGACGATCTTTTCGATCTTGCCGGCACTATTGCAGACGATGTACGTTTCCGTCGTCTCGAAGTCGATGGCGCCCCGCTCCGTGCGCGCTTTCAGCAAGGCGCGGTAGACGGCTTCCAGGTTCTGCAGGTGCGGCAGGATATCCGCGCGGCGTGCCGCTTCGGGTCCCTTGGTGTTGCCCAGCACGGCAGCGACTTCATCGTAGGTCAGGCGCGCGGCCGAATGGATGACGGCCGGGTAGAACTGGTAAGCCTTCAGCTCGCCCTTGTCGCTGACGACGGCGTCGCAGACGAGGGTCAAACGGTCGACGGCCGGGTTCAGCGAGCACAGGCCATTCGACAGTTTTTCCGGCAGCATCGGGATCACGCGGCGCGGGAAGTAGACGGAGGTGCTGCGTTCGAGCGCGTCGATATCGAGCGCGTCGTTCGGTTTCACGTAATGGCTGACGTCGGCAATCGCCACGATCAGGCGGAAGCAGTTGGCGCGGCCAATCTTGACGGGTTCGCAATACACGGCATCGTCGAAGTCGCGCGCATCCTCGCCATCGATGGTGACCAATGGCACGTCGCGCAAGTCGACACGGTCTTTCAGGTCGGCGGCGCGCACTTCGAAGGGCAGCTTTTCAGCCTGCTTCAGGGCGGCGGCGGAAAAGATGTGCGGCACGTTGAATTTACGCACAGCAATCTCGATTTCCATACCGGGATCGTCCAGCGCCCCCAGCACTTCGACGATCTTGCCGACCGGCTGCTTGAAGCGCATCGGCTGCTCGGTCAGCTCGACGCTGACGATCTGGCCCGCTTGCGCCTTGCCCACCGAACCGGTGACGAGAATATCCTGGCCGATGCGCTGGTCTTCGGGCGCCACCACCCAGTTGCCGTTTTCCTGGATCAGGCGGCCGATGACGTGGGTGTTGGCGCGCTGCGTGACTTCCACGATCGTGCCTTCCGGACGGCCGCGGCGGTCGGTGCCGACGATGCGGGCCATGACCTTGTCGCCATGCAGTACTTTCTGCATTTCTTTCTCTGGCAGGAACAGGTCGGCGCTGGCATCGTCGGGAATGACGAAGCCGAATCCATCGCGGTGGCTGGTGACGCGACCGGCGACGAGCGCGCTCTGGTCGGCCAGCGAGAATACGCCGCTGGCATCAGACTTGAGCTGGCCGTCGCGCTCCATCGCCTTCAGGCGACGGACCAGGACATCCATGGAATCGGCATGCACTTGCAGCGTTTTCCCGAGAGTCTGCGGATCGAGAGGCGCGTTGACGCTGCGGAATATGCCGAGAATGTCCTCCCGGCTGGGGATGGTGTGGGTATTTTGGCTCAAAAGTATTTCTATAGTTGTTATTGACAGTGATCAAACGGAGAACAAAGACCGATGACATCACCGTCAATATTGACGCGGTGATGTCCGGTAGTGTACCGGACGACGCCTTGGTTTGCCTAACGGATAGCGTAGCGGAAACAGTACAAGCACCCCGCCGATGAAAAAAGGAGAAAAGCTGCGCAATGCATTTGACTTCGGCAAATATTGCTCTATAATCTCGGTCTCTTGCAGCGACAAACCTTCACGGGAATGCAGTTGCAGGAAAGCGGTACAGGGTTGATGTGCAGTATGGAGCGAAAGCTCATCTGGCGCAAAACTCTTCAAGTCGCTATAATAGCAGAATTGTTGTAGTAAGTTGTTTTGCAACAAATACTCGAGCAGTAAAAAGCAGTAAGCAGCATCAGTGCCCACGTGGCGGAATTGGTAGACGCGCATGGTTCAGGTCCATGTGCCTTCGGGTGTAGGGGTTCGAGTCCCTTCGTGGGCACCATACCTAATTCGCAAAAGAGCCGCAAACTTTCACGAGTTTGCGGCTCTTTTCATTTCCGCAGCATCCCCCATATAATTATCAAAAAAAGAACTTTCATCCTGCACTTGATAGTATATTGACATCTCCCCACGCCACATACCGCATGTGGCTGGCAACCGCACCATGGAGAGAAGTCATGACATGCAGGCCCCGCAAACACAATCGGATTCTTCTCGCCAGCCTGATGGCAGCATGCCTCGGCGCTGACGCCAGCCAGGCGGACGACTGGGTCAGCACCCGCTCCAGCAGCCCGGAAATCGTCAAGCCGGCACCGGAACAGGTGCCGCTACAGGTACAAAATCCCCCGTCGTTCGCCTGGCCGCGCCACGCCAGCTATCCGGCGCAATATATCGTGGAAATTTCGCCGGTCGACGGCGCCGCCAGCAGCCACACCGTCTCGCGCAATTTCCTGCTGCCATCGAACGCGCTGCCGCCAGGCGATTATCGCTGGCGCGTCAGCCCCCTCTCCACGTCCCGCGACTGGTCCAGGTGGCGCCCATTCACCATCGACAGCAATTCACGCCATTTTGTCGTTCCCGAATCGTCCGAGATGGCGGCGACCGTGCGGGCACACCCGCGCCCGCGCCAGCTGCCAGCCACCTTCGCGCAGGCCAGTGCCTGGGATGCCGCGATGGAGAGCAAACGGCGCCCCTTTCTGAACCGCCTCATTAATGAAGTCAACCTGAACACCAGCGCCGTGGCCAGCGTCAGCGATGGCTTGTGGACCCAGCCCAACGATAGCGGCCAGTACAATCGCATCGCCAATGCCGCCGGCGCCGTGATCCGGCAAATGGAAGCGGCCGCGCTGCTCTTTCGCCTGACGCAGGAACACAGGTATCTGGATGAAGCCATGCTGCGCGGCGACCAGCTTGCCGCATTGAGTCCGGATGGCCCCAGCAGCTATAAAGCGCAAGACCAGGTGGCGCGCATGATTGCCCTGGTACTTGCCAAGGGTGCGGACTTCCTGTGGCTGGATCTGGATGCGCCCCGCCGCGCGCACTGGCTGGCGGTGTCAGCGCAGCGGCTCGCGCCCATCTATGCGGATTTGTCCATCGCCGGCGGACGCCTGGACCAGTCGCCCCTGGACTCGCACGGCGTCGAGGCGCTCGGCTATCTTGCCGCCACCTCGACTCTGCTACTGGATGCCAGGCCGGAAGCGCAAGCGTGGTTCGACTTCGCCGTGCGCTCGTACATGCATATCGTCCATGTCTGGAGCGGTCCGGAAGGCGGTTTCGCCAACGGCTCGGCGTATGGCCAGTACACGACCGACATGCAGCTGCAATTATGGCAGCCGCTGGCCGAGGCTACTGGCGTCAGCCTGTTCAACAAACCCTGGGCAGCGGGATTTTCAAACTATTTCATGCAGTTCATTCCACCGAACGCGCCCCGCCACGTCTTCGGCGACGTCCATGAAAGCAAACCGGACCCGGCACTCCTGAAGGCTTACGTGGCACGGCAAGCCACGCCAGCGGCGGCCTGGTATAGCAGCCAGCCAGGCGCGCAGGAAAATCCCATCACTCTGCTGCAAGCGCCCTACCCCCTGCCGGCCGACACGGTCGCGCCCGAAGCCCCGCCCAACGCCATGTGGTTCCCCAGCATTGGCTGGGCCGCCATGCACAGCGACATGAATAACGCCGCCCGCACCTCCGTCTACTTCAAATCGAGTCCGTTTGGCGCCTTCAATCACAGCCACGGCGATCAAAACAGCCTGGTCATCAAC
>CAUSDR010000253.1:0-8376 GCA_963530105.1 uncultured Janthinobacterium sp.
TCCTGCTGGCGGTCGTCGACGACGATGCGCTTGCCGTAAAAGAAACCCTGCTCCTCGATCAACAGCGACAGCGCCTGGCGCAGCATGGGTTTACCCGCAATGACGAGCGGCGTATCGGGGCGCATCTGGATGGCCGTGCTGTTGCGCAGCGCCAGCAAGTCGCCACTGAGCACGGCGCCCATCAGGAAGTTGGCCCGCTCATTGCAGTCGACGGCGCTGAACTGGCCAAGGGTGCGCACGCTGAAGCAGGCGCGCGCCAGTCCCGTTTTTTGCGCGGCGGCGGCGCCGGCCAGCAGCATTTTCGGCACCAGCGTCTGCGCAAAGCCGCCCTCGACCGATTGCTTGATCAGCGTATGCTGCGAGATCGCCTGCAGCAGTTCGCCGGCGATGGTGGTGCTGCAGCCCAGGATGCGGCGCTGTTCGTCCACGCTGATCAATTTCGTGTGCGAGCCGGGCACGATGATGGTAGCCGCGCCGCGCAACTGCAGCCGCTCCAGCAAGCCGATGACTTCCGTCTCTTCGCCGCGCATCATGTCCATCGCTTCGACGTTATGCAGGCCGATGGCGCCATGCTGGTTGCGCACGCCGGGAATCAGCCACAGGGGCTGCGCCAGCACGTCAGGCACATCCACCGCCTGCATGCCTTGCGCCAGCTGCGCCAGGCCGGCCGGCGCCGGCAAATGCGGCACTTCCTGCAAGCCCATGGGCGAACTGATCATGCCCGACGCCAGCGCCAGGTGCACGTCCGCCGGCGCGATGCCGGCAGTGGCCAGCACGGCGGCGATGGTCTCGCGCAGCGCCTGTTTCAGCGCACCGTTATGGCCGTCGATGGCCGTGTTGCGCACGCCCGTTTCCTGCTGCGCCTGGGCGAGCACGACGCCGTCCCGCCATAGCAGGGTGCGCGTATTGGTGGTGCCGGCATCGATGGTGACTATATTCATGGGCAGGTTCGCAGCGTCGGTAAGAAAGAAAAAAAGGGGAAAAACTACCTCATGGTAGAACTGCCCTGCATATCTGACCAATCACTTATTTAACGTCATTGATATCGGTTCGGATATGTCGAAATCTTCCATATCCCGCACGCCCAAACGGTAGGCCAGCGCCAGCCGCGCGGAGGCGCCGGGCAGCAGTTCCAGGGGCTGCATGGCGCAGGAAAAGCCGCCTGCGTCGGAGCGCAGACGCAAGCCGTTCTGGCTGCTGGCGAAATGCAAGACCCTGCCCGAAGCAGGCTCGGCCACGCACGCCGCCTCCAGCAGCCCGCCGCCATCGGCGAGAAAAAAATCATGATTGAATCCGGCCATGCCCGCCAGGGCCGGCCATCCCAGCCGGGCGCCCAGTGGCGCCGGCTGGCGAAAGTCAAAAGCGCTGCCCGCCACGTCGCACGGCGCTTCCTGCGGCCTGCCTTGTGAGCCGCCTGCGGGCCGGTAGCTGCCGGCCGCCAGGCGCAGCACATGGTCGCCCACGCCAGTCTGGCGCCCCCGCAGGTTGAACATCGGGACGGGAAGCTGGAAACGTGAGCCGGCACTGGCCGTGGCCTCGCAGTCGAGGTGCAGGCCGCCATCGTCGCCAAGCCGGTACAACAGGCGCACCGACAGGCCATCGTGCGACAGGTGCAGCAGCAAGCTGCCTTCATCCGGCATGCCGCCATGCCAGCCCGTCAGCGATGGCGCCTGGGGCGCGGCGGCGGCCAGCACGTCGGCCATGCGGCCATAGCGGTCGGGCGCCCACCAGGCCCGCAGCCCGGCATCGTGGGCATCGATCACCACGCGCATGCCGCGCGCGTTGTGCAAGGTAAACGTCGTCATGGAGGCGGCCGGCTGCGCTGCTGGAATTCACGCGGCGTGCAACCGAGTTCGCGCTTGAACACGGCATGCATGTACTGCACCGTGGTAAAACCGCAGCGCACGGCCACGTCGGCCACCTGGCCCGGCTCGCGCGTCAGCAGGGTCTTGGCCGCATCGAGCTTGAAATGCAGGATCTCGTCGTGCACGCTGCGCCCCAGCTCATGGCGGAAGTGCGCTTCCAGCGAGGAGCGCGACACACCCACGTAATCGGCCACCTGCTCCGTCTTGATGCCCTGGCAGGCGTACTGGCGGATGAAATGGCGCGCCTGCATCACCTGCGGATGCTGGAACGGCTGGTGGCGCGTGGAGGCGAGCACGTTCAGCCCGGCCGGCGGCACGAGGATGCGCGTGCCGGACAAGCGCGCGCCATTGAGCATCTGGTGCAGCAGGTGCGCCGCCGTGCGCCCCATTTCCTCGGCCCCCTGGATCACGGAACTCAAGGGAATGCGCGTGAGCATGCGCGCCAGCGGGTCGTTATCGATGCCGATCAGGGCGACTTGCTCGGGCACGGCGATCCCCGCGTGCATGCACGCTTGCAGCAGCTGGCGCGCGCGCGCATCGCTGACCGCGATGATGCCGACGGGTTTTTCCAGGCTGTTCAGCCAGGCGATCTGCTGCTCGACCGCCTCGTCCCACGAGGGTGCGCTGGTGGCGACGCCGCGGTACACGTCGGCGCGCAGATGGTCGCGCTGCATCAGCGCGCAAAATGCCGTTTCGCGCTCCTGCGCCCAGCGGTTGACGTCCGCCTCCGGCAGGCTGAAACAGGCGAAGCGCGTCAGGCCCGCTTCCACCAGATGGTCGTAGGCCAGCTTGACGATCTTGAAGTTATCCGTGGCCACATAGGGAATGCCAACGGGATAGGCGTCTTCGCGCGCATACGAGCCGCCCACGGCCACCACGGGCACGCGGCTGTGCGCCAGCGCCGCGCAGACGGCCGGATCGTCGAAATCGGCGATGATGCCGTCGCCCTGCCAGCGCTCGATGCCAGGCAGGCGGCAACGGAAATCCTCCTCCAGGAACAAGTCCCACGACACACGCGTGGTGTTCAGGTAGGCGGCGATGCCCGCGATGATGTCGCGGTCATAGATCTTGTTCCCGTTGAACAGCAGCGCGATGCGGTGCGCGGTAGGTAGCTTCATGCTGGTGTCTCCTCCATGTGGCGGCCGGGACGTATCCTCGTCCCTGGCTGCCGGTCAAGCATCGGTCTTACCGGCGTCCCGCTCGGGTGCTGACATCGACCCAGACGGCGAGGGTCAGAATACTGCCTTTCACGATCATCTGCCAGTAGGTATCCACGTCCAGCATGGACATGCCGTTATCCAGGCTGGCCATCACCAGCGCGCCGATCAGCGCCCCGTACACGGTGCCCGAGCCGCCGCGCATCGAGGTGCCGCCGATGAAGCAGGCGGCGATGGCATCGAGTTCGCTGAAGGTACCGGCCGAGGGCGAACCGGCCGCCAGGCGGCCCGTGTTGATCAGCCCCGCCAGGGCGCACATCAGGCCCATGATGCCAAAGATCCACAGCTTGACGGCCTTCACGTTAATGCCGGACAGGCGCGTCGCCTCCATATTGCTGCCGACGGCGTAGATGCGCCGGCCAAACACCGTCTGGCTGGTGATGTAGCTGAACAGGCCCAGCAGCGCCAACAACAGCAGCACGGGCAGCGGAATGCCTTCATAGCCGTTCAGGGTCTGCACGAAGGCGTACAGCACGGCACCGATGACGATCACGCGCAGGCCATCGAGCCAAGCGGCCGTCTGCGGCAAGCCATGCTGCGCGCGGCTGGCGCGCGCGCGCCATGTGAGAAAGGCGGCCAGCAGGAACAGGCCCACGCCCAGGATCATGCCGGGCAGCGCGGGCAGGTAACCCTGCCCCAGGTAGACCAGCGGCTCGGAGACGGGGGCGATGGTGATGCCGCCCGTGATGCCCAGCAAAATGCCCCGATAGGCCAGCATGCCGCCCAGGCCGACGATGAAGGAAGGGATGCCCCGGTACGCCGTCAGATAGCCATTCAAGAGGCCGATCACCAGGCCGCAGCCCAGCACGGCCGCCAGGTTCAGCGCCAGCGGCCAGTGCTGCGTCACGTCCAGCACGGCGGCGATGCCGCCCAATAGCCCCAGCAAGGAGCCGATGGACAGATCGATTTCGCCGGCGATGATCACCAGCACCATGCCGCAGGCGAGGATGCCCGTCACGGACATCTGGCGCAGCAGATTCGACAGGTTGCGCGGCGTGAGGAAACTGCCCTCCGTCTTCCACGAAAAGAAGGCCCAAATCAGCGCCACGGCGATCAGCAGGGCCAGCATCTTGTATTGGGTGAACAGCTGTTTGACATTCATGGGTTTCATGCGGCGGGTTCCTTGTATGCGGTGGTGGCGGCAGGCGCCGACGACTGGGACAGCGCCGCCGCCAGCACGGTTTCCTGGCTCAGGCCATCGTTGATGAAGTCGCCGCGCAGCCGGCCTTCGCCCATCACCAGCACGCGGTCCGACACGCCCAGCACTTCGGCCAGCTCCGACGACACCATGATGATGGCCACGCCCCGGTCGGCCAGCGCCAGCATCAATTTGTAGATTTCGTATTTGGCGCCCACGTCGACGCCGCGCGTGGGTTCGTCGAGGATCAGCACGCGCGGGCGCGTCAGCAGCATCTTGGCCAGCACGGCCTTTTGCTGGTTGCCGCCGGACAGGCTGGTGATCGGCAGCGACGGGCTGGCTGTCTTGAGCTCCAGCTGAGCGATCTCGCCGCGCACGGCCGTCAGCTCCGCCTCGCCATTGATGCGCGTGGCGCGCGCAAACTCCTCCAGCACGGCCAGGGTGATGTTCTGCCCCACGTCCAGGTCGGGCACGATGCCGTGGTGCTTGCGGTCTTCCGGCACCATGGCCAGGCCCATGGCAATGGCCTTTTGCGGCGTGCCGGTATCGATCCTGCGGCCGTCGAGCCACACTTCTGCCTGGCACGGCCCCTGGTAGGCGCCGAACAGGGCGGAGACGAGTTCCGTGCGCCCCGCCCCCACCAGCCCGGCGATGCCGAGGATTTCGCCCTTGCGCAGGGTGAACGACACGTCGTCGACGCGCTTGCGCTGCGGATTGTCGGCGTCGATGCAGGTCACGTGGCGCGCCTCGAACAGCACCTCGCCGATGGCGTCTTTCTTGCTGCGCTGCGGATACAGCTGGCTCATTTCGCGGCCCACCATCTGCGCGATGATGCGCTCGACGTTCATCTGCGCCATCGGCGTGGTGGCGATATGCTTGCCGTCGCGGATGACGACGATGGTGTCGCAGATGGCCGCCACTTCATCGAGCTTGTGCGAGATGTAGATGCAGGTGACGCCGCGCGCCTTCAGCGCGCGCAGGATGTCGAGCAGCACGGCGATTTCCGACGTCGTCAGGGAAGACGATGGCTCATCGAGGATCAGCAGGCGCGCATTCTTGTTGAGCGCCTTGGCGATTTCCACCAACTGCTGGTGGCCGCCGCCGTAATTCATCACGGGCAGCGCCACGTTCAGCTGCGGAATCTTCAATTCGCGCAGCAGTTCGTCGGCGCGCTTGTACATGGCGGTATAGTGCATGCGCCCGCCGGGCAAGGTGATCTCGCGGCCCATGAGGATATTCTCGGCCACGGACAGCTGCGGCACCAGCATCAGTTCCTGGTGGATGATGATGATGCCCGCGTCTTCCGTGTCGCGGATCGATTGCGCGCGCAGGGGCTGGCCATCCCACAGGATTTCGCCGTCCCAGCTGCCATGCGGGTAGACGCCGGACAGCACCTTCATCAGGGTCGACTTGCCGGCGCCGTTCTCGCCGCACAGGCCGATGCACTCGCCGGCCCGCACCTGCAGGTCGATGCCGTCGAGCGCGCGCACACCGCCAAACTGTTTGACGATGCCTTTCATTTCAAGCAGATAGTCGGACATGCTCACTCTCGTTGCGGATACGGGGAAAACCACAGGCTGGAAGACCGGCGTAGGTCGGGTTAGCGCGCAGCGCGTAACCCGACACCATCACCAGCGCTTTGCGAGGCCGGCGGGTGTCGGATTACGCTACGCTAATCCGACCTACGTCCAATATTCTCGAGGAACTCAATTACCCAGCTGCGCCTTGGTATAGAAGCCGTCATCGACGAGAATATTCACATTTGCCTTCGTCAGCGGCGTTGGTTTGAGCAGCACGGTGCTGACTTTTTTCAAGCCATTGTCGTAGCTGGAGTTGTAGGCGGGCTTCTCGTTGCGCGCCAGCTGCACGGCCAGCTTGGCCGCTTCGGCGGCGATGGTTTTCAACGGCTTGTAAACAGTCATCGCCTGCGTGCCGGCGATCACGCGTTTCACTGCCGCCAGGTCGGCGTCCTGGCCCGAGACAGGCACCTTGCCGGCCAGCTTTTGCGCGGCCAGCGCCTGGATGGCGCCGCCGGCCGTGCCGTCGTTCGAGGCGACGATGGCGTCGATCTTGTTGTTGTTCGCCGTCAGCGCGTTTTCCACGATGGACAGGGCTTCCGTGGCGCTCCAGTCCTTCACCCACTGCTGGCCCACGACCTTGATGTCGCCCTTGTCGATGTACGGCTTCAGGACTTTCATCTGCCCTTCGCGCAGCATCTTGGCGTTGTTGTCCGTCGGCGCGCCACCCAACAGGTAGTAATTGCCCTTCGGCTGCAGCTTGACAACGCCTTCGGCCTGCATCTCGCCCACTTTTTCATTGTCGAACGAAATGTAGGCGTCGATATCGGCGCCCAGGATCAGGCGGTCATACGACAGCACCTTGATGCCCGCCTTTTTCGCTTCCTTGATGGTGTTGTTCAGAACCGTCGCATTGAAGGGCACGATCACCAGCACGTCCACGCCGCGCGAAATCAGGTTTTCGATCTGTGAAATCTGGCGCTGCTCGCTGGCGTCGGCCGATTGCACGAAGACCTTGGCGCCCTGCTTTTCGGCGGCGGCGATGAAGAAATCGCGGTCGCGCGTCCAGCGCTCGACGCGCAAATCGTCGATGGAAAAACCGATCTTCGGATTTTTCGCGTCGGCCAGGGCGGCGCCGCTGCTCAACGCCAGCATGGCGGTCATGATGGCTGCACTGATGATCTTGTTCATTACGTGTCTCCTTGTTGGATTTTTTAGCTACGTTTTTTAACTGCGGGGTACAACGGACAACAAATAAACTAGTGATTGTGGCGCGGCAGCGTCTGCCCCACGGCCCGGTATTTCAGCGCCAGTTCCATGCAGGCGCCCGTCTCCAGTTGGCCCACGCTGGCGCGGTAAAGCTCCTGCCACGGCGTGGCGCTGTCGTTGACGGGGGGCGGCAATTCCTGCGCGCGGCGCGCCAGCTCAACGCTGTCGACCAGCATGTCGCAGCGGCCGCCGTTCAAGTCCACGCGGATGATGTCCCCCGTGCGCAGCAGGGCCAGGCCGCCGCCGACGGCGCTTTCCGGCGAGGCGTTCAGGATAGACGGACTGTCCGACGTGCCCGACTGGCGCCCATCGCCCAGCGTCGGCAGGTTCAGGATGCCGGCCTTGAGCAAGGCGTCGGGCGGCTGCATGTTGACCACTTCGGCCGAACCGGGCCAGCCCACGGGCCCCGCACCGCGCATCACCAGCATGCAGCCATCGTCTATCTGCAACGCAGGGTCGTTGATGCGCGCGTGGTAGTCGGCCGAGCCATCGAACACAATGGCGCGCGCCTCGAACACGCCTTCGCAGCCGGGACGCGACAGGTAGCGCTCGCGAAAAGCGGGCGAGATCACGCTGGTCTTCATGATGGCGAAATCGAACAGATTGCCCTGCAGGGCCAGGAAACCCGCCTTGTCCTTCAATGGCGCGGCAAACGGGCGGATCATCTCGCGATCCGCGCTTTCGCGCCCTTGCAGGTTGGCCGCCATGCTCTGTCCCGTGACGGTGGGACGGTCCGCATGCAGCAAGCCCGCTTCTTGTAACTCCCACATGATGGCCGGCACGCCGCCGGCGCGATGAAAACGCTCGCCCAGGTACTTCCCTGCCGGCTGCATGTTCAGCAGCAGCGGCACGTCGTAACCGTGCGCCATCCAGTCGGACGAGTGCAATTCCACGCCTGCGTGGCGCGCCATGGCCATCAGGTGCGGCTGCGCATTGGTCGAGCCGCCAATGGCCGCGTTGACGATGATGGCGTCCAGGAATGCTGCACGCGTGAGGATGCTGGACGGGCGCACATCCTCATGCGCCATGCCGACGATGCGGCGCCCCGTTGCGTAGGCGATCTGGCCCCGCTCGCGGTAGGGCGCGGGAATGGCCGAGCAGCCCGTGAGGGACATGCCCAGCGCCTCGGCCAGCGCATTCATGGTCGATGCCGTGCCCATGGTGTTGCAGTGGCCGGCCGACGGCGCCGAGGCGGAGGCTATCTGCAGGAATTTGTCGTTGTCGATGACGCCGGCGGCCAGCTGGCGGCGGCCTTTCCAGATGGCGGCGCCCGAGCCCACCAGCTCTCCATCCATCCAGCCATCGAGCATGGGGCCACCCGACAGCACGATGGCGGGAATGTCCACCGTGGCGGCGGCCATCAATTGGGC
>CAUSDR010000254.1:0-8371 GCA_963530105.1 uncultured Janthinobacterium sp.
CCAGGGCACGGTGCGCAAGGCCATCGATGAGCTGGCGGCCGAGAACCTCGTCATGCGCCGCCAGGGCAAGGGCACTTTCGTTTCCACCCACCACGAGGCGCGCGCGCATTTCCGTTTCCTGCGCCTGGTGCCGGACGAAGGCGTGCCGCACTATCCGGAAAGCAAATTCATCGAGGTCAAGCGCGTGCGCGCGCCGGCCGACGTGGCGCGCCTGATGGACCTGAAGTCCGGCGACGCCGTCATCTTCATCAAGCGCGTGCAGTATTTCGACGGCATTCCCACCATCGTCGAAGAGCTGTGGCTGCCTGGCCTCATCTTCAAGGGCTTGACGGCCGAACGCCTGGTGGAATACAAGGGGCCGATGTATGGCCTGTTTGAAACGGAATTTGGCACGCGCATGATCCGCGCCTCCGAGCAGATCCGCGCCGTGTGCGCCGACGCCGGTGCCGCGCAATTGTTAAATATCGACCTCGGCACGCCCTTGCTCAGTTCCGAGCGCGTGTCGTTTACCTACGGCGACAAGCCGGTCGAACTGCGCCGGGGCCTGTACCTGACCAGTCGTCATCATTATCAGAATGAACTCAGCTGAAGCCGCAGGGCGCCCGCGGGCGTCCGAACAAGCGGCAAGGCGGAAGTGCATCGTTTGAAAGTGCCCGACGCAAGGCGGGCATGGAGACAACAGAACGCGCAGGTAAAGCATGGCCGGCCCCCGGCGGGCCGTGTTTTGCCGGCGATTCTGTAATTAAATTACGTGAACTACGGAAAGTAGCGCGGTATTTTGTAGTAAAAAACCATTTTGGTTATATGTAACAATAGATATTGGTATGGGTTGCGAAAATCGGCGAAAATCGCGGCTTCAATATTTAGTTGAAATTCAAAGGGGAGGTTTTTGTTATGTCTGAAGCCGTAAGAGAAGTACCAAAAAAAGAACGGCCGCAATTCCGTAACATCCATGTTACCGAATTGTCGAACTACCGCATGGCGATCGGCGCCATCGTCTCGATCCTGCATCGTATCAGCGGCATCATCATTTTCGCCCTGCTGCCGTGCATCCTGTACATGCTGGAACTGAGCCTGCGTTCCGAAATGTCCTACGCCTACTTCCAGGGCATCGCCTCGCACTGGTTCGTCAAGCTGATCACGCTGGCTCTGGTCTGGGCCTTCCTGCACCACTTCTGCGCCGGTATCCGCCACTTGTTCATGGACGTGCACGTCGCCGCCGAGAAAGAACCCGCGCGCAATACGGCCAAGTTCGTGCTGGTGATCAGCCTGATACTGACCGCTCTGGTCGCTTTGAAACTGTTTGGAGTATTTTAATGGCAAACAATAACATCGGACCGAAACGCCTCGTCGTCGGCGCCCATTACGGCTTGCGCGACTGGCTGGCGCAACGCGTCACCGCCCTCGTCATGGTGGCCTACGTCGCCATCCTGCTGGTTGCCTTCCTCACTGGCAGCAACTTCAGCTATGAAGGCTGGGCAGGATTGTTTGCGCAGCAATGGTTCAAATTAATCAGTCTGGTGACGTTTGTCGCCCTGTTCTACCACGCATGGGTCGGCGTACGCAATATCTGGATGGACTACGTGAAAAGCGTTGGCCTCCGCCTGACCCTGCAAATTGCCACCATGCTGTGGTTGATCGCTTGTGCCGGCTGGACGGTACAGATACTCTGGAGTGTGTAATCGTGGCAGCATATAAATCTGCAATCCCTACCCGCCGCTTTGATGCGGTGATCGTTGGCGCCGGCGGTTCCGGCATGCGCGCGTCGTTGCAACTGGCTGAAGCCGGCTTGAACGTCGCTGTTCTCTCGAAAGTTTTCCCGACCCGCTCGCACACCGTGGCGGCGCAGGGCGGTATCGGCGCGTCGCTCGGCAACATGGCCGAAGACAACTGGTTCTGGCACATGTTCGACACCGTCAAGGGCGGCGACTATCTGGGCGACCAGGATGCCATCGAATTCATGTGCCGCGAAGCACCGAAGGTCGTGTACGAACTGGAACACTTCGGCATGCCATTCGACCGCAACCCTGACGGCACCATCTATCAGCGTCCATTCGGCGGCCACACGGCCCACTTCGGCGAAAAGCCCGTGCAGCGCGCTTGCGCGGCAGCCGACCGTACCGGTCATGCCCTGCTGCACACCCTGTACCAGCGCAACGTGCGCGCCCGTACGCACTTCTTCGTCGAATGGATGGCACTCGACCTGATCCGTGACGCCGACGGCGACGTGATCGGTGTCGTCGCGCTGGAAATGGAAACCGGCGAATGCATGATCCTGGAAGCAAAAACGACGGTCATGGCAACGGGCGGCGCAGGCCGCATCTTCGCCGCGTCGACGAATGCGTTCATCAATACCGGCGACGGCATGGGCATGGCGGCACGCGCCGGCCTGCCGCTGCAAGACATGGAATTCTGGCAGTTCCACCCGACCGGCGTGGCCGGCGCGGGCGTATTGATCACCGAAGGCGTGCGCGGCGAAGGCGGCATCCTGATCAATAGCGAAGGCGAACGCTTCATGGAGCGCTATGCGCCAACCCTGAAGGATCTGGCGCCGCGCGACTTCGTCTCGCGTTCGATGGACCAGGAAATCAAGGAAGGCCGCGGCTGCGGTCCGAACAAGGACCACGTGATGCTGGATCTGCGCCATATCGGTGCCGATACCATCGCCAAGCGCCTGCCGTCGATCCTGGAAATCGGCCACAAGTTCGCCAACGTCGACGCCACCAAGGAACCGATTCCTGTCGTGCCGACGATTCACTACCAGATGGGCGGCATTCCAACGAACATCCACGGCCAGGTCGTCACCCCGACCGGTCCGGACAATTCGGCCAAGGTTGTCAACGGCCTGTACGCGATCGGCGAATGCGCCTGCGTCTCGGTGCACGGCGCCAACCGCCTGGGCACGAACTCGCTGCTCGACCTGGTGGTCTTCGGCCGCGCGGCCGGCAACCACATCGTCAACAGCGGCCTGAAAGCCAAGGAAAACAAGCCTTTGCCAGCCGACGCAGCCGACTTTGCCATGGGCCGCCTGCAGCGCCTGGAAAACTCGACCGGCACGGAAACCGTGCAGGGCGTGGCGAACGACATCCGCGCGACGATGCAGAAGTACTGTGGCGTGTTCCGTACCGACGACATGCTGAACAAGGGCGTCGAAGAAATCATGAAGCTCGACGAGCGCCGCAAGCACGTCTCGTTCAAGGATAAATCGATGGTCTTCAACACGGCCCGCGTGGAAGCGCTGGAGCTGGACAACCTGATCGAAACGGCGAAAGCGACGATCGTTTCGGCAGCTGCCCGCAAGGAATCGCGCGGCGCCCACGCCCAGGACGATCACCCGACCCGCGACGACGACAACTGGATGAAGCACACGCTGTGGTACTCGGAAGGCAACCGCCTGGAATACAAGCCAGTCGTGACCAAACCGCTGACGGTCGATACCTTCAAGCCAAAACCACGTACTTTCTAAAGGTCAGAACATGGCACGCACTCTCAAATTTAAAATCTACCGCTACGATCCTGACCAGGATGCCAAGCCTTACATGCAAGACCTGACGGTCGAACTGAAAGACACCGACAAGATGCTGCTCGACGCGCTGCAGCGCATCAAGTCGGACGTCGATGACTCGCTGGCCCTGCGCCGCTCGTGCCGCGAAGGCGTGTGCGGTTCGGACGCGATGAACATCAACGGCAAGAACGGCCTGGCATGCACCACCAACCTGAACGAACTGACGGAGCCTATCGTGCTGCGCCCGTTGCCAGGTTTGCCAGTCATCCGCGACCTGATCGTCGACATGACGCAATTCTTCAAGCAGTACGATTCGATCAAGCCGTTCCTGATCAACGACTCGATTCCGCCTGAAAAAGAGCGCCTGCAGACGCCGGAACAGCGCGAAGAACTCGATGGCCTGTACGAGTGCATCCTGTGCGCATGCTGCTCCACGTCGTGCCCGTCGTTCTGGTGGAATCCGGACAAATTCGTCGGTCCTGCCGGCCTGCTGCAAGCCTACCGCTTCATCGCCGATTCGCGCGACGAAGCCACTGGCGCGCGTCTGGACAACCTGGAAGATCCGTACCGTCTGTTCCGCTGCCACTCGATCATGAACTGTGTCGACGTTTGCCCGAAAGGGTTGAACCCGAACAAGGCGATTGGCAAGATCAAGGAATTGATGGTCCGCCGCGCGATCTGATTTTTCAAATCGCGTCCGCCGGGCGCCGTTGCGGGGAAGGGAGTATGCTCCCTTCCTGCCGGGCGGCGCCTGCAAAGCAGCACCGTGCCGCAAGGCACACGTAAAGTGGTAAACCAAATGACAGAATCAATTTTGTCCTCGCATCAGGCCGACCCGGCCAACCGCGCCCGCCTGCGCTGGCGTTCACGCCGTGGCCTGCTGGAAAACGACATTATCCTGACCCGTTTTCTCGATGCGTATGAAACCGAATTGACCGATGAAGAAGTTGACGCGCTGACGCGTTTGCTGGATTTATCGGACAATGCGTTAATGGATCTGGTACTGGCCCGTAAAGAGCCGGAAGGCGAAGTCGATCTGCCGCATGTGCGCGCACTGCTGCAACGACTGCGCATTGCCTAGACGCCTGGGCGATATATTGCAAACGGTGCGAGTGGCGCGCTGTAGCACTGCCGAATTGCGGTGCGAATTGCAGCCAGAATTTTTGATTTTAATTTCGACTCACTCCCGAGAAGGAAGAGCCCATGAATACCTCTGACACAAAAGCTACCCTGTCGTTCTCCGATGGCAGCCCATCGCTTGAATTTCCAATCTACAAAGGCACGGTTGGCCCGGACGTCATCGACATCCGCAAACTGTACGCCGGTAGCGGCAAGTTCACCTACGACCCAGGCTTTATGTCGACCGCCTCGTGCAATTCGTCGATCACCTACATCGACGGCGACAAGGGCGAACTGCTGTACCGCGGTTACCCGATCGAACAGTTGGCCGTCAACGCCGACTTCATGGAATCGTGCTACCTGCTGCTGAACGGCGAACTGCCGAACGCGGCGCAAAAAGCCAAGTTCGTCGACACCGTCACCAAGCACACGATGGTGCACGAGCAGATGCAATTCTTCTTCCGTGGCTTCCGCCGCGACGCGCATCCGATGTCGATCCTGGTCGGCACCGTCGGCGCGCTGGCTTCGTTCTACCATGATTCGCTGGACATCAACGACCCGCGTCACCGCGAAGTGTCGGCCATCCGCCTGATCGCCAAGATGCCGACCCTGGTCGCCATGACCTACAAGTACTCGATCGGCCAGCCGTTCACGTACCCGCGCAACGACCTGTCGTACAGCGCCAACTTCATGCACATGATGTTCGCCAACCCGTGCGAAGACTACAAGGTCAACGACGTGCTGGTGCGCGCCCTGGACCGCATCCTGATCCTGCACGCGGACCATGAGCAAAACGCATCGACCTCGACCGTCCGCCTGGCCGGTTCGTCGGGCGCCAACCCGTTCGCCTGTATCGCTGCCGGTATCGCCTGCCTGTGGGGCCCTGCCCACGGCGGCGCCAACGAAGCGGCACTGAACATGCTGAAGGAAATCGGCACCGTCGAGAACATTCCTGCCTTCATCGAGCAAGTCAAGGACAAGAACTCCGGCGTCAAGCTGATGGGCTTTGGCCACCGCGTGTACAAGAACTTCGACCCGCGCGCCAAGCTGATGCGTGAAACCTGCTACGAAGTGCTGAACGAACTGGGCCTGCAAGACGACCCATTGTTCAAGCTGGCGATGGAACTGGAAAAGATTGCACTGAACGACGAATACTTCGTTTCGCGCAAACTGTACCCGAACGTCGACTTCTACTCGGGCATCGTGCAATCGGCGCTGGGCATCCCAGTGTCGCTGTTCACCGGCATCTTCGCCATGGCCCGCACCATCGGCTGGATCGCCCAGTGGAACGAAATGATCGCCGATCCGGAGCAAAAAATCGGCCGTCCACGTCAGCTGTTCGTCGGTTCGACGACCCGCGAAGTACTGCCACTGGACAAACGCGCTTAAGTTACAGCGTATTGTTCCTGCCGGGCCTTGCGGCCCGGCGCACAAAAGCGAGCCTGACGGCTCGCTTTTTTTATGCGCGTGCAGCTGGTCGTGGTACCGCCGGGCTGCCGGGCTGGTATGCTCGGGCCCTGGATAACCAAGAAGCAGAACGTGATGAACGAAGAAACATGCGCGCCCAGCGGCGTGGCGCTGGGCGATACGGGATTCGGCTATACCTTGTCGCTGATCGGCGGCAAGTACAAGATGCTGATCCTGTATGCGCTGGCGGAAAACAGGGTGCTGCGGCATAACGAACTCAAGCGCCATCTCGATGGCATCGCCTTCAAGACCCTCAGCGTGGTGCTCAAGGAACTGGAAGCCGATGCGCTGATCATCCGCAAGGAATATCCGCAAGTCCCGCCCAAGGTTGAGTATTTCCTCTCCAGCAAGGGCGCCTCGCTGATCCCCGTCCTGAATACCCTGTGCGAATGGGGCGAGCGGCACCAGCGCGCCGGCTAGCCGCCTGCAATGGCTGGCCAGGGCGGCTTTCTTCGTCCTGATCACTTACTTTTTGTATGGTATGGGTAATAAATGTGCGTACTTGTGAAAAGTACTCACCAAGGCTATGCTGGTTTTGCCCCTGGAGGCGCGAGCGCGCGCCACGGGGCAGGGTGCCGGCTTGCCTGCTTTTCTGCGGCTGAGGCCGGCGCCCGCCGATCCCCCACTCATGAAAGCAGCACTATGAAAACCCTCGTTATCGTCTTCCATCCCGCCATCGACACCTCCGTTGCCAACAAGCGCTGGCTGCAGGAAGTGGCGCGGCATCCGCAGCAGTACACCATCCACGACGTGCACCAGGCCTATCCCGATGGCCGCATCGACGTGGCGCGCGAGCAGGCGCTGGTCGAGGCGCACGGCAGCGTGGTGCTGCAGTTCCCCGTGTACTGGTTCAACTGTCCGCCGCTGCTGAAGAAATGGCTCGACGAGGTGCTGGCGCATGGCTGGGCCTACGGCACGGGCGGCGACGCCTTCCGCGGCCGCAAGGTGGCGCTGGGCGTCACGGCCGGCATACGCGAAGCGGATTTCGCCCTGGATGGCAAGTGGCAAGCCACCCTGGCGCAGCTGCTGGCGCCGTTCGAGGTGACGTTGCGCTATATCGGCGCCGAGAGCCGCCAGTTCTTCGCCTTCTATGGCGCGGAAGATGGCCCGTCGGAACAGGGTTACGCCGAGCGGCTGGCGCGCAGCGCGCACGACTACGTGCGCTTCCTGTCCGCCTTGTAAATCGGGCGCGCTAGTCGAATGCCGTCTCCAGGTCGCGCAGCGCAACGAGCCGGTCTTCGAGCGGCAGGCTGGCGTCATCGTAGGCCTGGGGCAGGACGATGCAGCGCGGGGCATTGTGCTTGAGGATGCCGCCCCAGTGCGCGACCCTGGCGCCGGCCTGGCGGCGGATGGCTTCGACCGTGTCGCCGCTGGCGAGGATGCGCGCCAGTGGAAAGGCTGCGCGCAGCACGCCCAGGCCGAAATACGCGTGCGGCTCGGCGCTGCTGACATAAATGGCGCGCAAGTGTTTTCCGCCCGCCTGTATGGCTTGCGCCACGTGCACGGCATCGCTGTGCAGGAATTGCGCGTTGAGCAGGAGGGCATCGCGCGCACCGCTCAGCAAGATGGAGGGTGAGCGCGCACTGCCCAGGCGCTGCATGGCAAAGCCGGCCAGCGTGGCGCGCGGGGCAGGGCAGGCGCCCGCAAGGAGGGCAAAGCCGGGGCGGTCATGCGGGGTGGCGTTCGACAACATGCTTTTTCTCGTTATTTGTTATCAATGGCACATATTATCCTTTCGACTCTGTGCAACAAATAGGGTAGATTGCAATACTTAGTTGCATGAATCGGCTGAATCAAGGAGTGCCCGCATGGACCGCATTACCGCCGCACAAGTATTTGTCGCCATCGCCGAGCGCGGCAGCATGGTCGCCGCCAGCGAGGCGCTGGACATGTCGCGCGCCATGGTGACGCGCTATCTGGCCGAGATGGAGCAGTGGGCGGGGGCGCGCCTGCTGCATCGCACCACGCGCCGCCTGAGCCTGACGGATGCGGGCGACGCCACCCTGGCGCGTTGCCGGCAGATGCTGGAAGTGGCCGGCGCCATGGCCGTCGCGGCGCCGGAAGGGGCCGATACGCCGCACGGATTGTTGCGCATTACGTGCTCGCAATCCCTGGCGCAAACGGCGCTGGCGGGCGCAGTGACCGCTTACCTGCAGCGTTATCCCCGCGCCGCCGTCGACCTGCAGATGGAAAACCGCGCCGTCAATCTGGTGGAGCAGCGCATCGACCTGGCGATCCGCATCACGAACGCGCTCGAACCGAACCTGATCGCCCGCCAGC
>CAUSDR010000255.1:0-8354 GCA_963530105.1 uncultured Janthinobacterium sp.
CGGGGGGGGGGGCCCCCCCCCCCACGCTGGCCCCCGGGCCCCCCCCCCCACGACAAAACATCAAGCGGACGGCGTAAAAATTATTTACGCGAGCCCAGCAGTTTCGACAAGCCATAGCCGGCCGCTGCCGCAATCAGCAGGGACACGGCCGGGCGCTCGCGCACGTAGCCGCGGCCCGTTTCGCCGGCGCGCTGGCAGGCGGCGCCCAGCTGTTTGCCGCGCGCCATCAGGCGTTCCGAGGCCTTGTTCACGGTGTCGCTGACCTGGTCGATGCGGTCGCCCACCTGGTCCACGCCGTCGTGGGCGCGCGTGGCCACCTTGTCGGCCAGGGGCTGGGCCTGGTTTGCCACCTTGTCGATGGCGCTATGCAAATCCTTGCGGGTATCCTGGGCAGTGCCGTTCAAGTCCGAGCTGGTTTTTTCAATCGCGTTCATGATGGTTTCCTTGTAGTGGTGAGTAAATTCCAACCATGCTCGATGCCGTGACCGAATCATGATTTTCCTCGCTTCCGGGAAAAAGAAGCGGCTAAACGCTGCCGGACTGAGCCATATCAAACCTCGGGCCAGCCGCGCGCTGTTGTTACCACCTTAACCGCGCCGGCTTGCTTCGACCGTGCGCTGCCACACCTTGAGCCGCAGACATAAATTCCTGTTGGAAATAACAATCCCCGCCGGCCTGGCGGGGCGGGCGGGGAGGGCCTTGGCGGCGCGAACGCCTCAGTAATTCAAGTGCAGGTTCAGCAGATGCAGGCTGAAGGCAAACCAGATGGTCGCCATGCCCGCCGCGACAAGCGCCAGGCTGTTCAGTTTGCGCCACCAGCCGTTGCCGCTGCGCCATGCGTAACAGGCATTGGCCAGCATGGGAACAAGGCCGAGCAAGGCGAGTACGCCGCACACTTGCACGATACGGATGAAGCCATCGAGGCCGTCGTTCATGTTGGCGATGCTGTCGTTCATGCGCTGCAATACCCAGAACCAGCCCGCATAGAACAGCAGATGCAGCAGGGCCGCAACCCGGCTCCAGCGGAAGGCGCGCCGTGCCGCCGGCGCCAGGGTGGATGGCTTGCCGTAATGGCGGTTGAGCAGTGCGCCGATCGGCCACAGCAGCAGGCTGGCCAGCAGGACGGCGCAGGAGAAGCCGAACAGGGGCAGGTTCCAGGCTGCCGACTGCCAGGCCGGCACCGGCAGGAAGACCATGATGGGTGCGGTTTCATCGGTCGCCAGCCAGCGCACCTTGCCATTTTGCATGGCCGCACTGAGCCGGCTGCCGCTGTTGACGTCGCGCCAGATGAATGGCGCCACTTCACGCCAGCGCCGCGGCTGGCCCGCCAGGTCCTTGAAAGCCGGCGTCACCAGCCTGCCCTCCTGGTCCACGCTGAGGGTAAATTGCGACGGCAGATTCAGCATGCTGAGGAAGCTGGATGCGGGCACCCTGCTGCTGAGATAGCGGCCCGCCAGCAGGGCGCCGTGCTCGACGGCCGTCGCCAGTGCCGGTTCCTGCCGCGGCGCGGCGGGGAAATAGCGGTCCACCATGCCATTGATGACTTGCCGGGCCACGCCGGCACCGTTGGCGCCGCCAGACACGGACAGGTACACGCCGACGTTCTGCTGCAGCAGCAGTCCCATGTCGCTGTGAAACAGCTCGGTCGTGCCGCCATGGCCGATGATCGTCTCGCCATTGCGGTCCATGCGATAAAAGCCGAGCGCCATCGGCAGCAGGCCGGGCACCGACTGGAAGGCGGCACGGTGCATCTGCCGCGCCGTTTCCGGGCGCAGGATGCGCTGGTCGCCGTAGCGGCCATCCTGCAGGTGCGCGATCATGTAGCGTGCCATGTCGGTGCCGCTGACGGACATGCTGCCGGCCGGCGGCGGCACGACGAATTCGAACGGCCGCGCGGGCTGGCTGGCCTTGACATGGCCAGCGGCCATGTCGGCCTGCAGGTGGGCGGGCAAAGGCTGGCGGAACGTGGCGTGCCGCATGCCGAGCGGCTGGTAAATATGCTGCTCGATGTACTCGTCAAACGGCTGGCCCGACACGCGCTGCACGATATAGCCGGCCAGCGCCGCGCCGTAATTCGAATAGGCCGACACGACACCGGGCGCAAAGACGCGCTCGGGCACCCAGGTTTTCAGCCACGCGCCATTGTCCACCATCTTCGCATCGCGGCTGAACAGGTTCTTGGCGATTTCCTCGAAGCCGGGCGTATGCGTCATCAGCTGGCGCATCGTGATGGGCTGGCCGTCGCGCGGCGGAATGCGGAAGTCCAGGTAGGCATTCACATCCTGGTCGAGGTTGATCCGGCCCTGCTCCACCAGCTGCATCACCGCCGTCCACATGAAGGTCTTTGAGATCGAGCCCGGGCGGAACAGGGTGGTGGCCGGGTCCACCGGCTTTTTCGCCGCCACGTCCGCATAGCCATAGCCCTTGGCCAGCAGCAGCTGGCCATCCTTGACCACCACCACCACGGCGCTGGCGAGATCATTCTTCTTCAGCACGTAGGGCAGCAAGCCGTCGAGCCAGGCGCCCGCATCCTCGGACGTGAGCGCCGGCGCGGCGGACGCCGGCGGCATGGCAGGCGCTTCCTGGGCGGCGCCATGCCGCGCCAGCAGGAACAGGACGGCGAACAGCGCGCTACAGACAATCGGCTTCATCAATCTGACCTCGGCAAAGTGGAATCGATACGCCCCGGTGCGGCACCAGGTCCCTGTGCGCATGATGCATGGTATTTTTCGCAAAAGTCAATAATTTTCAAATTTGGAAAAAATATGGCATGCGGCGATCTGACAAAAAACCCGGTGCAATGGTATCGTGATCGCTCATGCCATCAACCGTGCCTTCCATGACCCAGAAACACGATACCTCGGCCGCCAATCCCGGCCTCACTCTGCGCAAGCTGCGCAAGGATCGCGGCTGGACGCTGAGCGAAGCGGGCAAGCGGGCAGGCTTGCCTGTCTCGACCCTGTCCAAAATTGAAAACGGCAAGATGTCGCTCAATTACGACAAGCTGACACGGCTGTGCCAGGCGCTGGACATGGATATCGCCGAATTTTTCGCCGGCGACGCCAGCGCCGCTCCCGCCGCCGTCAGCGGCCGGCGCAGCATCACGCGCGCCGGCGAAGGACATGCGCTCGCCACCAGCAGCTATTTTCACCTGTACCCGGCGACGGATTTGCTCAACAAGCGCTTCGTGCCCATCATTGCCGAATTGCGCGCGCGCACGCTGCAGGAGTTTGGCAAGCTGGTGCGCCATGCCGGCGAGGAATATACCTACGTGCTGGAAGGCACGGTCGACCTGCACACCGACATGTACGCGCCGACGCGGCTGGAAAAAGGCGATTCGATCTATTTCGACAGCGGCATGGCGCACGCCTACCTCGCCGTCGGCGACGCGCCTTGCCGCGTGCTGTCGATCTGCTCGGCCAGGGAAGCGCAGCTGATGGAACAGGTCAGCGGCGGCGATGTCCAGCCCGCCCCGGCAAGCAAGCCGGCCAGGGCGAAAAGCAAGCGCTGACGCGGCGCTAGTCGCCGCGCGCCAGCGGATCGTGCACGCGCGGGAAAAAGTGCAGGTCACGGCGCCGGCGGTAATCGATGCGGGCAAAATCCATCTGGATGGCGCCCGTGGTGGCGACGGCGATCATGTGCGCGGCCAGCGGCGCGAAGCCGGCGCGGAAATGGTTGCTCGACTTGACGGCCACCAGGCGCTTGCCGTGCAAATCGATGCCCAGCCCCGTAAAGGCATCCGGCGAAAACACCTGGGTGCGCACCGCATTGACCACCACGTCGACGCCTTCGCAGGCCAGCCATACCGAGGTTCCCATCAGGCAGCGCGACAGGCCCAGGCCCGCCTGGTCATGCCGCTCGCGGATGGCGCGCACCGTCACCGGCAGATCGAGCGCCTCGCCGGAAGCGACACCGCACTTGCCGCCCAGGCGCAGCTGGAAACGCGCGCCGATGCCGGCTTCGACGCAGGCCTGTACCGCCATCGGGTCCCACACGGCGCCGAACGCCGCCTGCGTGACACCGCGCGCCAGCATCGCGCGCAGCAGGCCGACATTGTCGCCGGGCGCGCCGCCGCCGGCATTGTCGGCCGTATCGGCCAGCACGGTCAGGCCGGGCAGGCCAGCCGCCTCGTCGAGCGCGGCGGCGGTCGCCGGCATGCGCGGCAGCAGGGCCTCGCGCTGGCGGTAGACTTGCATGCCGAGTTCTTCCGCCGTGCGTGCCGCCAGCTCCGGCGCGCCATCGGCGATGACCAGCATCTTCGAGCCGGTATCGGCGGTGTCGCCCCAGGGAAAACCATGCACAAAACTCACCGACAGGATGCCCGGCCGCCGTTCCGCCTCGCGCATGGCGTGCAGCAGTGCCGCCATCGTCGCGGTACCGGTCGGGTAAAAGCCGATCATGCGCAGGTCGAACAGGGCCTGGCAGGGGCGCACCTTGCCGGCTGCCTGGGCGGTGCACAGGGCATACAGTTCCCGCGCCCGGGGCACATAATCGGTATGCGGATACTCCTTCATCAGGATCACGGCATCGGCGACGTCGAGCAGCGCCTGCGACAGATGGCAATGGGGATCGAGTTCCACGCCGATCACCGTGTGCGGGCCGCACAGCGCCCGCAGGCGCGCCACCAGGTCCGCCTCGCAATCGTCGCAGGCGGTGGCCACCATCGCCCCGTGCAGCAATAGCAGGATCACGTCGAACGGCCCCTGCCCGGCCACGGCGCCGACGATGTCATCGCGCAGGCTTTCCCAGTCCCGCTGCAAGGTCGGCCCCGACGGCTGGGCCGTGGCGAACAGGCCTTCGACAAATGCATGGCCATCGGCCTGCGCCAGGTCGCGGAAGACGCGCACCACCTGGCGCTCCATGCCGGTGGCATCGCGGCTGGCATTGCCATGGAACAAGCCCCCTTCTTCAAAACCGCGCAAGCCCGTCGGCCACGGCGCGAAGGTGTTGGTTTCAGTAATGATGCCGGCGCTGAAGATGCGCATGGGTCCTCCTGTTTGGCATATGGGAGCGATACCTTGCCGGGCGCCCTGCTGGCGCACAAAACAACAGATCGCACAATTTTGTTTGATATTTTGCATTACAGAGAATACATTACAAACAAGATATTTTTTTCTGATTTAGAAAAAATTATCCGAATATTGAAAATTCTTGCAGTCTATCCACCTCAGCAGGGAGATACCATGCACCAGGCACCAGACAAGCGGCGACTCACCCCCCTGGCTTGCGCCACGCTGCTGGCGTTCAGCACCATGCCGCACGCGGCCGCCGCACAGGACGCCACGCCCGGCGCGACCGGCACGGCCGATGCCGGCCAGTTGCAGTCGGTGGTCATCAGCGCGCAAAAGCGCAAGGAAAGCGCGAGCAAGGTGCCGGCGTCCGTCAGCGTGATCGGCGCGCAGCAGCTGGAAAACCAGCACGTGACGCAGCTCAGTGATCTGAACGGCTACCTGCCTGGCGTGCAAATCGAAAATGGCGGGACGCCGGGGCAGACGGCGGTGAAGATCCGCGGCATCGGCAATCTTGGTCCCGGTCCCGTGGTGGGGACGTATCTCGACGATACGCCGGTTGGCCCCAGCAACAATATCCAGAAGGGCGCGGGCCTGGTGCTCGACATGCTGCCCTACGATATCGCGCGGGTGGAAGTGCTGCGCGGTCCGCAAGGCACGCTGTATGGCGCCAGCGCGATGGGCGGCCTGCTCAAATACGTCACCATCGATCCCGACCTGAAGACCCTGGAAGGGCGCATCGGCGGCGGCATCTCCTCCGTGAAAGGCGGCAAAGGCACGGGCTGGGACCTGCATGCGGGCGTGAATATCCCGCTGATCAAGGACACGCTGGCCTTGCGTGCCTCGCTTGCCAGCAACCATACGCCGGGCTGGGTCGGCAATGCCGTCACGGGCGCGCGCGGCGTCAACCACAGCGAACAGCAGGGCGGGCGCCTCGCCCTGCTGTGGCAAGCCAGCCCGGACGTCAACCTGAAGCTGTCGGCGATCAAGCAGAAAATCGATGCGCATGACAATTCGCAGATCACGCTGGACACGAACAGGCAGGCGGTCTACGGCGATTACCGCAACAACAAACTGTTCGGCGAGCCGTTCGAGCGCGATGTCAATTATTACTCGGCAACCGTGAACTGGGACTTGTACTGGGCCGATTTCATTTCGGCCACCAGTTACTCCAAGGAAAGCAGCAGCGCGCCCACGGATATCACCCGTGAATTCGGCGTTGCCTTCCCCGCGCTGGGAAAAATGCTCGGCTTGACCGTGGCGGCCGGCAAGTCGGCATTTCCCCGCGAGACAGACAGCAAAAAATGGACGCAGGAATTCCGCCTGGCCTCCAAGCAGGGCGGCAAGCTGGAATGGCTGGCGGGCGCGTTCTATACGCGGGAGGACGGCACGCAAATGCAGCGCGGCACGGCGCAGACGATGGCCGGCGCGACGATTCCCGTGCTCGATCCCCTGCTGCAGGTCGAGCTGCCGTCGTCCTACAGGGAAGCGTCCCTGTTCGGCAATCTGGGCTACAAGTTCACCGAGCGTTTCGACGTCACGGCGGGCCTGCGCTACGCAAAGAACCGCCAGCGTTTCCAGCAGATCGTCGATCCCCGCAGCGTGCTGGCACTGATCGGCGCGATCCCGAATACGGCACCGCCGTCGACCTCGTCCGAAGGCGTCACGACCTATATGCTCAGCCCGCGCTACCTGCTCAGCGCCGACAGCATGCTGTACGCGCGGGTCGCCACCGGCTACCGTCCGGGCGGCCCGAACATCGCCATGCCGGGCGTGCCGCCCAGCGTCCAGTCGGATAGCCTGATCAATTACGAAGTGGGCGTGAAATCGCTGTTCCTCAACCGGCGCGCATCGATCGAGCTGGCGGCCTACCAGATCGACTGGAAAGACATCCAGATCTCCACCACCACGGACCAGGGCCTCAGCTATCTGGCCAATGCGGGCAAGGCGCAGAGCCGCGGCCTGGAGCTGAGCAGCCAGTACAAGGCCACGCAGGACTGGCGCCTCGGCTTCGTGCTCGGCTATACCGCCGCCTACCTGAGCGAAGACGCGCCCACCCTGCGGGCGCGCAAAGGCGACCGCCTGCCGGGGACGCCGCGCTGGAATGCCGCGCTGACGAGCGACTACCACTTCAGCCTGCCCGATGGCTGGGCTGGCCATGCGGGCGGCGGCTACAGCTGGGTCGGCGAGCGCCATAGCGCCGTCAACCCGGCCAGGTCGCTCACCTTGTCCAGCTTTGGCACCCTGAACCTGAATGCGGATGCGTCCAAGGGCCCGTGGACCGTGCGCCTGTACGGCAAGAACCTGGCGAATAACCAGAAACTGAGCATGATCACGCCCATCACGAACGCACTCAGCGGTAAAGTAAGCCAGTATTCGGCCAACCGTCCGCAGCCGCGCACCATCGGCATGGAAGTCGACATGCAGTTCTGAGCCCATGCCCTTTACCCGGAGACCCGCCCATGCACACCCCGCGCCGCGCAGTGCCCACATGACGCCGCCCACCGCCACCACGGACCAGGCCTGGCCGCGCGCCAGCCATGCCTGGTGGGCCCTGGCCATCTTCGCGCTGGCGGCCGTGCTGTCCTACACGGACAGGCAGATCCTGACACTGCTGATCGACCCCGTGCGCGCCGACCTGGCAATCAGCGATACCCAGGTGAGCCTGCTGCAAGGCCTCGCTTTCGTGCTGATCTATTCCATTGCCGGATTGCCGCTGGGACGGGCGGCCGATATTTTTCCACGCCGCATCGTCATCATCGCCGGCGTCACCATCTGGAGCCTGGCCACCGTGGCCTGCGCCTACGTGCACAGCTTCCAGGGGCTGTTCACCGCGCGCATTTTCGTCGGCATCGGCGAAGCCTGCCTGGCGCCGGCGGCCATGTCGATGATCGGCGATTATTTCCCGCCACAGCGGCGCGGCACCGCCATCAGCATCTTCATGCTGGGCATGGTGATCGGCAGCGGCGTCGCCATCATGATCGGCGGCGGCGCGCTGCATGCGGTGCAGCATGGCCTGGTGGCGGGCGTGCCCTACTTGCGCGAACTGCCGGCATGGCGCGCGGTGCTGGTGCTGATGGCCTTGCCGGGCGCGCTGATGATGCTGCTGCTGACGGTGCACGAGCCGGCGCGCCGCCTGCATGCCGGCCAGGAAAGCGCGGCGCCGCTGCCGCTGAAGGACGTGCTGGCCGACTTCGTCAAACTGCGCCATACGCTGCTGCCCCTGTACTTCGGCATGGCCTTGCTGGGCGTGTGCGATGCAGCCATGGGCAACTGGATTCCGGCCCTGCTGTCGCGCCGCTTCGGCTGGGATGCGGGCCAGATCGGCGAACTGTTCGGCGCGGC
>CAUSDR010000256.1:0-8345 GCA_963530105.1 uncultured Janthinobacterium sp.
CCGCCGACCAGTTCGCCAAGAGCGGAAGCGGGAACAGGCGCACCACGCCACCGTCCGCACAAGGGCCAGGCGGCCAGCACGGCGCACAGGCCCAGCAGCGCTTGCAGACAGCGCAAACAGACAGGCGTGCGAATGACCACCGAAACAGCGATTGACATACAACATGGGAAAAAAAAGGCGCGCCGGCAACATGCCGGGCAAATTCAGCCGCCAACGAACGTTGGCGGCGAATCAGCGCTCACTACGGTTTGACCGTAGCGAGCGCTTGAAAGTTCCTGCTTATTTCGCTTTGCCGAAAATCAGCGTGCCATTCGTCCCGCCGAAGCCGAACGAATTCTTCACTGCATAATCGATCTTCATTTCACGTGCCGTGTTGGCACAGAAATCGAGGTCGCAAGCCGGATCCTGGTTGAAGATGTTGATGGTCGGTGGCGACACCTGATGGTGTACCGCCAGGACCGTAAACACGGCTTCCAGACCGCCCGCGCCGCCCAGCAAATGGCCCGTCATCGACTTGGTCGAGTTGACTACCAGATTCTTCGCATGGTCGCCGAAGGTGCGCTTGATGCCCATCACTTCCGCCACGTCGCCTTGCGGGGTCGACGTGCCGTGCGCGTTCAGGTACTGAATCTGATCCGGGTTCAAGCCTGCGTTGTTGAGGGCCGCGATCACCGATTTGCTGCCGCCGCTACCATCTTCGAGCGGCGAGGTCATGTGATAAGCATCTGCGCTCATCCCGAAACCATGCACTTCGGCATAGATCTTGGCACCACGGGCCACCGCGTGCTCGTACTCTTCCAGCACCATGACGCCAGCGCCCTCGCCCAGCACGAAGCCGTCGCGGTCGGTATCCCACGGACGCGATGCCGTTGCCGGATCGTCGTTGCGGGTCGACAAGGCGCGTGCCGAGGCGAAACCGCCCAGGCCCAGCGGCGACACGGTCGATTCGGCACCACCGGCGATCATGACGTCGGCATCGCCGTACTCGATCATGCGCGCTGCGGCACCAATGCTGTGCAAACCGGTGGTACACGCCGTGACGATCGCCAGGTTCGGGCCCTTCAGACCATATTTGATCGAAAGGTTGCCAGAGATCATGTTAATGATCGAGGCAGGCACGAAAAATGGCGAGATACGGCGCGGACCGCGCTTTTCGTACTCGGACTTGGTTTCCTCGATCAGCGGCAAGCCACCGATACCGGAACCGATGATGACGCCAATGCGCTCGGCGTTTTCTTCGGTTACTTCCAGACCGGAGTCCTGGATCGCCTGAATGCCCGCAGCCATGCCGTAATGGATAAAGGTATCCATGTGGCGGGCTTCCTTACCGGAGATGTAATCTTCGATATTGAAACCTTTGACTTCACCGGCAAAATGCGTGGTGAATGGCTGTGCATCAAACTTGGTAATCGTGGCAATGCCGGATTTACCTTCAATGATTGCGCCCCACGCCTCGGCAATAGTATTGCCGACAGGTGAAACGCAGCCCAGGCCGGTGACAACAACACGACGGTTTTTAGAACGGCTCAAGCGATTCTCCTGAAGTCGGTCAGACAGGCTTAGGCCTTGACGTGTGCGGTGGCGTAGTCGATCGCCTGTTGCACGGTGGTGATTTTTTCAGCTTGTTCGTCAGGGATTTCCATTTCGAATTCGTCTTCCAGGGCCATCACCAGTTCCACGGTGTCCAGGGAATCGGCGCCCAGGTCGTCGACGAAGGAGGATTCGATTTTGATGTCTGCTTCTGCAACGCCCAGTTGCTCAGCGACGATTTTCTTAACGCGTTGTTCGATATCCGACATGTTATGGCTCCAAAGTGTGTGTTACGGAAAGTGCGCGCATTTTATCAGGTTTGCGCGTCCGAATACTAATTTCGGTGTCTGCTGCTAATTCGACCGAAGCTGCTGCTAAAAGATGCGATTATAGACAAAAACGGCCCGTGAATCATGCCACAAATGGCCGCCGCGTCTACCTTTCACATCAATTCATGTACATTCCGCCATTCACGTGCAGGGTCGTGCCCGTGATATAGGCCGCTTGCGGCGAAGCCAGAAAGGCCACGGCGGCGGCCACATCTTCCGGCTTGCCCAGGCGGGACAGGGGAATTTGCGTCAACAGCGCCGCGTGCTGCTCTTCGCTCAGCGCCTTGGTCATATCAGTATCGATGAAGCCTGGCGCGATGCAGTTCACGGTAATGTTGCGGCTGCCGATTTCACGCGCCAGCGCGCGGCTCATGCCTTCCACGCCGGCCTTGGCCGCCGCGTAATTCATTTGCCCCGGATTGCCCGACGAGGCCACCACCGACGTAATATTAATGATACGCCCAGTTTTGGCTTTCATCATGCCGCGCAGTACGGCGCGCGACAAACGGCCCACGGCCGACAGGTTCGTGGAAATGACGCTGTCCCACTCTTCATCCTTCATGCGCATGGCAAGCTGGTCTTGCGTGATGCCCGCATTGTTGACCAGGATCGACAGGCTGCCGTAGGTTTTCTGCACTTCATCGACGACGGCCGCGCAGCGCGCCGCATCCGTCACGTTCAAGACCAGGCCCTTGCCCGTCACGCCTTCGGCGGCCAGGTAATCGGTGATCGCTTGCGCGCCGCTTTCCGACGTGGCGGTGCCCACCACGGTGGCGCCCTGCTTGCCCAGTTCGGTGGCGATGGCGCGGCCGATGCCGCGCGATGCGCCCGTGACCAGCACGACTTGATTTGCTAAATTCATGAGTATCCTTAAAAATGGCTGGCGGCAGCCATGGTTACGCTGCCGCTTGCTGTTTACTTGAGCTGCGTCAAAATGCGTTCCAGCGAGGCCTGGTCGACGATGGCGTCGCCCACCAGCACGGGATCGATGCGCTTAGCCAGGCCCATCAGGACCTTGCCCGGACCGCACTCGATCACTTGCGTGATGCCGTCGGCGGCCACTTTTTGCATGGTTTCCACCCAGCGCACGGGGCTGGCGGCCTGGCGTACCAGCGCATCCTTGATGCCGGCCACGTCATTGACGATGGCGACGTCGACGTTATTGATCAGGGCGATCTGCGGCGCCGAGAAAGTCAGGCCGGCCATGTACTCGCGCAAGCGGTCCGACGCCGGCTTCAGCAGCGACGAGTGGAATGGCGCGGAGACGGGCAACTTCATGGCGCGCTTGGCGCCCTTGGCTTTCGCCAGTTCGCAGGCGCGCTCGACCGCAGCCGTATGGCCGGCGATGACCACTTGCGCAGGGGCGTTGAAGTTGACGGGCTCGACCACCAGGGCCGGGTTTTCCGCCGCCGCGTCCGCGCAGACGGCGCGCACGTCGTCATCCGACAGGCCCAGCACGACAGCCATCGTGCCCTGCCCGACGGGCACGGCTTCCTGCATGGCTTGCGCGCGGAAACGCACGAGCGGCACGGCATCCTTGAAATCGATGACGCCGGCGGCGACCAGCGCCGAGTATTCGCCCAGGCTATGGCCGGCAACGACCGTCGGCACGGGGCCGCCGGCGGCCAGCCAGGCGCGGTAAAACGCCACGGCGGCCGTCAGCATCACCGGTTGCGTGTTGGTGGTCAGGTCCAGCTCTTCCTTCGGACCTTCGGCGATCAGCTTGCCCAGGTCGAATTGCAGGGCGTCCGATGCTTCGGCCACGGTCTGCGCCACCACCGGATTGCCGGCGAAGCCGTCGAGCATCGCAATCGCTTGCGAACCTTGGCCTGGGAAAACAAAAGCAAATTGTGTCATGTTGACTCCGTTTGAATTTTTATTTGGGTAGGGTTGCTTTTAACCCTAACAGCAAAGGCTGGGGTACGACCCGACAGGTCGGACCCCGAAGTCAGCCTTCGGTTTTTACATTCTTGCCAGCACGGCGCCCCAGGTAAAGCCGCCGCCCACGCCTTCCATCATGACGTTGTCGCCCTTCTTGACCCGGCCATCGCGCACGGCGATGTCGAGGGCCAGCGGGATCGAGGCGGCCGAGGTGTTGCCATGCTGGTCCACCGTGACGACCATCTTTTCCAGCGGCAAGCCAAGTTTCTTGGCCGTGCTGTTCATGATGCGGATGTTCGCCTGGTGCGGGATCAGCCAGTCGATCTGGTCCGACGTCATGTTGGCGTGTTCCAGCGCTTCGTGGGCCACTTTTTCCAGCACCGACACGGCCAGTTTGAACACGGCCGGGCCATCCATGTACAGGAAGGCGCTGCCGTCCAGCGCGCCGCCGGCCAGGCTGCCGGGGACGCTGAGGATGTTCGAGTGGCGGCCATCCGCGTGCAGCTTGGTGGCCAGGATGCCCGGCTCCTTGGAAGCCGTCATGACGATGGCGCCGGCGCCGTCGCCGAACAGCACACAGGTGCCGCGGTCGTCGAAATTGAGGATGCGCGAAAACACTTCGGCGCCGATCACCAGCACGTTCTTGTGCATGCCCGACTGGATAAAACTGTCGGCCGTGGCCACCGCATACACGAAGCCGCTGCACACGGCTTGCACGTCGACGGCGGCGCAGTTGTTGGTGATGCCCAGCTTGTTTTGCACGATGCAGGCGGTGCTGGGGAAGCTGCCGAAGAAATCGGGGGTCGAGCTGGCGACGATGATCAGGTCTAGGTCGTTGCCGCTCAGGCCAGCCATTTCCAGGGCCTTTTTGGCAGCTTCCACGCCCAGGTCCGAGGAATTTTGCATCGGCGCCGCATAATGGCGCGCCGAGATGCCGCTGCGCGACACGATCCATTCATCCGACGTCTCGATGCCCTTGGCGGCGAGCTGTTCTGTCAAATCCTGGTTGGTGACGCGCTTCTCCGGCAAGTAGCTGCCGGTACCGATAATTTTGCTGTAGATTTTGCTAAAAACAGTCATGCAATTACCCGTCCACTAAATGGTAGAGCTTGTTGATGTAGGTTCGTCCGGTACTGGCGTGCGCGGCATCAGCTCGGCGATCAGGCTGGCCAGGTGCGCTTGCACGTCGTTTTTTGCCGCATCAAAGGCGCGGCGCAAGGCCCATTCGAAGGAATAGGCATCGGCGCTGCCATGGCTCTTGAAGACGAGGCCACGCAAGCCCAGCAGGCTGGCGCCGTTATAACGCGATGGATTCAGGCGGTTGCCGATGGCTTTCAGGGCGCCGCGGGCGATCAGCGCGCCCAGCATGGTAATCGGATTGCGCTTGAATTCGGAAGTGAGCACGTCTTTCATGAAGCGCGCCAGGCCTTCGATGGCCTTTAAGGTGACATTGCCGACGAAGCCGTCGCAGACGACGATATCGGTGGTGCCCTTGAAGATGTCGTTGCCTTCCACGTTGCCGTAGAAGTTCAGCGCGCCACGCTCGTGGTCGGCCTGCAGCAGCTTGGAGGTGAGTTTCACCACTTCGTTGCCCTTGATATCTTCCGTGCCCACGTTCAGCAAGCCGATCGTGGGACGGGCGATGCCTTCCATGGCGGACACGAGCACGGAACCCATGATGGCGAACTGGTGCAGGTGATGCGGTTCGCAATCGACGTTGGCGCCCAGGTCCAGCATGTAGGTCGGGCCATTCTTTTGGTTTGGCAAGATGCTGCAAATGGCCGGGCGGTCGACGCCGGACATGGTTTTCAATACATAGCGCGACACGGCCATCAGGGCTGCCGTATTACCGGCGGAGACGGAGGCTTGCGCCACGCCGTTCTTGACCTGTTCGATGGCCACGCGCATGGACGAATCCTTCTTGCGGCGCAGGGCCACTTCCAGGGGGTCGTCCATGGTAACTTGTTCGGAGGCATGCAGTACCGACAGGCGCGGATGCGTGTCGGCTTTGTGTTTTTTCAGTTCGGCACGGATCACGTCTTCCAATCCAACAAGGATCAGTTCGGCTTCAGGCTCATGTTTTACGAAGGAAATTGCTGCGGGGATAGTGACTGAGGGACCATGATCTCCGCCCATGCAGTCGATAGAAATTTTGATTGTCATTTGGTTTGATTCAGTACCGCTGCGGGCTTGCGGCAAGATGTGAATCGGACTGGAGCATATGCAGGGCGCAGCATGTCATGCACCGCCTGTGTAAGCTTGATTCAAAATGACGGTGTGCAAGATGAATTGCAGCCGATAAAAAAGAAGAAGCGGCGCCACGCCGAATAACCACGTAACACCGCTTTCATCTTACCCAACAAAAACGTCGATTACTCGTCGTTTTTGGTCTTCAGCACTTTACGGCCACGATAGAAGCCGTTAGGGCTGATATGGTGACGCAGGTGGGTTTCGCCGGTAACTGGCTCGACGCTCAATTGCGGCGCGACCAGGAAGTCGTGCGAACGGTGCATGCCGCGCTTGGAAGGGGTTTTCTTGTTCTGTTGAACTGCCATGATGACTCCTAATACATAAGTTCTAAAATTTTAGCACATTCGATTAGCAAATACATGCGAATCGAGTATCCCAGCGGCAAAGACTACCCGAAAATAGCCCGGACCGACATCGTTTATTACAATTACATTTCACTACACTTGCCATACTCGATTACTACACGCGTTTGACACGTTCTTTACAGGAAGCATAAAAAACCTACTGCGCTTCCCGCTATCGCCTTGGCGGCGCTCAGTACCTCCGTACGCTTGCGCTACTCAAGACGATATCGGGCCGCTCGCTACGGTTTTTTAAAGCTTCCTTCTTACACTACTTTATTCTGGCTTCAAGTCTTTCAGTGCCGCAAACGGCGACTTCTTTTCAGTCTTGAGAGCATCGAGCTGCGCCGTATCGGGGCAGACGTCATGTTTGGGTACCTGCGGCAGCGCCAGCAAGGCTTCATCTTCGATCAGGGCCGCGGCATCCATGTTGCGGCTGCCGACGATCACGTCGATCGATTCATCGTTGATGATTTCTTCGATCTCGTCCGCATGCTCGTCATCCTTGCCCAGCATCAAAACAGTCGAAGAATCAATCGCGTAAGCATACGGAGTCAGGCAGCGCTGGCAAACCAGCTGAACGGTGCCGTTGACCGACAAGGTCAGTTGTGGGTAGCCCAGCTTGCTGGTGCCGCCGACGACCTTCCAGGCGATGTCGCCGGAAGCATCTGCACAATCCTTGGTCAACCGGGTCATTTCAGCGACAGGAGTTACACCCTCGCGGCTCCCGCTGATACGACAAAAATCAAAGGCGTCGATCACAAAAGCATTCATTGGTAGAAAATTTCCCCGGAAAACCTGCGATAATAACAGGGTTTTGAGCGCCGAGTCAAAGGCTAAGCATCTTTTTGACGTGTTGTTTAGCCTATTTGCCAACACCGCCATGCCGCCTGGAGCCTCGCTGACAGGCGCCGCGCGCCGCGATTCCCCTGGAATGGCAACGACGCACCTACTTATATCAACGAGCATCAACTAGCGCGGCCATGCCGGCCGCCATCGACTACCGAATGATACCAACTTCCGCCCCATTGCGCTTGATTCTTGCATCGAGTTCAAGCTACCGCAAGGAATTGCTGCAACGCCTGCGCCTGCCATTCGAGGTGGCCGTGCCCGACCTGGATGAAAGCCCCCTGCCCGGCGAAAGCCCCAGCGCCACGGCCCTGCGCCTGGCCCAGGCCAAGGCGCAGGCCGTGCTCGACCGCTACCCTGGCAGCCTCGTCATCGGCTCCGACCAGGTTGCCACCCTGGATGGCGCGCAGATCGGCAAGCCGGGCAGCCACGCCAACGCCCTGCGCCAGCTGCAAACCATGCGCGGCCGCGAAACCGTCTTCCACACGGCCCTGTGCCTGCTCGACGGCCGCCATTCTCCCGCCGTGGCGCAGGTGGAAGACGTACAGACCCTCGTCACCGTGCGCGACTTGCCCGACGCCGAGCTGGACGCCTACCTGCACATCGAACAGCCGTATGACTGCGCCGGCAGCGCCAAGAACGAAGGCCTGGGCATCGCCCTGCTCGAACGCATCGCCACCACCGACCCCACCGCCCTCACGGGCTTGCCGCTGATTGCCCTGACGGGCATGCTGCGCAAGGCTGGCGTGGCGTTTTTTACATTTTAATCACCCTGGGGCCAGGCCCGACGGTGGAATGCGTTCCAATGGAGCGCATTCCACCGAAGGAACCGACCCCGGCCAATACAAAGCTCACAAGATGACCGGCACCCTGTACCTGATCCCCAACCACCTCGGCCTGTCCGACAGCCCGGCCGACCCGCTGGCCCACATCATTCCGGAGCAAGTACGGCAGATCACGTCGCAGCTCGATTATTTCGTTGCGGAAAATGCCAAGACGGCGCGCGCCTTTTTAAAGCTGATCGGCAACCAGCACCCGCTGGCCAAGCCCTTGCAGGAAATCACCATTTCCGAACTCAACGTGAACACCCCGGCGCAAGCGCTGGCCGGCTTGCTGGCGCCGTTGCTGGCGGGACGCGACGCGGGCCTCGTGTCGGAAGCGGGCG
>CAUSDR010000257.1:0-8289 GCA_963530105.1 uncultured Janthinobacterium sp.
CCAGTGTGAAAGTAGGTTATCGTCAGGCTTGTTATTCGCAGTAGAGAAAAACCCCTTCCGGTGATCCGGTTGGGGTTTTTTTACGTCTGGCGGTTTTAGTGTTAGCCCCAAGCGAAGGCTGGGGTCAGATCCCCTCGCCCGTTAGCAATGACCTTTGCGTTAGCGGCATTGAGGGTCTGACCCCGGCTGTTCAGCAGACGAAAAAAAGGCACCGCTACGCGGTGCCTTTGTCATTTATCCCACCCATTAAAAGTGATAAGCGACTTTGACGTTCATGTAATTGACGCCGCTATTCGGTTTCTTGTAGCCGCCGTTCGAGAAATGCTGGATCTTCGCAGCGACTTCCCATTTGTTATTGAAAATATAGCCGACGCCGATATGGTCGCCGAACTGGAAGTGGGTCGACAAGCGGTTATCGTCGTTGTCATACAGTTTCGACAGCATGTGCACGCCAATGCCGCCTTCCGCATAGAAACCCAGCTTGTTCGTATTTTCAAAGCGGAACACGGGAGTAAAGCCCAGATCCCACAGCTTTTGATGCTGGCCAGGGACATTGCGGTAGCTCTTGCCATCCCAGCCGCCGATACTGGCGTCCCAGTATCCGCTCAGCTGCGTGCCATTCGATACAAACCAGGCTTTATTCCAGTCGGAGGTGACGCCCGCGCGTACCATCTGTACTTTCACGCCCTTGGCATATTCGCCATAAACGGAATCGATCAGTTTGTCGTCGGCGGCAAAGCCGGCATTGGCTGCCATCAGCGCAGTAATGGCAGCGATGGATTTGAGGATATTCTTCTTGAAGGACATAGAGGCTTTCATCGTAAAATTGGCCGTCAGGCTCGTCTTGTTTGCGCAGACACCTAGTTTTGCACACCGATCCCGCCACCTGTTTGATCTTAGAGGTTCAATTGACATTTTCTACAAAAATCGCTTTTCTTGGTATCGGTCTGATGGGGGATCCGATGGTCCGGTGCCTGCTGCGCGCTGGATATTCTGTCACAGTTTGGAATCGCACGCACAGCAAGGCCCAAGTGTTGCGCGCGGCGGGCGCTGACGCAGCCGTTTCCGTGGCTGACGCGGTCAGCGGCGCGGACGTGATTATCTCCATGCTGGAAGCCGGCCCTATCGTGGCGCGAGTACTGCACGACGCCCTGCCAGCGCTGGCTCCCGGCGCGCTGTGGGTCGACATGAGTTCCACCAGGCAGTCGGAAGCGCAGCAGTTTCACGTCCAGCTGCTGGCTGCTGGCCATGCCTTCATCGATGCGCCCGTGTCTGGCGGTGTCGGCGGAGCGCAGGCCGGCACCCTGGCCATCATGGCCGGCGCCGGTGCGAGCGATTACGCCCGGGTGGAAACGATACTGTCGGCGATGGGACGCCCGACGCTGGTGGGACCACCCGGCAGCGGGCAGGTGGCCAAGCTGTGCAACCAGTTGATCGTGGGCGCCACCTTGAATATCGTTGCCGAAGCCTTGTTGCTGGCCCAGGCGGCCGGCGCCGATGCGGCAGCCGTGCGCGCGGCGATCCGTGGCGGCTTTGCTGAAAGTAAAATTTTGGAGGTGCATGGCCAGCGCATGCTGGAGCGCAACTTTGTCGCCGGCGGCCAAGTGAAAAGCCAGATCAAGGACATGCACAACATCCTCGCGGCGGCCGAGGCGGCCCACGTCACCTTGCCGGTGACGCAACTGGTGACGCAGCGCTACGAAACCCTTGCCACCAGCCATCCGACGGCCGACCATGCGGCTGCCTTGCTGGCCCTGGAAGCGCTGAATCCGGGCCAGCGCCTCGGCGACGGCCCGGATCAGCTCAGTTAACTCGCTTACTCCAGCGGCAGGCTCGCTTCGGCCAGCTTGACCCAGAAGCTGGCGCCGATCGGCAGCAGATTGTCGTTGAAGTCGTAGCTGCCGTTGTGCAAGACGCATGGCCCCAGGCCGTGGCCGCCGTCGCGGTGCTCGCCATCGCCATTGCCGATGAAGATGTAGCAGCCGGCTTTTTCTTGCAGGAAAAAGGCGAAATCTTCGGCACCCATGGTCGGCTCGACATTGGCGTTGACCTTGTCCGCGCCCACCACGCTTTTCATGACTTCGACGGCAAACGCCGTTTCCTTTGCATGGTTGACCAGCGGCGGGTAGTTGCGCTTGAAGTGGAACTCGACTTCGGCGCCAAAGGCGGCGGCCGTGTGCACGGCGATATCGCGCATGCGTTCCTCGATCAGGTCCAGCACGGGCGTGGTGAAGGTGCGCACCGTGCCGACCAGGCTGGCATCATCGGGAATCACGTTGGTGGCGCTGCCGGCGTGGATTTGCGTGATCGACAGCACGGCCGTGTCCAGCGGACTCTTGTTGCGCGTGATGACGGTTTGCCAGCTTTGCGCGATCTGCACGGCCACCATCACGGGGTCGACGCCCTTGTGGGGCTGGGCCGCATGCGCGCCCTTGCCTTTGACGGTGACGTGGAATTCATTGCTGGAAGCCATCATCGGCCCTTCCACCACGCTCAGGGTACCCGTTTCGGCACCCGGCCAGTTGTGCATGCCGTAGATGGCATCCATGGGAAAGCGGGTGAACAGGCCGTCTTCGATCATTTCGCGCGCACCGGCACCGCCTTCTTCGGCCGGCTGGAAGACCAGGTACACGGTACCGTCAAAGTGGCGGTGCTGCGCCAGGTAATGGGCGGCGCCGAGCAGCATGGCCGTGTGGCCGTCGTGGCCGCAGGCGTGCATCTTGCCCGGATGGCGCGAAGCGTGCTCGAAGGTATTCATTTCCTGCATGGGCAGGGCATCCATGTCGGCGCGCAAGCCGATGGCGCGCTTCGAGGTGCCATTCTGGATGATGCCGACCACGCCAGTGCGGCCCAGGCCGCGTACCACGGGAATGCCCCATTGCGTCAATTTTTCGGCGACAACGTCCGAGGTACGCTGTTCTTCGTAGCACAGCTCGGGATGCGCGTGCAGGTCGCGGCGAATACCTTGCAGCTCGGATTGAAACGCCAAGATGGGATCAACTAGTTTCATCGGACTCTCCTGTGGATGCTGGCGCGCAGCCATGTATGGCGCGCCGGACCGCCATGTTTGATCAAAAACATGCGCGGTGAATAATGCATTGTAGCCCTTGTTTGCCGAGTAAATCCAGCACACGGCGGAGCTTGCTTTGGCGCCAACAGCAAGCACGCGGAATGGTTTACAGTATCGCCTTCCGCCAACGTTTTTTGGATTGCCCCATGACCATCACCCAAGTGCGCGGCGCCTGCCCGCTCGACTGCCCCGATACCTGTGCCCTGCTGGTCACGGTGACCGATGGGGTGGCAACAGCCGTCAAGGGCGATCCGGACCACCCGACCACGGCAGGCGTGCTGTGCACCAAGGTATCGCGCTTCACGGAGCGCACCTACCATGCGGATCGCCTGCTGACGCCGCTGCGCCGCGTGGGCAGGAAGGGGGAAGGCAAGTTCGAACCCATCAGCTGGGACGAGGCACTGACGACCATCGCGGCCCGCTTGAAACCGATCGCCGCGCGCGATCCGCAGGCAATCTTGCCGTACAGCTACTGCGGCACCATGGGGCTGGTGCAGGGCGAATCGATGTCGTCGCGCTTTTTCAACCAGCTCGGTGCTTCTTTGCTGGACCGCACCATCTGCGCCTCGGCCGGCGCCACGGGCTACCGCTACACGGTGGGCGCCAGCATCGGCACGGACCTGGAGCAGTTCCAGAACGCCAAGTTGATCATCATCTGGGGCGGCAACCCGATTGCGTCGAACCTGCACTTCTGGATGCGAGCCCAGGAAGCCAAGCGCAATGGCGCCACCCTGATCGCCATCGACCCGTATCGTTCGCTGACGGCCGAGAAATGCCACCAGCACATCGCCTTGCTGCCGGGCACCGATGCGGCCCTGGCGCTGGGCTTGATGCATGTCTTGATTGCGGAAGATTGGCTCGATCATGATTACATCGAGCGCTACACTGTTGGTTACGAGGCCTTGAAACAGCGGGCGCTGGAATGGCCGCCCGAACGGGTGGCCGAGGTGTGCGGCATCACGGCCACGGAAGTGGTGGACTTGGCGCGCCTATATGGCCAGACCTGCCGCAACGGCGACGGCGCGGCCATCCGCACCAATTACGGCGTGCAGCGCGTGCATGGCGGCGGCATGGCCGTGCGCAATATCGCCTGTCTGCCCGCGCTGACGGGCGCCTGGCGCCATGCGGCGGGCGGCATGCAGCTGTCGAGCTCGGGTTCCTTCCCCGTCAACCGCAAGGCCTTGCAGCGCCCTGATTTGCTGAAGGGCACGCCGCGCACCATCAACATGAGCACCATCGGCGATGATTTGCTGAAAGCCAGCTCGCCCGCGTTCGGCCCGCAAGTGGAAGCCGTGATCGTCTACAACTCGAATCCGCTGGCGGTGGCGCCCGATTCCTCGAAAGTGGCGCAGGGTTTTGCCCGCGAAGATCTGTTTACGGTCGTGCTTGAACACTTCCAGACCGATACCGTCGACTACGCCGACATTGTGCTGCCCGCCACCACGCAGCTGGAACACGTCGATGCGCACGCCACGTATGGTCACTTGTACATGATGGCGAACAACGCAGCCGTGGCGCCGCTGGGCGAAGCGAAGGCGAATACGGAAATCTTCCGCCTGCTGGCGCAGCACATGGGCTTTGAGGATCCGTGCTTTCAGGAAAGTGACGATGCGCTGGCGGCCAAGGCCTTCGACAACACGGATGCGCGCGCCGTGCATTTCGACTGGGAATCGTTGAAACGCACGGGCTGGCAAAAGCTGGCCATGCCTGCGGCGCCGTTCGCCACGGGCGGCTTCCCCACGCCATCGGGCAAGTGCGAGCTGTATTCCCAGGCGATGGCGCAGGCGGGACTCGATCCCTTGCCCGCGTATATCGCACCGCACGAATCGCTGGCCAGCAATCCCGCGCTGGCGGCGCGCTTCCCGCTGGCCATGATTTCGCCGCCGGCGCGCAATTTCTTGAATTCCACCTTCGTGAACGTGAAAAGCCTGCGCGCAGCCGAAGGCGAGCCGCACCTGGACATCCACCCTGACGATTGCGCCGCGCGCGGCATCGTGGCCGGCGACATGGTGCGCATCTTTAATGACCGGGGCAGCTTTGTCGCCAAGGCCAGGGTGACGGACAAGGCGAGAAAAGGCCTGGTAGTGGGCCTGTCCGTGTGGTGGAAAAAACTCGCCAGCGACGGCAAGAACGCCAATGAAGTGACGAGCCAGCGCCTGACCGACATGGGCCGCGCGCCGACCTTTTACGATACGCTGGTCGAAGTGGAAAAGGCCGCCTGAGCATGGCCCTGTCGCGCTGGCCTGCCCCCTTGCTTGTTGGCACCGTGTGCCTGCTGCTGGGCGGCTGCACGCAGCTGCGCTACTACACGCAGGCGGCGCAGGGGCAATATGCCCTGTGGTCGGGCGCGCGCCCCGTGGATGCCTGGCTGAACGACCCGGCCACGGAACCGCGCCTGAAGGTGCGCCTGGCCAAGGCGCAGCAGATCCGCCGCTTTGCCGTTAGCGAGCTGGACTTGCCCGACAATGGCAGCTACAAGAATTATGCTTCCCTGCATCGCCCCTTCGTGCTGTGGAACGTGGTGGCCACGCCGGAACTGTCGCTGCAGCCGCTGCAATGGTGTTTCCCCATTGCCGGCTGCGTCAGCTATCGCGGCTATTACGGCAAGGATGAGGCGCTGGCGTATGCCGAGCAATTGCGCGCCCAGCATTACGACGTGCAGGTCGGCGGCGTGCCCGCGTATTCCACCCTGGGCTGGTTCGACGATCCCCTGCTGTCGACCTTTATCAATTACAACGATGCGGAACTGGCGCGCCTGATTTTTCATGAACTGGCGCACCAGGTGGTGTACGTGCCCGGCGACTCGGCGTTCAACGAGTCATTTGCCAGCGCCGTGGAAGAAGCCGGCGTACAGCGCTGGCTGGCGCGCGAGGGCAATGAGGCGATGCGCACGGCATACGCCCAGTATGCGGCGCGGCGCCAGGATTTTCTTGCCTTGCTGCTGCATTACCGGGGCGAACTGGAAGCCGTGTATGCCAGCGACGCCAGCGATGCGGAGAAGCGCATGCGCAAGGCGCAGGTGTTTGCCGCACTGCAAGACGCGTATCAGGTACTGAAGAAAAACTGGGGTGGTTTTGCCGGCTATGACCGCTGGTTCGAGCAGCCATTGAGCAATGCGCACCTGGCTTCCGTGTCCACCTACAATGAATTTTTGCCGGCCTTCAAAAAATTGCTGGAAGAAAAAAAGAACTTTCGTGCTTTTTATGCTGCAGTGCACACAATGTCTCAGATCAAGAAGCCCGAGCGCAGGCGTGCGCTGGAACAATTGTCCAGCCCGTGACCCGTAAAGATTGTCCCGTGCGCCGAGGCGGGCGATCCTGCAACAGCGTATTTATCATGCTGCAATGCAGCACAAATTGCCCCTAGAGTTGCCGCTCGAATACTGTTGAAAGCGCTTGCATGGAAGCGCGGCGACCGATAGCATCGCGTTAGTAGCATAGAGCAATTGCTCGTCAGAATGCTCAAACTGACTGCAGGACGACAGAATCCGCAGCAATGATCCGTGCCGGCAAGGTGCGTCGGCTCCCCCACGATTATTCGAGACAAGAGGCACAGGATGGAAAAAATTTGGCTGAAGTCGTATCCTCCCGGCGTACCCGCCGACATTGATCCTGATCAATATCGCTCGCTGGTGCATTTGCTGGAAGAAGCGTTTCAAAAATATGCAGACCGCAACGCGTATGTTTGCATGGACAAATTTCTCACCTATGCCGAACTCGATGCCTATTCGCGCCAGCTGGGCGGCTGGCTGCAGAGCCGTGGCTTGAAAAAGGGGGCGCGGGTCGCGCTGATGATGCCGAACGTGCTGCAGTATCCGGTGGCGATTGCCGCCGTGCTGCGCGCCGGCTACACGGTGGTCAACGTCAATCCGCTGTACACGCCCCGCGAACTCGAGCATCAGCTCAATGATTCGGGCAGCGAAGCCATCATCGTGCTGGAAAACTTCGCGCATACCCTGGAGCAAGTATTGAGCAAGACGGCCGTCAAGCACATCATCGTCGCCAGCATGGGCGAGATGCTGGGCGGCTTGAAGGGCGCGATCGTCAACTTTGTCGTGCGCAACGTCAAGAAGATGGTGCCCGCGTATTCCTTGCCGAACGCCATGCGTTTCAAGCAAGCGCTGTCGCTGGGCAGCCGCATGAAGCTCACGCCCGTCGAGCTGAGCATCAATGACGCCGCTTTCCTGCAATACACGGGCGGCACGACGGGCGTGTCGAAAGGCGCGACCTTGAGCCACCGCAACGTGATCGCCAACGTGCTGCAAACGGAAGCCTGGTCGGGCGCGGCGCTGGACCTGGGCAGCAAGGAACAGATGATCGTCGTCTGCGCCTTGCCGCTGTACCATATCTTCGCGTTGACGGCCTGCGCGCTGTGGGGCACGCGCGTGGGGGCGCTGAATATCCTGGTGCCGAATCCGCGCGACATTCCAGGCCTGATCAAGGAGCTGGGCAAATACAAATTCAACCTGCTGCCAGCAGTCAATACCCTGTATAACGCGCTGGTGAATCACCCCGACTTTGCCAAGCTCGACTTCTCTGGCTTGAAGATCGCCAATGGCGGCGGCATGGCGGTGCAGAAGGCCGTCAACGACAAGTGGCTGCAGGTGACGGGCGTGTCCATCATCGAAGGTTATGGCTTGTCGGAAACATCACCCGTCGCCACCTGCAACCGCGCCGACAGCACGGCGTTCTCCGGCACCATCGGCTTGCCGATTCCGTCGACCGAGATCGCCATCCTCGATGATGACGGCAAGGAAGTGCCGCTGGGCCAGGCGGGTGAGATCGCCATCCGTGGCCCGCAAGTAATGAGCGGCTACTGGAACCGTCCCGATGAAACGGCGAAGGTCATGACGCCCGATGGCTACTTCAAGTCGGGCGACGTCGGCATCATGGACGAGCGCGGCTACGTGAAGATCGTGGATCGCAAGAAAGACATGATTCTCGTCTCCGGCTTCAATGTCTATCCGAACGAAGTCGAGGCCGTCATTGCGACCCATCCGGGCGTGCTGGAATGCGCGTGCGTGGGGGTGCCGGACGAACACTCCGGCGAAGCCGTCAAAGTGTTTGTCGTGCGCAAGGACCCGAACCTGACGGCGGAGACACTGATGGCGTTTTGCAAGGAACAATTCACGGGCTACAAGCGGCCGAAATACATCGAGTTCCGTGATGAACTGCCGAAAACCAACGTCGGCAAGATTTTGCGTCGCGCCCTGCGCGACG
>CAUSDR010000258.1:0-8266 GCA_963530105.1 uncultured Janthinobacterium sp.
GTATTGTAGTGTACGGTGGGATTCGCCTTGAATCGGCGAATCCTGATCTCGAATCCTGATCTATATATGACATGCAAATATTCGGCGTCTGACAAAACCGAAGCTGAAACCCGCAAGTCGAGGACTGGGGTCGGACCTTAAGGTCCGACCCCGGCATTTGCTTTCGGGTTTGGCCGCACGACGACTAATCGGCGGTACTTGCCATGGTTTCCGCGTTGTGATGGCGCTGCTGCTCTTCCATCACCATCTCGCCCAGCATGCGCTTCAGGCGGTTGAACTCGGGGTCGCTCGGGTCGCGCGGGCGCGGCAGGTCGATGGCCACGTCGCGCTTGATGGTGCCGGGACGGTAGGTCATGACGATGGTGCGGTCGGCCAGGTAGATCGATTCCTCGATCGAGTGCGTGACAAACACGATGGTGGTGCCGAAGACTTTCCAGATTTTCAGCAATTCATCTTGCAGGTTGCGCCGCGTCAAGGCATCGAGCGCGCCGAACGGTTCATCCATCAGCATGATGGGCGAATCGAGGGCCAGCACGCGGGCAATCGCCACGCGCTGGCGCATGCCGCCCGACAAGTCTTTCGGATAGCGGGCACGGAATTCCGTCAAGCCCAGCATGCTCAGCAGCATGTCGACCCGCTCCTTGATCTCGGCCGGCGTCTTGCCGGCGATTTCGAGGCCGAAGGCGATGTTGCTTTCGATCGTCATCCACGGGAACAGCGCGTACTCCTGGAACACCATGCCGCGGTCGGGACCGGGTTCAGTGATCAGTTTGCCGCCGGCCAGGATCTGGCCGGACGTCGGCTGCGAAAAGCCGGCGATGGCGTTCAAGAGGGTCGACTTGCCGCAGCCGGACGGTCCCAGCAGGCAGATGAACTCGCCGCTGGCGATTTCCAGGTTGATGTCCTTCAGGGCGATGACGTCCGCGCCGCCCGTGGTGAAGATTTTATTGACTGCATTGATATTGATCGTGGTCATGGCCGTTCCTCTCAGTGTTCCAGGCCGCGGTGCCACTGCAGCAAATGATTATTCAGGGCATTCATGGCCATGTCGATGGCCAGGCCGAACAGGCCGATGGTAAACATGCCGGCAATAATCTTGTCGGACCAGAAGTACTCGCGCGCTTCCAGGATGCGGAAGCCCAGGCCGCTATTGACGGCGATCATTTCCGCCACGATCACGACTATGAAGGCCGTGCCCATGCCGATGCGCGCGCCGGCCAGGATGTAGGGCGTGGCGGCCGGCAGGATGACGCGGCGGAACATGGTCATCTGGCTGGCGCCCAGGTTGCGCGCGGCGCGGATGTAGATGCCATCGACCTGGCGCACGCCGGCGATGGTATTCATCAGCACGGGGAAGAAGGAACCAATGCTGATCAGGAAGAAGGCGGGCGGGTTGCCAAGGCCGAACCATAAAATCGCCAGCGGAATGTAGGCGATCGGCGGAATCGGGCGCAGCACCTGCACCAGCGGGTCGAACAGTTTATAGATGGTCTTGTTGGTGCCCATCAGCAAGCCCAGCGGCAAAGCCAGGCCGGCGCCGATGGCGAAGCCGCCCAGCACGCGCGACAGGCTGGCCCAGGCGTCATGCGGCAGTTCGCCGGAGAACATCCACACCAGGTAATTGCCCGCTTCCGGCGTGTACGCCTCCATCGGCATCAGGTATTCATACCACTTCACGAGCACGGCCACGGGCGATGGCAGGATTTGCGGATTGATCCAGCCAAACGTGGACATGGCTTGCCACAGCAGCAATACGGCGACGGGCACGGCGGCGCCGTGCGCGAAGCGTTTCATCATTTGAATATTCATCGTGACACTTTCAGATTAGCGTGGAGCGTAGGACTTCTTGGCTTTTTCCAGCAGGTCCAGCTTGACCCAATCCTTGGCGGCAGGCGGTTTGGCCATGCGGCCGACGCCGAATTTCACCATGTAATCGGTGGTCAGCTGCACGTGGCTCTGGGTGATGTCTTCCGTGAAGATGGCGTTGTCGATGGCGTCGCGGTAATCCTCGCTGGTGATCTGGTTCTTGAACATCGATTCGCGCACGTATTTTTCCGCCAGTTTCGGGTCGGCCAGGAAGGCGCGCGTGGCGGCGACGAAGCAATCCATGAAGCGCTGCGCCACGGCAGGTTTCTCTTTGTACATCTTTTCCGTCATCACGAGGGCGCGCACGGGTTCGCCCAGCGGCGTGTCATACGGCTTGATGATGGCTGAACCGTACTTCTTGTGGATGGCCTGCGTCGAGTACGGCTCGGACTGGCTCATGGCGTCGATATCCTTGGTCAACAGGGCCTGGTTCAGGTCCGGGTAGCCCATGTACAGGATCTGCACGTCCTTGCCCGGCTTGTCCGACCATGTCAGCTTGGCTTTCGTCAATTCGGCAAACAGCAGGATTTCCTGCGGGCCGCCGCGCGTGACGCCGACCTTCTTGCCTTTCAAGTCCGTGATGTCCTTGATGTTGAGGTCGGGGCGGCCGACGATCTGCACGCCGCCCTTGGCGAAGCCGCCCACCAGGTAGACGGGCAAGCCCGTGGCGCGGCCAGTGATGGCCGCTTCCAGCGCGCTGGCGGAAACGTCGATTTCACCGGCGATCATGGCTGGCACGATGTCGAGGCCCTTGGCGAAGATGCGCTCCTCGATCTTCAGGTCATATTTGGGCGCGATTTCCTTCATGTAGGCGACGGCGCCGTAATGGGCGAATTTCAGGTTGCCCAGGCGTACAACATCGGCCGCGTGGACGGCCAGCGGGAATTGCGCGGCCAGCGCGACGGCGACGGCCAGGGCCTTGGTGTTCAGGAAGGATGCGATACGGAAGGTGCGTGCCATGCTGTTGTCTCCAAAAAAGGTAGATGGTTTTTATATTGGTCAGGCTGCCGCTCTATGGCGGTTACGAAAATATAAAAGCATCTTCCGTGCCAGTGGAGCGCATTTTGGCGCTTATTGCAAGTGATTGTTTATAAAGGTTTAATTTGAATCTATTGAAATGCGGAAATATGGGAATTCCGCTTTTCCGCACGCGCGCGGCAATTGGCGTGCGGTTTGCCGCATTGCCGCAGGGGCAGGAGAGGCATAAGTGCGGCGCACGGCGTCCGCGCCTGCGTGAACCTAAATGCTCTGGCGCACTCCAATCGTAAAAAAACGCGTTGCAAAAAGGCTGGCAACGCGTAACTCCCCCGTGGAGTAGGGATGGCGCCGCGCGGGCGCCTGAAGGTTTGCCCGTGCGGGCCTGACTTCTGACTTATTTGGCAGGCGTGGCCGGCGGCAGGGCAGGGGCGGTGGCGGGATCGGTCAGGGGCGCCGGCGGCGTCGTATTGCCCGGACCGGCTTCCGGCGTGGGCGGATTCACGGGCGCCGGCATCACTTGCGGCGCGGAGCTGGGCGAAGGCGCCGTTTCCGGCAGCGGCGCCTCGGCGGGTTTTTTGCAGGCGGACAGGGTAAGCAGGGCGGCGGCGGCCAGCAGGCAGGCGATTTTCATGATGATTCCTTTGCAAGAGTTTGTCGCAACGCGGAAGGCAGACGGTGCCGGGCAGCGAAATGCAGGGACAGGCGCCGGGGCACCGCGCATGAGGCTTGAATTTATTGCAAGAGCGCTGGCGCTTCTGTTCGCTGTTTCACCTAGCGCCGCGTATGGCCGTGGCAAGGCGCGCCGGGAGGCACAAGAAGGCACAAGAAAATAATTCCACAAGGAAATAATTTTCACTTTCTTGCTTCTAATGTTCGTTAACGCACAGACCAGGAGGGGGTGACGCTGGCATTCTTTGGTCAGACGCCCAGGATTTGTGGCTTTCTGGCATAAAAATTGCCAAGAATTTAACAATCCGGGCTACCGGTAATCGTTAAAAAAGGAGTATTCAAATGCATGCAATGACTCAGTCTCACGTGAAGAGCGAATTAAAGGCAGCGCACCAGGAACTTCGTAGCCCCGAAAAAGGCTCGCAAATGGTCGAACGTGCAGCACCGATTCCCCCGGAGCGCATGAATCCCATCTCCATGGCACCGATCGAGCGCGTGCGTTCGACGTCCGCCACCCTGCGCCGTATCGAAAACATGCAAAAACTCATCGGCGAACTGTCGCTGCACGAGATGCTGGCTGATGAAATCGCCTGGTTCCTCAAGTTTTCGCCATCGGGCGCCCGCAAATACATCCGCGACCTGCGCGAAGCGGGCGTGATCGAACTGGCCCGCTATATCGAAGGCACCGCCACCTACCTGGGCAAGGCAGTGTACCAGCTGACCCCCGACCCTGAGCGCGTGCGTGCCTTCCTGGCCGCCATCGTGCAGCCAAAACGCGAAGGCGCGCCGCCGCGCAAGGACCGTCCAGGCTTGCGCGAGCAAAGCATGGCAGGCAGCGGCCGTCACTTCCACATTCTGGCCGATGACACGCATTACGCCATCCGCGTCAACCGCGGTCCCGTGACGCGCGATCCGCTGGTGGCGGCCCTGTTCGGTGCGCCGCAGCAAAAGGCGGCTGAATAAAAGGCTGCTGAATAAAAGGCGGTTGAACAATAGCGGCAGCGCCTGATTGGCCGCCTGGCGGCTGGCAGGTGGAATGCTGGCAGGCCGCATGATCAGAAGCATGTTGAAAGCCGGGTTGCAACCCGGCTTTTGGCGTTGCGCCGCGCCGTTTGACGTGGTTTGATTGAAAAGACTGCAAGCATCCCCATGTGGGCTGGACTGCTGCCCGCAATGCGCGGGTTCACCTGAAGGAGCTTGTCCTTGTCTGCCTACGCCGCCTTGTAATCACTGCCCCCAAAGAGCTCCCTCAAACTGAAACGGGCCGACGCATTAACCCGATGCTGTGGATCGCCCTCGTCACGGCCGCCATCGTTTTTTCGCTGTGGTTCCCCCGCTGGCGCTTGCAGCGTGCCCTGGCGAAACCCTTGCCGCCGGAAGGGCTGGCCGTGCTGGAAAAGAATATTCCCGTGTATCGCCGCATGCCGGCGCCGCTGCAGGAGCAGTTGCGCCGCCTCGTCGTGCAGTTCCTGTACCAGAAGAAATTCGTCGGCTGCGGCGGCCTCGAGATCACGGACGAGATGCGCTACACCATCGCCGGCCAGGCTTGCCTGCTGCTGCTCAATCGCCAGACGCAGGTGTATCCCGAACTCGACACCATCCTCGTGTATCCCACGGAATTCATCGTGCGGCGCGATGAAGTGGGGCCGGGCGGCGTGGTCACGCCGGCGGCGAATGGCTTGCTGGGCGAATCGTGGGGCGACGGCCGCGTCGTGCTGGCCTGGGACCACGTGCAGCGGGGCGCGGCCGACTGGACCGATGGCCACAACGTCGTGCTGCATGAATTCGCCCACCAGCTCGACAGCGAATCGGGCGCCGCGAATGGCGCGCCCTACCTGCCGAACGTGTCGAGCTACCGCAGCTGGGCCACGGTGCTGTCGCGCGATTTCGACAATCTGCGCCACGACGCCATGTACCAGCAGCAAAGCGTGATGGACCATTACGGCGCCACCAATCCGGCCGAATTCTTTGCCGTGGCGACGGAAACCTTCTTTGAAAAGCCCTACCAGATGGCCGAGCATCACGAAGAGCTGTACGCGCAGTTCCTGCAGTACTACAAGGTCGATCCGCGCGACTGGATGGCGCCGCCCGCCGGGCCGGAACACATGGCGTCGCCGTTTCCCAACTTTGCCCAGCACTGGTAAACGCTTGCCGGCCCGGTCATCTCAGCCCAGCAGCCGCTGTTTGAGCATGGGATAGCTGCTGCGCGAGACGGGAATGCCCGTGCTCGTCTGCGTGTCGAGCGCATATTTGCCTCCCGCGCCGATCCGCAGCCGCTTGAAGCCCAGGCTGTTGACGATGTAGGAGCGGTGCACGCGCAGGAAGTGCGGCGGCAGCAGGGCCATGAGCTTGTCGATGGCCAAGTCGTGGAAGCATTGTTCGCCGCTGCGCAGCACGATGTTGCTGTAGTGGCCATCGGCCTGCACATGGTCGATCTCGGCCATGGCGATCCACTCCAGCGCACCCCGTTTCTTCACCGCCAGCGAAGCGGCGCGCGCCGCCGCGGGACCGGCGCGGTCCGTGTAGCGTTGCAAGGCCTTGTGCAGGCGCTCGCGGCTGAAGGGCTTGGCAACGAAGTCGAGCACGCCAAAGTCAAACGCCGTGATCGAGCGCTCCGCGTGCGCCGAGACGACGATGGTCTGGAACGCCGCGCTGCCGGCCAGGCGCAGCAAGTCGTAGCCGTCGGCGCCGTGCAGGTGCAAGTCCAGCAGCAGCAAGTCGTATTGCTCCTGCCGCAAGGCGGCCAGCGCCTGCTCCACCGTGTCGTGCAAGGCCAGCGCCGCCAGGCGGGCGCCGAAATGCGCGCGCACCTCGCGCGCCAGGCCTTGCGCGATCAGCGGTTCATCTTCCAGTATCAAGACCTTCATGGCGCCGCCGGCAAGGTGAACGTGAGGCGCCAGCCTGCTGCTTGCCGCTCGCTGGCATAGCGGGCGCTGTCGCCAAACACGGCGTGCAGGCTGGCGCGGATGTACTGTTCGCCCATGCCGCTGCCCGCATGCGGGCGCGTTTCCCCTTCGGGCAGGAGCAGGGTGAGCACCTGCGTTTGCGCCAGCCTGGCGCTGCGCAGGATAAACAGGGCGCCATGGCGGTAGCGGTTATGGCTGAACGCATTTTCCAGCGCCGTCAGCAAGGTGGCGGGCGGCACGGTGATGCCGGCCGCCTCGCCCTCGAGCCGCAGGCTGCACGGCTGCTGCAGCCGCGTACTCATGATGTTCAGGTAATTGTGGCACAGGGCCAGTTCCTGCGTCAGGGCAATGCTGGGCTGCTGCGCATAATCATTGAGCATGCGCAATTCGGCGCCCAGCGCCTCGATGAACGCTTCCGCCGCCTGTGGCGACTGCGCATTGAGTTCGCTGATCAGGCTGAGGGAATTCATCAGGAAGTGCGGTTGCATGCTTTTGCGCAAGAGCTGGTTTTCCAGCTGCTGGGCGCGCGCCGCCTTGTCGCGTTCGCGCAGCAGCTGCGCCAGCAATTGCGCGCACAGGGAAAACAGCAGGAAGCAGACGACGAGGGCGAAGCCGCCTTCGGCAAACTGGCTGCCGGCCAGCGCGAACAGGCCGCACGAGGCCAGCGCGATGAGCGTGCCGCCGCCGCTGCCCGGCAGGCGGCGCCACAGGGCTGCCAGGTTAATCCCCAGGCTGGCCGCCAGGCCGGCCAGGAACATCAGCCAGCTGCGGCTGTCGAAATGGGCGGGCAGCGCGCCGGCCAGCGCGATGCACGCCAGCAGCACGATGGCGGCCAGCGGCCAGCGCGGCAAGCGGTAAGCCGCATGAAAATACAGCGGCAGCAGGGTGGAAAACAGCCAGGTCAGCCCCGTGACGGCATACAGGCGCGGCAGGTGCAGGGGATAGGCGTAGCCGGCAAAGCTGCGCCAGATTTCCGCCACCAGCAGCAGCGCCGCCACCAGGCAGAGCGCGGCAAACATGGCCCAGTGCCGGTGCCGCCGGTACAGCACGCTCAAGGCGAGGAAGAGCAGGGCGGCCGCGCCCAGCGCGCCGGCCAGCAGCAGCGGCGGCAGCCTGTACCATGCCTGGGCCGCGCGGTAGTCTTGCCGGTCCACCAGGTACAGCCCATAGAATGGCGACGCCAGGCGCGCCGGCACTTGCTGCGTCGACAGCAGCAGGCGCAGATGGTGCTGGCCCATGGCCAGCTGTTGCGGTCTCAGGGGAATGGCGAAATCGATGTCGCCCGCGCTTTCCCCGGCTGCCTGGCGCGCAGGCTGGCCATTGCGGCCGATCAAGGTATCATCGAGCCAGAGTTCGCTGGCGGCCAGCGCCGACAGCACCAGCAGCTGCGTCGATGGTGGCGTGGCGGCCATGGCCAGCTCGCGCTCCACGCACAGCAGGCGGCCCGGCTTGAGCAGCTGCTGCAGCGGGGCGGCGGGCGTCGCGGCGGCGCTGCCGCAGGCGCGCCAGCCTGCATCGAGCGAGAGCAGGTCCGTGGCCAGGGCGCAAGCGGGGAAGGCCAGGCAGCAGGCCAGGCAACACCGCAGCAGGAAGTATGGGAAAGGGCGCATGGCGGGCATTGTAGCTGCTTATTTGCAACTATTTTGCGGTGTTGCTGGCCATTCGGTGCCATTCATGCGGGCCACGTGCATTTCGTGCACGGGACCGCCAACAAGTGCATGAACGGGACGCAAAGGCACTTACCATGCGTGAGCGCCGCGCTGTGGACGCGGTCCTCACGAGGGAATCATGACGATGCACGACAAGATATATTGCTGTTTCGCCGGCGCGCTGGCGCTGTGCTGCGG
>CAUSDR010000259.1:0-8215 GCA_963530105.1 uncultured Janthinobacterium sp.
AGGTCGATCTGACCATCGTCGCCGCGCAGCAGGTGGCCGATGACGTGCGTGCCGTGCACGGCCAGCAGGGGGCCGGGCGCTTCCAGGCGGCCGGCCGAATCGTGGTTGCCCGCGACGACGACCAGCTGCAGCGCCGGCAGGCGCGCGCGCGCCTGCTGCAGGAAGACGTACAGCTGCTTTTGCGAGGCGGCGGAAGGATTGGCGTTGTCGAACACGTCGCCGGCCACCAGCAGCACGTCGACCTGCTCCGCCACGAGGGTATCGAGGAGCCAGTCGAGGAAGCGCTGGTGCTCATGGCCCCGCTCGTAATTGTGCAGGGTCTGGCCCAGATGCCAGTCGGAAGTGTGCAGCAGGCGCATGGTGGGGCAAGGGTAGGGAAGACAGGCGCCAATATAGCAGGAATGACAGGGGGCAGACCGGGCGGCTCAGCCCCCGGCCTTCAATCGACGGTGGCGCCGGCCCGGTAGGTATTGCGCCCGTCCTGCTTGGCCTGGTACAGCAGCACGTCGGCGCGCTGCAGCAGCACGGCGGGGGAGATGTCTTCGTCGCGGTAGAAAGCCAGGCCGATGCTGGCGGAAATGCGCACGGTGATGCCTTCCAGTTCGAACGGCTGCTGCATGGCGCTGACGATTTTTTCCGCCAGCACGGCCGCGTCTTCCGGCTTGCCGATCTGCTCCATGATGATGGTGAATTCGTCGCCGCCCAGGCGGGCGATGATGTCGGTGACGCGCATGGTCTGCGTCAGGCGCTGGGCGAAGGCGCGCAGCAGGGCGTCGCCGATGCCGTGGCCGTGCGTGTCGTTGACGGGCTTGAAGCGGTCGATATCCATGTACATGACGGCCATCAGGTGCCGCTGCTGGCGGCTGGCGTGCATGGCGTCGCTGAGTTTTTGCTGGAAGCCGGCGCGGTTCGACAGGCCAGTCAGGGCGTCGACCTGGGCCAGTTTCAGCAGCCGCTGTTTTTCGCGCTTCTGCACGGTGATATCCTGGCGCATGACGTGAAAGCCCGCCACCTGCAGGTTGTCTTCGCCGATCTGCGGAATATAAATCACTTCCATGCAGCGCTCGATGCCTTCCTTGTCGTCTTCTTCCTCGAAGCTCAGGGTTTCCCCCATCAGCACGCGCTCGATGTAGGGCGCCACGGTGCGGTAGCGCGCCTCGCCCACCGTCTCGCGCACGCTCTTGCCCAGTACATGCCGGCCCGTGAGGCCGAATTCGCGCTCGTAGGCGATATTCAGGAAGCGGTAGACCTGGTCCGCGTCGACGTAGGCGATCATGGCCGGCAAGGTGTCGGCGATGGTGCGCAGGCGCGCCTCGCTTTCCAGCAGCGCCACTTCCGATTCGCGCAAGGTGGTGATGTCGTCCAGGCTGCCCACGTAGCCCTCGATCCGGCCATCGATGAGGATGGGGGCGATCTTCATCGAGACCCACACCAGCTTGCCGTCGCGGTGCAGGCAGCGCAGCGTCGACTGGAAGGGCGCATGGCTGCGCGTGAGCTGTTCCAGCGCCACGTGCATCAGCGGATAGTCTTCCGGGTGCAGCGCGCTGGTCCAGCCGGCGCCCAGCGCGGCGGCGCGCGGCAGGCCCGTGATGGCTTCGAAGGTGCGGTTGGCGTAGGTGCAGCGGCGCTGGCGGTCCAGGCGCACCAGTCCCAGGGGCGAGGCGTCCGTGACGGCGGCCAGCTCCGCCTGTTTCTGGCGCAGTTCCAGTTCCTGCTGGCGGCGCTGCGAGATATCTTCGGCGATGCACAGGATATGCTCGACCTGCTGGCGCTCGTCGAAGACGGGCACGGAGACGGCGTGCAGGTAGCGCAGGCTGCCATCGGGCAGGCGCAGGGGCTTGTCCGTATGGTCGATGACGCCCCGTTCGGCGAGGATGGCGCGGTCGTCCTCGGCGTCGTGCAGGCCGAAGTCGGGCGGGAAGGCGGCGCAGTCGGTCTTGCCGATGACGTCGCCGGCCAGGTAGCCCGTGATGTCTTCGGCGGCCTTGTTCCACACTTCCATCTGGCCGAAGTTCTCGGGCCGCGCGCTTTTCACGTACACCAGCACGGGCAAGTGGTCGATCAGCGACTGCAGGAAGCTGCGGTTGTCCTGCAGCGCCAGTTCATCGTGCTTGCGCGCGCTGATGTCGCGCGAGGTGACGGCCACGCCGTCCGTGATCGGCACCACCTGATGGCGCAGCCAGCGCGTGCCGCCCGACGCCAGCGGCAGCTCGAATTCATCTTCCAGCGGCTGGCCCGTTTCCATCACCAGCAAAAAGCGCTTGAAGAAGCGCTCGCCGCGCAGCAGCGGCACCTGCGGCAGCACGCGCTGGCCTAGCAGTTCCGAGCGCGGCTTGCCCAGCATGTCCGCGGCCCGTTCGTTGACGTCGGCGAAAATGAAGTCTTCCACCGGCTTGCCCGGCGCGGGGCGCCAGGCTTTCAGCAGCAGCACGGAGTCGAGGCTGCCCTGGTGCGCGGCGCGCAGCAAGGCCTGCGTTTCCTTGGCCTGGCGGATGCTGCGGCGCAGGCGGGCGCTCTGGCGCGCCAGCAGCGCCGTGAAGCCGGCGATCAGCAGGCTGGCGGCGATCAGCGCGCCCAGGTAGACCTTGCGGCGGTGCTCGAAACGGGCCAGCGCCACGGCGCGGCTGACGCCCACCACGGCCAGCAGCGGGTAGCGCGGCAGCTCGCGGTAGCTGTAGATGCGCGAGGTCGTGTCGACGGGCGGCTCGATCACCAGTTCCTCGGGCGCGTGCTCGGGCGGGCCGGGCATGCGGAAATCGATGCGGTCGCTGATGATCAGCTGCTCGCCGATGCGCCCCACCGTCAGGCCGCTGTCGCGCGCCACCAGCATCAGCGCGCCGTGCTCGTCGAGGTTCAGGCGGTCGTAGTCGTCGACGAAATACGTGGGGTCGACATGGATGACGATGGCGCCGGCAAAGCGGCCCTGGGCATCGTTCAGGCGGCGCCCCAGGCGGATGGTCCAGTGCTTGCTGTCCGCGTCGAGCATGGGCGTGTCGACCAGGGGCGTGTCGGCCGGATTGGCGGCCAGCGCGCGGAAGAAGGCCTGGTGCGCCAGCTTTTCCGGAAAATACGCGTTGGCGCTGTCGATCACGGTGCCGTGCGCGTCGACCAGGGCGATGGGCAATTCCAGCTTCGATGGCAGCACGCTGTCGAGCAGTCCCTGGCGGCGCGTGAATTCATTGAGGCGCAGTTCGCCGCCGGATTCCTCGTATTTGAGCTTGAACAGCTGCGTGGCGTGGTCGGTCTGGCGCAGGATGTAGCTGGTATGGTCGGCCAGGGTGCGCGCCAAGGTCTGGCTGCCGGCCACGGCGTCGCGCACGGCGCCGGCCTGCTCCTGGCCCACCTGATAGATGACGGCGCCCCACATCACCAGCAGCAGCAAGAGCGCGAACAGGGGCACCAGGCTGATACGGTACAGGTGGCTGGCAAGGCGTTGCAGGGGTCTCGTCATCGATATCACGGGCACTTGCAGGCTAGGATCATGGAAAAGGGGAGGGCGGCGTGGCGCGCATCATAGCTGAAATAAGCCGGCATAAACCGATATCGGCGTTGTTGCGCATTGTCATTTTTCGCTGCCCCAGCGTCTGTTCGTGTTCTGTCGCTGGCCTTATTCTGCGTTAAATCAAGTGGCTGTGGTGCCGCGCACGCTAAAAAAAGCACGCCACCCCAGCTACGGGCCTGCGCCGTGGCAGAAAAAGTACAATTGCGCCGCCATCCTCATTAAAATGGCTGCTTCTTCCTCCCATATCGAAAGTTGTCATGCAGAGTAAAAAGCCCGACGCGGCAAGACTGGACAAGATCGTGGCCGAAGCGCGCCGCGCCGCCGACCAGCGCGAAAGCGGCTACCGCGAGCGTTCGCTGAAAATGTACCCATGGGTGTGCGGCCGCTGCATGCGCGAATTCACGCGCGCCAACGTGCAGCAGCTGACGGTGCACCACCGCGACCATAACCACGACAACAATCCGCCCGACGGCAGCAATTGGGAGCTGCTGTGCCTGTATTGCCACGACAACGAGCACTCGCGCTACCTGGAGGCGGATCGCGGCGCCGGCCTGCTGTCGGCCGAGGTGGCACCGGCCACGCACAATCCGTTTGCCGCGCTGGCGGGCCTGATCAAGAAAAAGGACTGAGCGGGCCGCACGGCCCCGATCCCATGCGCATCTTGCTGACCGAAGACGACCCGCAGCTGGGCCGCGCCACGCAGATCGGCCTGGAGCAGGCCGGCCATGCCGTGGACTGGGTGCAGTCGGCCGAACACGCCCACACGGCCGTGCGCCTGCACGACTATGCCTGCATCCTGCTCGACCTGGGCTTGCCGGGGCAGGACGGCATGCGGGCGCTGGGCGTGCTGCGCGACAACGGCTACAGCGGCGCCGTGCTGATCGTCACGGCGCGCGACCAGGTGGGCGAGCGCATCGCCGGCCTGGACGCGGGCGCCGACGATTTCATCGTGAAACCCTTCGACCTCGACGAACTGGCCGCGCGCATCCGCAGCGCCTGTCGGCGCGCGGCGGGCCGCCTGCGCGAAAATCTCGTGCATGGCGACCTGGTGCTCGATATCGCCGACCGGCAGGTGACGCAGGGCGGCCAGCCCGTGACCTTGACCGTGAAGGAATTCCGCATCCTGCAATTGCTGCTGGAGCACGGCGGGCGCGTATTGAGCCGCGAGCAGCTGGAAAAGAACCTGTATAGCTGGGGCGGCTAAGTGGAAAGCAATGCCGTGCAGGTGCACATCCACCATTTGCGCAAGAAACTGGGGCGCGACTTGATCCGCACCGTGCACGCGATCGGTTATTGCATCGACAAGCCGAAAGCGGCTTGAACGAAAAACGGGCCGCCCTGAGGCAGCCCGCTGGCGTGGATGATGCGGCTGGATTACCGCATCAGAAATCGACGGTGGCCGACAGCCACAGACGGCGTCCGTCGAGGCTGTTGACATAGCGGTTGGCATAGGTCAGCGTCGGGCCCGAGCCTGCGCGGTACGGCTGGTAGTCGATGAAGTCCTTGTTGAGCAGGTTGTACACGGCCGCGTTCAGCGTGACACGCTTGTTCAGCTGGTAGCTGCTGCCCAGGTGCAGCATGGTGTAGCCCTTGTAGTCGCCCAGCGCGGCCTTGGCGGCGCGCGTGGCGGCCGAGGTGCCCGGATCGCGGAAGCGGTCGCTGCGGTATTCGCCGCGCAGCCAGCCATTCCATTGCGGCGAGATATCCCACGACAGGCGCGCATTGACGGCGTGCTTGGGCGTGTCGCTCAGCGGCATGCCCGCATTGCTACCGCTCTTCTGTTCGCTTTCCGTGTAAGTATAGTTGGCGCTGGCCGACAAGGTCTTGCCCAGCGGGAAGCGCGTGTTCAGCTCGACGCCGCGCGTGACGGCCTCGTCCACGTTGATCGACTGGCCAAAGGCGTCCACATTGGGCCAGTTGCCGAAGCTGACGCAGCCGGGACGGTTGGGCGACGGGCGGTAATCGCAGTTGAGCAAGCCCGTGCCCGTCGTGATCTTGTCCTTGAATTGATTGTTGAACAGGGAGCCGCTGGCCGTCCAGCCGGCGAGGTTGTCGAAATACGCGCCGATTTCCGTCGTCGTGCTCGTTTCCGGCTTCAGGTTCGGGCTGCCGACCAGGGGAATCGTGCCCTGGCCGCCGAAACCGTTGATGCCGGGCGACAATTGTTCCACGCGCGGCGTCTTGTAGCCCTTGCTGACGCCGCCCTTGACGGTCCAGCTCGGGTTGGCATTCCACACGGCATAGGCGCGGGGGCTGGTCTGGCCGCCGAAGATGCTGTGATCGTCATAGCGGGCGCCGAAGGTCAGCGCGACATTCTCCAGCACCTGCCATTCGTCTTCCACGAACAGGGCTTTTTGCGTGAATTCGAATTTCTTTGGCGCCACGCCATCCGTCATTTCCGCTTTCCACCATTGCGCGCCGACGGTGGCCATGTGTTTGCCCAGCGGCATGACCAATTTGGTGTCGAAGACCTGGCTTTCCACTTCCAGGGTGCGCGCGCTGCCGGCGACGGCGCCGGGCGTGCCTGGCGGAATCGTGCGGCCCAGCGTTTCCGTCTTGTTCACCATGTAGCTGCTGTCCAGGGTGCCGAAGCCGAAGCGGCCCGTGTGCGACAGGGTCCACTGGTCGCGGTTGTATTTCTGCTCGGGACCGTAGCCGCCCTGCAAGCCCAAGGTACCCAGTTGCTTCTTCGAATTGTCGTAGGTCTGGCGGCCCGCGTCGGCATCCAGGATGACGGTGTGGAAGCGGTTCGGCGTGAAGGCCAGGCGCGCGCCGAAGTTCTCGATGTCCGAGCGCACGGGGTTGGCGCCCATGCTGGCGGACACTTCCTCGCCGGCCGCGTTGGGGATGCGGATGTCGGCCGCGTCTCGGCGCTGCTTGCTGCCGCGCAGCGACAGGCCCAGCAGGTCGGTGGCGATGGGGCCGCTCAGGTAGAAGCGGCCGTTTTTCACGTCGCCGAAGTCCGATTCCTGCTGCAAGGTGTAGTCGGCCGAAACCGAGCCCATCCACTGCTTGCCCACTTTGCGCGTGATGATGTTGATCACGCCGCCCATGGCGTCCGAGCCGTACAGGGTCGACATGGGGCCGCGGATGATCTCGATGCGCTCGATGGCGGCCAGCGGCGGCATGAAGCTTGTCTGCGTACCGCCGAAGCCGTTCGGCGTGACGTTGCCGGCCGCGTTCTGGCGGCGGCCATCGATCAGGATCAGGGTGTAGTCGCTGGGCATGCCGCGGATGCTGATGTTCATGCCGCCCGTCTTGTCGCCCGCCGCGCCCACGTCGATGCCTTCCACGCTTTCCAGCGCCTGCGTCAGGTTGCCGAAACGCTCTTTCGACAGCTCTTCACGTGTCAGCACGGTGATCGAGGCGGGCGCCTGCTTGATGTCCTGTTCGAAACCGGAGGCGGAAACGACCACTTCTGGCATGCTGGCGGTCGTTGCCAGCTGCGCGTGCGCAGGCAGGCAGGACAGGGCGGCCAGCGCCAGGGCCAGGGTGGTGGGACGCGGCAGGTGCGCGCGGCGGGTGCGGTTGGACATGCAAACTCCTGAAGGGTGGATTAGTTATTGGTCTGTATTTGAGGTAATGGGAATCATGAAAGCAATAAGAATCATTTACAATTGCGGCTATTCTTTCCCCCAAAATATTTCGCTCTGGATCTTGCTCAGAAGTTCTTAAGAGATTCTTAACAAGCCCACGGCATCATGCAAACTCTTCTTCAGGTCCCTTCCATGCACCTCCATTTCATCCACACTGGCCTGGCGGCGGCATGGGCGGCCAAGCCATGAAAAGCTGGTCGCTGCGGCGCACCCTGCTGGCAGTGCTGCTGGGCCTGACCCTGGCCCTGTGGGTCAGCAGCGCCGCCATCGTGTATGTGGAAGCGCGCCGCGAAAGCCAGGAACTGTTCGACCAGTCGCTGACCGAAACGGGCCACCTGCTGCTGTCGCTGGTGGAAAAGGACGTGCGCGAACATGGCTTGACGGGGCCGATCGACCTGCCCCTGCGCGGCCATCCGAATCCGCACCATTATTTGCTGTTCAAGGTGCGCGACGCGCAGCAGCGCGTGCTGTACCGCAACGACGCGGCCTCCGACATCGCCCTGTCGCGCAGCGCGCCCGACGGCCTGTCGTGGACGACGATCGCCGGCCAGCGCTGGCGCCTGTTCTCGCTGTGGGACCAGCCGCGCACGTTGCAGCTGCTGGTGGCCGAGCCGACCAGCCACCGCGACGATATCAGCCGCGGCTTCTTTTACCGCATCGCGCTGTTTGGCCTGCTGCTGGTGGCGCTGGCCACTTTCGCCATCTGGTGGGCCATCCACCGCGTGTTCCGCGTGCTGCAGGTGTCCGCCGCCGAGGTCTCGGCGCGCACGCCGCATGACCTGGCCAACGTCAACCTGCATGGCGCGCCCGCCGAACTGCATCCGCTGCTGCTGGAAATTAACCGCCTGTTCGGCAGGGTGCGGCATAGCCGCGACAACGAGCAGCGCTTCACGGCCGATGCGGCGCACGAGCTGCGCACGCCGCTGGCCGCCATCAAGACCAATCTGCAGGTGCTGCAGCGGGCCCGCAGCGCGGACGAACGCGATGAATTCATCGCCGGCCTGAGCGCCAGCGTGGAGCGCGCCACGCGGCTCGTCAACCAGCTGCTGGCGCTGGCGCAGCTCGACCCGCAGGCGCCGGCAGGGACGGCGCTGGCGCCCGGCGACCTGGCGCCGCT
>CAUSDR010000260.1:0-8182 GCA_963530105.1 uncultured Janthinobacterium sp.
GGCGCGGCGCGGGCGGCACGCTGCGCAGCGCGCGCACGGGCGGCAGGGCGGCCACCTGGATCACGGCCGCCGGCGGCGTCGCTTCCTTCTTCAGGGCGAACGCCTGGCGGAACTGCAGCGGCGCAAAGCCGTTCTGGCAGAACGACGGCACTTCCGCATAGCCGGCCAGCAGCATGCCGTCGTCGGCCAGCAGGGCCGACAGGTTGTGGATGGCCGCGCGCGTGGTCGGTTTGTCGAAATAAATCAGCAGGTTGCGGCAGAAAATGACGTCGTAGTGGCGGCTGTAGGTGGCCGTGTCGAACTGCAGCAGGTTGCCCTGCCTGAAGGTGACTTGCTCGCGCAGGGCGTCGATGATGCGGTAGGCGTCGTCCGCCACGTGCGTGAAGTAGCGCTCGCGGAAAGCCACGTCCTGCGCGCGGAAGGCGTTGCGGCCATAGATGCCGGCCTGCGCCCGCTCGATGCAGCCGGGGCTCAGGTCATAGGCGTCGATGCTGAAGGCCTGCTTCGGCACGCCGCCATCGCGCAGCGCCATGGCCATCGAATACGGCTCCTCGCCGCCGGCGCACGGAATCGACAGGATGCGCGTGGCGCGGCCCCGCGCCCAGCGTTCCTGCACCAGTTCCACGGTGGCGTAAAACGCCTGCGGGTCGCGGAACAGCCACGATTCCGGCACCACCACCAGTTCGATCAGCTGCGTCATTTCGGCCGGCGTGAGAGCGTGCAGATACGCTTCGCTGTCGGTAAAGCCCGTGCGCTCCATGCGCTGGACGACGGCCCGCTCGGCCACCGATTTCGAGACGGACAGCCCGGTGGCGCGGCGCAGCAGGGATTGCGCCGTCATGCCGCGCTCCCGCTCTGGAACAGCAGCGCGCGCACGTCCGGCGGCAGCAGCTGGTCGAGCTCCACCAGTTGCACGATGCCATCCGCGTCGCTGGCCACCTGGCCCAGGAAGGGCGCCGTGGCGACGCCGCTGTCATCGAGCTTGTGCGGGTCGATGTCGGCGATGCCGCGCACCTGCGACGCCATCAGGCCCAGCGCGTGCGTGGCGCCATCGGGCGCGCGGTAGTCGACGATGACGATGCGCGTGTCGAACTGCGCCGCCGCCGGCGCCAGGCCGGCCAGGCGCGACAGGTCGATCACGGGCACGGGCGTGCCGTGCAAGTCCATCAGGCCGGCCACATAGTCTGGAGTGAGCGGCAACTGCTTCAGTTCCAGCAGCGGCAATACGCGCACGATGCCGGCCAGTGGCAAGCCATAGCGGTCGCGTCCGATGTGAAAAAGCAGTACTTTCATGGGTCAGATGGTCACGGCAAAGGTCGAGACGCTCGATTGCAGGTCGCCCGCCGCGTATTGCAGCTGGTGCACCGCCTCGCTGGTGGCCTTCAGGGATTCCACCGTCTGCTGCGTGGCGTCATTGAGCTGCATCATGGTGTCGGAAATTTGCGAGGCGCCGATCGCCTGCGACTGCATGCCTTGCAGCACGGCATCAAACTGCGGCGTGAGTTTTTGCACCTGGTCCATCACGGACGACAGCTGTTCGGCCACTTGCCGCACTTCGCCCACGCTGCGGCGGATTTCCTCCGAGAATTTATCCATGCCCATCACGCTGGCCGAGACGGCCGACTGCATTTCCTTGAGCATTTGCTCGATATCCCAGGTCGACACGGAAGTCTGGTCGGCCAGGCGGCGGATCTCGGTGGCCACCACGGAGAAGCCGCGGCCCGCTTCGCCCGCTTTTTCCGCCTCGATGGCGGCGTTCAGCGACAGGATGTTGGTCTGGTCGGCCACCTTGGTGATGGTGATCAGCACGCTGTTGATATTGCTGGCCTTTTCCGACAGGGCGGCCAGCTTGGCGTTGATGGAATCGGTGGCCGAGACCATGTGCTGCATGGTCGAATCCATGCGCTTGAGGTTATTCTGCGCTTCGGCCGTGGCATTCGTCGTGTAGTCGGCCACGGCGGTGGCGTCTTCCATGGTTTTGAGCAGCTGGCTCGTATTGGCCGAGATTTCCTTGGTGGTGCTGAGGATTTCCACGCTGGTTTGCGCTTGCTCAATGCCGGTGGCTTCCTGCTGGCGCGCCGAGGCGGCGATTTCCGTCGCCGAGGTGGTCACCTGGATGCCGGCCTTTTGCACGTTGTTGAGCAGGCTGCGCAGGTTTTCGAACATCTTCGCCAGGCCATTGCCCAGCTGGCCGATGGCGTCGCTGCCCGTGATCGTGACCTTGCCCGTCAAATCGCCCGAGGCGGCCTTCGACACCACTTCCAGCAGGGAATCGACCTTGGCGCGCAGGGTATTCGTGGCGGCCAGCTCGTTGGCCTGGTTGTCCTGGATGGTTTGCGCCATGCGGTTGAATTCTTCCGTGACCTTGCCCAGTTCGTCGCCCGAGACGATGGCGGCGCGCGCGCCCTGCTCGCCGCCGGCGATGCGGCCGACGGCATCCGTCAGGTTGTTCAGCGGGCCGAGGATGGACTTGCCAAGGATGTAGGAAATGCCCAGCGCCAGCACCACGCACAGCAGGCCGCCCAGGGCCAAGGTCAGCATCATGGTTTCCTGCAGTTTTGCCGTGGTGGTGGTGCGCTCGGCCAGCAGGCGGCTTTCCTCGGCCGCCGCCTCATCGAGCATCTTGTTCGCCTGCGTGACGGCGGGGTAGCCGCCAGGCGGCATGGTGCGCGCCACCGCCTCCGTGGCACCAGGAACATTGCCCAGCGCGCGGCGCTTCTCGATCAGCGGGTTGATCCATTCCTTGACCCAGGTGGTGGTCAGCTGGTCGATCTTGCGGAAACGTTCCGACTGCACTTTGTTGTCCACCGTCATGCTGACGGCTTTTTGCGTGTGCTGCGCCAGGATCGCCATCTCATCCGTTTCCGGGTTCAGCGAGGCTTCGTTGCCGGTCAGGATGAAGCCGCGCGCCTCGACCTGGATTTGCAGGATGGAATTATGAATCTTGTCGATCTCGACCAGCACTTCCATCGTGTGGCGGTCCCATGCATTGGCTTCCGACAGGCGCGTAAAACTGTTGTAGGCGACTGCCAGCAAGATCAGGATGATGGCCACGATCGAGCCGAAGCCCAGGTACAGTTTATTCTTGATACTCAGGTCTTTGAACATGGGAGGGCTCCGGAAGCGGGAAGGTCAGCATAATTGCACTGTAGCATTTTGCCACGCAGACAGCAAAATGGGGACAATCTGGGGGCGTGGCGGGACGGAAATCGCGGACGAGTGCGCTTCAAATGTAAAAAAGCCGCCCGCAGGCGGCTTTTGACGGGCCAGGGAGGCGCTGCCTCCCTGCCGGCGATTACTTCTGGCCGCGCTTTTCGCGGGCGATGGCGGCGATGCGCATGCGCAAGGCGTTCAGCTTGATGAAGCCGCCGGCGTCGGCCTGGTTGTAGGCGCCGCCGTCTTCGTCGAAGGTGGCGATGTTCATGTCGAACAGCGAATCGGTCTTCGAATCGCGCGACACGACGATCACATTGCCCTTGTACAACTTGATGCGTACCCAGCCGTTCACGGTTTCCTGCGTGTGGTCGATCAGGGTTTGCAGGGCGACGCGCTCGGGCGCCCACCAGTAGCCGTTGTAGATCATCGACGCGTAGCGCGGCATCAGGTCATCTTTCAGGTGGGCCACTTCGCGGTCCAGGGTGATCGATTCGATGGCGCGGTGGGCTTTCAGCATGATGGTGCCGCCCGGGGTTTCATAGCAGCCGCGCGATTTCATGCCGACATAGCGGTTTTCCACCAGGTCCAGGCGTCCCACGCCATGCTTGCCGCCAACCTTGTTCAGTTCGGCCAGCACGGTGGCGGGCGACATGCGCACGCCATTGATGGCGACGATGTCGCCTTTTTCGTATTCGATGTCCAGGTATTCCGCTTCGTCCGGCGCCTTTTCCGGGCTGACGGTCCAGCGCCACATGCTTTCTTCCGCTTCGGCGCTCGGGTTTTCCAGGTGGCGGCCTTCAAAGCTGATGTGCAGCAAGTTGGCATCCATCGAGTACGGCGCGCCGCCGTTCTTGTGCTTCATGTCGATTTCGATGCCGGCGTCTTCCGCGTACTTCAGCAGTTTTTCGCGCGACAGCAAGTCCCATTCACGCCATGGCGCGATGATCTTCACGCCCGGCTTCAGCGCGTAGGCGCCCAGCTCGAAACGCACCTGGTCGTTGCCCTTGCCGGTGGCGCCGTGCGAAATGGCGTCGGCGCCCGTGGCGTTGGCGATTTCGATCAGGCGCTTGGCGATCAGTGGACGGGCGATGGACGTGCCCAGCAGGTATTCGCCTTCGTAGACGGTATTGGCGCGGAACATCGGGAAGACGAAATCGCGCACGAATTCTTCGCGCACGTCTTCGATATGGATGTTTTCCGGCTTGATGCCGAACTTGATGGCCTTGGCGCGCGCCGGCTCCAGTTCTTCGCCCTGGCCCAGGTCGGCCGTGAAGGTGACGATTTCGCACTGGTAGTTATCTTGCAGCCATTTCAGGATGACGGAGGTGTCGAGCCCGCCCGAATAGGCCAGGACTACTTTTTTAATGTCGCTCATATTGCTTCCAGTTGTCGTTGTCTATGTATGTGTTGCGATACTGCCAGGGTTTCTGCAATGCCTGGCGAATTATTGGATTTTACCGAGTAACAGGTATTCGATCAGCGCTTTTTGCACGTGCAGGCGGTTTTCCGCCTCGTCCCACACCACCGATTGCGGGCCGTCGATGACTTCGGCCGCCACTTCCTCGCCGCGGTGGGCGGGCAGGCAATGCATGAACAGCGCGTCGGGCGCCGCGCGGGACATCTTCGCGCCATCGACGATCCAGCCGTCGAAGGCGGCGATGCGCGCCGCGTTTTCCGCTTCGTAGCCCATGCTGGTCCACACGTCCGTGTTCACCAGGTGCGCGCCTTCGCAGGCGTCGGACGGATTGGCAAAGAAGGTGTAGCGCTCGGTCTTGACTTGCGACAAGTCGATGTCATAGCCCTTCGGCGTCGATACGTTGACGTGGAAGCCGAACACTTCAGCCGCCTGCAGCCACGAGTACAGCATGTTGTTGGCGTCGCCGATCCAGGCCACCACCTTGCCGGCGATCGAACCGCGGTGCTCGATGTAGGTGAAGATGTCGGCAAAGACCTGGCACGGGTGGTGTTCATTGGTCAGGCCATTGATCACGGGCACGCGCGAATTGGCGGCGAAGCGCTCGATGATTTCCTGGCCGAAGGTACGCACCATGATGATGTCGCACATGCGCGACATGACCTGGCCCGCGTCTTCCACCGGTTCGCCGCGGCCCAGCTGCGAGTCGCGCGTGTTCAGGTAGATGGCGGCGCCGCCCAGTTGGTGCATGCCGGCCTCGAACGAGAGGCGGGTGCGGGTCGAGTTCTTTTCAAAGACCATCACCAGGGTGCGGTCGATCAGCGGATGGTAGATTTCGTAATTCTTGAACTTGCGCTTGATCAGATGGGCGCGTTCGATCACATATTCGTACTCTTCCAACGTGAAATCGGAGAACTGGAGGTAATGCTTGATCGGTTTTTTTGTCGACATAATGACCACTTGAAGATGCGCAGGCCGCCGGCGGCGTGCCTTTCCCGCCGGGTTGCATCAGCTGAACAATGTCGTGCTGATGGCTGCCTCGCCCGGCGCGCTGCTGTATTGATCGGTGCCCGCGCCGTTGTGCCGCGCGGATCGATGCGGTTTGCCAAGTTGCAAATCATGCAATGGCAGGGACTTCAGCCATTCAATTATAAGGGTTTTGCTTTTAGATTGGAAAGACTGGCCGGACGGGTACTTGTGTAGACAAGTGGCCGCGTCCAGCCCGGGTACCGCCCGCCTAATAAATGCTGGCCGGGGTGGCGGCGTCGATCTGCGGTGCCACCAGCGGCAAGTCGAGCGTGAAACGCGTGCCGGCGGGGCTGCTGGCCACCTGGATGGTGCCGCCCAGCAGGGCCGTGACGATGTTGTAGCTGATCGACAAACCGAGGCCGCTGCCGCCCTGGCCCAGCTTGGTGGTAAAGAAGGGATCGAAGATACGCGACAGGTGCTGTTCCGCGATGCCGCCGCCATTGTCTTCAAACACGATCTGCACGCGCGCAGCGTCGGCCGTGGCGGACAGGCGCATGTAGCCCGTGCTGGCGCTGCCGTCGTTGTGCGGCTGCCCGAAGGCGTGCAGCAGGGCATTGTTGATCAGATTGGTGATCACCTGGCCGAACGGACCCGGATAGCTGTCCATGGCGATGCCGAAGTCGATCTCCGTCTCGATGCGGTGGCCCGAGCTGCGGATGCGGTTCATGACGGTGGCGATGATTTCATTGCTCACTTGCTGCAGTTCAAACTGGCGCCGCTGTTCCGTGGTACGGTCGACGGCGACCTGCTTGAAGCTGTTGACCAGGTCGGCGGCGCTGTGCAGGCCGCGCATCACCAGCGCCGACGCCTTGCCCGCATCCTCGATAAAGCTGGCCAGGTCGGAGCGGCGCAGGCCGGGGCCGTTCATCAGCCGTTCCACGTCTTCCGTTTTTTGCTGCATGGTGCTGGCGATCAATAAACTGTTGCCGATCGGGGTATTGAGTTCATGCGCCACGCCCGCCATCAGCGAACCGAGGGCGGCCAGTTTTTCCTGCGACACCAGTTGCGCCTGGGCATCTTGCAGCTGGCGGTAGGCGCTGGCGTTGTCGAGCGCGATGGCGCCGTAGGCGCACAGGGTGCGGAAGATCAGGCGCTCGCGCTCGCCGTACGCATTGGCGTGGCAGGCTTGCACCGTCATCACCCCCAGGATGCGTTCGCCCACCATCAGCGGCACGTACAGCACGCTCTGGTTATGCAGGGTGCCGGGCACGGTGTAGGCGTGGCGGCGCGGCGGCACCTGGGCGATATACACCTCGCGCCGGCCCAGCAGGCAGCGCACGGAATAGGCGCGGGGATTGCTCAGTGGAATGGCGTTGTCGGGCAGCGGGCGGCCCGCTTCCATGCCATGCGCGCGCCGCAGCGCCGTGCCGGCCGGATCGAGCATGTAGACGGCGAAGGTATTGACGGGCAGCAAGGCATGGACGTGGCGGTCCAGCACCTGGAACACGGCGCTGGCGTCGAGGTGGGTGGTGATTTCCTGGCCGATGGCCGACAGGCGCTCCAGGGTGTCGCTGGTCTGCTGCAGCACTTCGGCGCGGCGCGCCTCGGAGGCGGCCAGTTCGCGGTGATGATAGCCTTCCGAACGCGCATGCTCCGTCTGGTGGTGCACCTGCATGGCGATGGCGCGGTTGGTGGCTTGCTGCGTATGGCTTTTTTCGCGCGCCACGCCCGCATCGAGGGCGATATCGTAGGCGCGCGCATAGTCGCCCGCATGCGCGTATTCGCGCGCCAGCGCATCGAGCAGTTCGCCCGGCGGCACATAGCCGTCGATGGAGGCGGCCACCTGCAGCGCCTGGTGCAGGAAGTGCAGGGCGGGATTTCTCTCCAGCATGCCCGGCGGCAACGGCAGTTCGTGGCGCGCGTGCAGCATCGCCAGCACGCGCAGCGCCGCCACCTGGTGCATGGCGTCGCCCTGCGCGGTGGCCAGCTGCCGCGCCCGCTCCGCCGCCTCGTGCGCCTCGTCCGGACGGTCCAGGTATGACAGCGCGTGCGCGCTGCCGCGCTGCGCCATGCTGCGGAAATCGGCCTGGCCCAGCGCTTCGGCCCGTTGCGCCAGGCGGCTGAAGGCATCGAGCGCCGTGTCGTAGTCGCCCTTGTCCAGGCTCAGTTCGCCCAGGTGGAACAGCGCATTGGCATACGTGCGGGCGCCGGACACGGGCGCCAGGATGTGCAGCGCTTCGCGCAGCAATTCCTCGGCGGCGGCCAGGCGGCCCAGCTTGCGCATGGTTTCGGCCGTGTGCGTCTGGCAGGCGCCGATGCTGCGCGGCCAGCCCGTGGGGCGCGCCAGGTCCAGCGCGCACTGCATCCATTCGAGTGCCGATTCGTGGTCGTTCAGGCTGGCGAAGCAGTCGCCGATATTGATGGCGGCCGTGATGGCGCCGCGCAGCTGGCCGCTTTCCAGCGCCGCTTCATAGCTTTGCATGTAGTGGCCGGCAGCCGTGCCGAGGTCGCGCGAGGTATGCGCCAGCAAGCCGCGGAAATCATGCACCCAGGCGGCCAGCGGCGCCGGCCGCTTGGCGTCGTCATCCATGAAGCGGGCGCCCCAGCGGGCCAGGGCGGCCGGCGCGTCGCGCAGGACGGCCC
>CAUSDR010000261.1:0-8170 GCA_963530105.1 uncultured Janthinobacterium sp.
CGAGCGAGGGTGTTCTGACCCTGGAATTCAATCGCCTGGAACGCAAGAATGCGATCACGGGCGCCATGTACCAGACCCTGGCCGACGCGCTGGTGGCGGCGGAGACGGACGACGCCGTGCGCGCCATTCTGATCTGCGGCAAGCGCGAGATTTTCACGGCCGGCAACGACCTCGATGATTTCATGAAGACGGCGCGGCCAAGCGACGGCTCGCTCGACGAGCAGCGTCCCGTGTTCCAGTTCATGCGCGCCCTGTACGGCAGCAGCAAGCCCGTGGTGGCGGCCGTTTCCGGCCCCGCCATCGGCATCGGCACGACCTTGTTGATGCACTGCGACCTGGTCTACGCGGCCGACAACGCCAGCTTCTCGATGCCGTTCACGCAGCTGGGCCTGTGCCCGGAATTCGGCTCCAGCCTGCTGCTCACGCAACTGGCCGGCTACCCGCGCGCGGCGGAAAAGCTGATGCTGGGCGAAGCGTTCCCGGCGCAGGAAGCGCTGGAAATGGGCCTGGTGTCGAAAGTCGTGCCCCTGTACGACCTGGTGACGTTCGCGCAAGGCCAGGCCGCCAAGCTGGTGGCCCTGCCGGCCGCCTCCATCCGCGCCACCAAGCGCCTGATGAAGCAAAGCCGCATGGAGCCGATGAAGGCGGCCATCGCCGACGAAAACAAGCTGTTCAGCGCCATGCTGGGCGGGGCGGAAGCGAAGGAAGCGTTTACGGCCTTCTTTGAAAAGCGGAAGCCGGATTTCAAGAAGTTTGCCTAAGCTGGCTGGCCGACTGCGGCTGCCGGGGTCAGACCCCCGCGCCCTCTAGCGCAAGCCTCTGCGTTAGCGGCCTTGAGGGTCTGACCCCAAAATTTGTTTCTGGGTTTAATTTATACTAGACGACTGGTCTAATTGTGTTACACTTGCTTGCATGAAAGCTGAATACACCGACGTGCGCCAGCACATTATCGACCAGGGCAAGGCCATCATCACGCGCAAGGGCTTTGCCGGCGTGGGGCTGAACGAGATTTTGTCGGCCGCCGACGTCCCCAAGGGGTCGTTCTACCATTACTTCAAGTCCAAGGAATTGTTTGGCGAAGCGATGCTGGAAGATTACGTCAGCGGCTACCTGGCCGGGATGGAAAACGTGCTCGGCCAGCCTGGCCAGAGCGCGGCGCAATCGCTGATGGCGTACTGGGCCAGCTGGACCAGCGCCAGCCTCGATGGCACGGGCTGCGACTGCCGCTGCCTGGTCGTCAAGCTCAGCAGCGAAGTGGCGGACATGTCCGAGCCGATGCGCGTGGCGCTGCTGGACGGCACCCACCGCATCATCGCCAGGCTGGCGCTGGCCATCGCGCAGGGCAGGGAAGATGGCTCCCTGCCGTCGGTGACGGATGCGGCGCAGATGGCCGCCACCCTGTACCAGTTGTGGCTGGGGGCCGCCATGCTGACCAAGCTGCGGCGCGATGCCAGCGCCCTGCAAACGGCCTGGCAAGCCACGCTGGACATGCTGCAGCTGCCGGCCGACATGACAGTGCAGCACTGAAACAGGCGGAGACAGCGGGCGCGGATGGCGATGGCTGCCGCGTTTTTTTGAATTAACTTCTAGACGACCAGTCTAATAATGATGGAGCTACGTGATGAAAAATTTTGAATTCCATAACCCGACCCGGATCGTCTTCGGTCTTGATACCGTCGCCAAGTTGTCCACCCTGGTGCCGCCCGACGCGCGCGTGCTGATCCTGTACGGCGGCGCCAGCGCGGAAAAGACGGGCACCCTGGCCGAAGTGCGGGCCGCGCTGGGCCAGCGCAGCGTGCAGGAGTTCGGCGGCATCGAACCCAATCCCAGCTATGAAACCCTGATGCGCGCCGTCGCCGTGGTGCGCGCTGAGCAACGCGACTTCCTGCTGGCTGTCGGCGGCGGCTCGGTGATCGACGGCACCAAGTTCGTCGCCGCGGCCGCCCTGTACGCAGGCGAGCCGTGGGAAATCGCCGAACGCGGCGGCGCCAATGTGCAGCGCGCACTGCCGTTTGGCACGGTGCTGACCTTGCCGGCCACCGGCTCGGAAATGAACAGCGGCGGCGTGGTGACGAAAAAAGCCACGCATGACAAGCTCAGCTTCCGCAACCCGCTGCTGTACCCGCAATTTTCCGTGCTCGACCCGAGTAAAACCTTCACCTTGCCCGCCACGCAGGTGGCCAATGGCCTGGTGGACGCCTTCGTGCACACCACGGAGCAGTACCTGACCTATCCGGTGCAGGCGAAGGTGCAGGACCGCTTTGCCGAAGGCTTGCTGCAGACGCTGGTCGAGATCGCGCCGCAGGCCGTGGCCTCGCCCGACGATTACGCCACGCGCGCCAACCTGATGTGGACCGCCACCCTGGCTCTGAATGGCCTGATCGGCGCCGGCGTGCCGCAGGACTGGGCCACCCACATGATCGGCCACGAGCTGACGGCCCTGTACGACATCGACCATGCGCGCACCCTGGCCCTGGTGCTGCCCGCGCTGCTGGACGTGCAGCGCGAGCAGAAGCGCGGCAAGCTGCTGCAGTATGGCGAGCGCGTCTGGAACATCACGCAGGGCAGCGACGACGAGCGCATCGATGCCGCCATCGCCCGCACGCGCGCCTTCTTCGAAGGCCTGGGCATCCCGACCCGCCTGTCCGCCTACCAGCTGGGCCAGGAGGCGGTGGAAGCGGTATTGAAGCAGCTGGAAGCACACGGCATGACCGCCCTGGGCGAACACCGCGATATCGACCTCGCGCGCAGCCGCCGCATCCTCGAAGCAGCACTGTAACCCTGACATACAAGGAAACAACATGAACATCCTGATGGTATTGACTTCGCACGACCAACTCGGCAACACCGGCAAGAAAACCGGCTTCTGGCTGGAAGAATTCGCCGCGCCCTACTATGCGCTGCAGGAAGCGGGCGCCACCCTGAGCGTGGTGTCGCCGCTGGGCGGGCAGCCGCCGCTGGACCCGAAAAGCGACGAGCCCGATTCGCAGACGGACGCCACGCGTCGCTTCAAGCAGGACGCCGCCGCGCAAGCCGTGCTGGCCCATACGGGCAAGCTGGCCGACGTGAAGGTGGCCGACTTTGACGCCGTGTTCTACCCGGGCGGCCATGGCCCGCTGTGGGACCTGGCCGAAGACCCGCACTCGATCGCGCTGATCGCGCAGATGATCGCGGCCGGCAAGCCGGTTGCCGCCGTCTGCCACGCGCCGGGCGTGCTGCGCCACGTGAAGGCCGCCGACGGCACGCCGCTGGTGCGCGGCAAGCAGGTGACGGGTTTTACGAATACCGAGGAAGACGCCGTCGGCCTGAGCGCGATCGTGCCTTTCCTGGTCGAGGACATGCTCAAGGAAAACGGCGGCATCTACTCCAAGCTGGGCGACTGGCAGCCATACGCCGTCACCGATGGCTTGCTGGTCACGGGCCAGAATCCGGCATCGTCGGAAGCGGCCGCCCGGGCGCTGCTCAAGCTGCTGGCCTGATGCCGGGCGAGCGCGCCTGGATGGCTGGCAGGCCTGACTAGTTCAAGTTGCGGCGGCCATGCCCGCCAGGATCAGGCCGGCCGAGGCGTGCCAGGCCGTTTCGCTGGTGGGGCGGCCCGCCAGCGCATAGCCGTGCAGGAAATCGACGAGCGCATCGCGCCCGCGCAAGCGGGTTTTTCTATCCAGCGCGAGGCCATCGACGGCCAGCTCGAACAGCGCCGTGAAGCGCTCGGCCACGTCGGCGTGCGTGACCAGGCCGCGCGCCATCAGGCGCACGAAATACGGCGTGGTGCTGACCAGTTCCAGGTACAGCGCGCACAGCGCCAGCACGCGCCGCCGCGGCGCCTGGCGCCGCGTAAACGGCGGCTGGCGCGGGTCGAGCGCGGCAAAACGCTGCGCCATCAGGGCCAGCAATAATTCCTCTTTTCCCGCGTAGTAGTGATACAGCGCCATGGCGTCCACGCCCAGGTTTTGCGCCAGCGCGCGCATGGAAAACGCTTCGCCTTTTTCTTCCAGCAGGGCCAGGGCCGCGTGCAGGATGATTGCATTGTCCAGCGCGGGCGCGGCGCGGCGGGGGCGTCCCGCGCGCCGCACGGAAGGGATTGAAGCTTGAGTTTTTGGCGTTTGCATGAGCATAATTCTACACTGTAGAATTAAATCAAGGAGCATTCATGCAAAAAACCTTCGTCAGCGTCTTTCTCGGCATCAGCATCGACGGCTGCATCGCGGCAGAAAACGGCGACCTGTCCTGGCTGGCCGAACTGGCGCCCGACTCGCCCGACGCCACAGGCTACACGGCCCTGATGGCGCAAACCGATACCCTGCTGATCGGCCGCACCACGTATGACGCCGTGCTGGGCTTCGAGCCGTGGCCGTATGCGGGCAAGCGCGTGGTGGTGCTCAGCCACCGCGATTTTATCCCGCGCCATGGCGAGCAGCGCCGCGAAGGCAGCGTGGCGGCGGTGCTGGCGCAGCTGGCGGCTGAAGGCTGCCGCCACGTCTACCTCGATGGCGGCGCCGTCATCCGCGCGGCCCTGCGCGAAGGCGTCATCGACAGCCTCACCTTGTCCGTGCTGCCCGTGGTGCTGGGCAAGGGCGTGCGCCTGTTCGAGGATGGCTTGCCGCGCAGCGACTGGCGGCTGGACGCCACGCGCCAGCTGCTCAGCGGCGTGGTGCAGCTGCGCTATCGGAAAAATTAAACCGCGCTGGAGAGGTCGATGATGAAGCCGGAATCGTAGCGTTCATTCTCCGGCGTGCCGTCGGGCCGCTTGTAGCCGCAGGGGTTGCAGACGACGCGGCAGGCATCGATGCGATAGTCGAGCGAGGTGTGCATGTGGCCATGCACCCACAGGTCGGCCTGCGCCACCAGCGCATCGAGGTGCGAGGCAAAGGCGGGCGAACCCAGGTTCGTTGCGTACTGCTCTTCCACCGACAGCATCGACGGCGCCATGTGCGTGATGACCACCGTCTTGCCATCGAAAGGCTGCGCCAGTTGCTGCCGCAGCCACGCCTTGTGCCGCGCGTGCAATTGCGCCGTGTCGCTCGCGCACAAGAGGCGCGGCGCATCGCCGCCCGTGCTGATGCGCTTGTAGTCGGGCATGTAGGCTTGCGCCGCGTTCAAGGCTTCTTCCTGGCGCTCGGCGCCGAACAGCAGGAAATCCGTCCACAGCGTCGCGCCGAGGAAGCGCACGCCGTCCAGTTCCACGGCGTCGCCATCGAGCAGGCGGATGCTGGCGCCGTGCGCATTGGCGCTGGCGCAGGCGTCGCGCACGGCGTCCTGCATGTGTTCCAGCTGGTGGCCATAGCCTTCATGGTTGCCGTGCACGTACAGCACGGGCAGGGCGCCAAAGGTGCGCGCGGCCCAGGCGATGGCATGGCTGCCCGTGTCGATGTCGCCGGCCAGGATCACCACGTCGGGGCGGCTGGCGGCAAGGTCGATGGCGGGGGTATCGTCACCCCAGACTTCCAGGTGCAGGTCGGACAGGATCAGCAAACGCATGGCAAGAGGGCGGCTAGGCGCGCGGCAGTGGTGGGGCCTCTATCGTAGCGCAAACGGGCTGGCGCGCGGCGGCTTGCTTGACCGGGTACGGCTGGCGACGTTACCCTGTGGCATCGTCCACCGCCACTCACCCCTGGAGCCGCATGCCGCCCTTTTTCCTTCCCAAGACCTTGCTGAGTATCGCCCTGGCCAGCGTGACGCTGCCATCCATCGCGCAGGCGGCCGCGCCCGCCAACGATCCGCTGACGCAGCCGATCGCTTCGCCGTACGCGGCGCAGTGGAACCGCGCGCAGCAGCCGGCGCGCATCCATGGCGACACGTATTACGTGGGCGTGGGCGGCTTGAGCGTGGTGCTGATCCACACGCGCGACGGCTTGATCCTCATCGACGGCGCGCTGCCGCAGTCGGTTGGCGCGATCAAGGAGCATATCCTGGAACTGGGCTTTCGCCTGGAAGACGTCAAATTCATCCTGAATACGGAAGCGCACTTCGACCATTCCGGCGGCATCGCCGCGCTGGCGCGCGACAGCGGCGCGCAAGTCATCGCCAGCCCGCTGGGGGCGCAGGCGCTGCGCGCGGGCCAGGTGCTCGACACGGATCCGCAGGCGGGTGAAATCGATGCCATGCCGGCCGTCGCCAACGTGCGCGAAATCGCCGATGGCGAAACCCTGCGGCTGGGCGGCGTGGCGGTGACGGCGCGCTACACGCCCGGCCATACGCCGGGCAGCACCAGCTGGACCTGGACGTCGTGCGAGGATGCCGAAGGCAGCGATTGCCTCAACGTGGTGTTCGGCGCCAGCCTCACGCCGGTGGGGGCCGACGCTTTCCATTTCATCGGCGATGCCGGCCATGGCGACATGACGCCCGCCTTCCGCCGCACCATGCGGGACTTCGCCAGGCTGCCGTGCGATATTTTGATCTCCGCGCATCCCGACCATTCCGGCGCCGATGAAAAACTGCGGCGCCTGCTGGAAGGCGCCACGCCGAATCCCTTCATCGATGCGCAGGCTTGCCGCGATTACGCGGCCAGGAATGAGGCCAAGCTCGATGCGCGCATCGCCAAGGAAAAGGCCGGGGCCGGCGAGGCTGCGGCAAAATAGCAACGTTGGCACATGCGCCATGAAAAGCGGTTGACGCACTGCAGCATCCGGTGCAGAATCAGCGTCCGCAGTGCAGATTAACCAAACTAAAGAAAGGATACCCATGTTCGAGCAGGCTGGCAGCAAATTGATTTACCACTAGCCCCGCGCATGACGCTCGGGGCCATCGGCAGCATTGCCGATCCCGAGCCGGTGTCCTTCAAAACCCCGGTGAGGAAACTCGCCGGGGTTTTTTGGTTTACCAGGCCCCGGCATAACGACAATACCAAGGAATACCGTTATGCCCATTCATCAGACTTTGCACGGCGCCCGCGTGCCCGTGCATGTTTTTACCGACGATATCGACGCGCAGGCGCTGCGCCAGCTGCACCATATCGCCAGCCTGCCCATCGTCCATCCGCACGTGGCGGCCATGCCCGACGTGCATGCCGGCATCGGCGCCACCGTCGGCAGCGTGATTCCCACGCGCGGCGCCATCATCCCGGCCGCCGTGGGCGTCGACATCGGCTGCGGCATGAACGCCGTGCGCACCACCCTGACGGCCAGCGACCTGCCCGACAACCTGGCGCGCCTGCGCAGCGCCATCGAAGCGGAGGTTCCCGTCGGCTTCGAGCAGCACGACTGGAGCCGCGTGCAGGGCTCGCGCCATGCACGCGCCGCGCGACCCCTCGCCGGGCGCCTGGAGAGCATCGTCGGGCGCCACCGCGGCATCGCCAAGATGCTGCGCCAGTTCGAGCGCACGTGGATCTGCCAGGCGGGCACGCTCGGTGGCGGCAACCATTTCATTGAAATTTGCCTCGACGAGGAGCAGCGCGTGTGGGTCATGCTGCATTCGGGTTCGCGCGGCATCGGCAACGCCATCGGACGCTATTTCATCGCCGCCGCGCAGAAGGACATGCGGCGCCACCAGCTGCAGTTGCCGGATGCCGACCTGGCCTACCTGAGCGAAGGCTCCGCCGTGTTTGACGACTATGTGGAAGCGGTGGACTGGGCGCAGGATTACGCGCTGCTCAACCGCAGCGAGATGATGCGCCGCGTGCTCGACGTGCTGGCGAAGTTCGCGCCGCCGTTCCAGCTCGACGGGGAAGCCATCAACTGCCACCACAACTACATCGCGCGCGAAACGCATGGCCATGACGACCTGTACGTGACGCGCAAGGGTGCCATTTCGGCGCGGCAGGGGGAGCTGGGCATCATCCCCGGCAGCATGGGCGCGCGCAGCTTCATCGTGCGCGGCAAGGGCAATGCCGCCTCGTTCTGTTCCTGCTCGCACGGGGCGGGGCGCAGCATGAGCCGCAGCGAGGCGAAGCGCCGTTTCAACCGCTTCGACCTGGCCGAGCAGACCGCCGGCATCGAATGCCGCAAGGATGGCGGCGTGGTCGACGAGATTCCGGCCGCGTATAAAAACATCGACGCCGTCATGGCGCACCAGAGCGACCTGGTGGAAGTGGTGCATACCCTGCGCCAGGTCGTGTGCATCAAGGGCTGAAAGGAGAGAACATGACAATCAAAGTGAAAACCACGCCCAAGCCGCGCAACCGGCGGGGGGCGGCCGCCACGCTGCGCGGCGGCGCCGGCGCGCACCAGTCGGA